>JAEWTV010000073.1 GCA_023397675.1 Bacillota bacterium | reverse complement strand
CCACAATGGCGCAGTACCAGTGCCGCGTGGTTTCCGTGCTGGCTATGAACGAGGCGGTGATGGAAGAATTGAATGAGGTGCAGGATATTGAACAGGCACAGGTGGAAGTGGACAAAGCGCCGGATGGCACGGTATCTGCCATCGAAATCAATTCCGTAGAAGTAAACCGCCTGAAAACGCGGCTGACAGACGCCGTGGCCAACCGGCTCCTCTCCGTCCCAAAACAGGATGTGCGCATCCCGCTGGGCACGCTTCTGGGCTGGCAGATCATGGCGGGGCGAGGGCCGGACATCCCGCTGCAGGTGGTGCCGGCATCCTTTGTGCAGAGCACGATCGTGGACACACTGGAGACGGCGGGCATCAACCAGACACAGCACCGCATCTTCATCCGTTTCACAGTGGAAATGAGCGCCATCCTGCCCGGGTATTCCACAAGCGTAACGGTGGAAAATGAAGTGTGCATCGCCCAGACGCTGATCGTAGGCAAAGTGCCGCAATTTTACGCATCCGGTTCGTAAATTTTATCCGTGCGCGCTGTATGCAATGGCGCTGTTTTATGCTATACTATTAACTGTATTTCTATGCGACTGAGGTGGTATCTTGGAGATTGCAGAGGCGCGGGAGCGCTATGCGGCCCTGAAAGAAAAAATCGATTATCACAACCATCTGTATTATGACCTGGATGCGCCGGAGCTGGATGATTATGCGTACGATGCGCTGACACGCGAGTTGAAAGCGCTGGAGGCGGAACATCCGGAATTCGTGAACGAAAGCTCCCCCACGCAGCATGTTGGCGGCGTTGCCTCCGGCCGCTTTGAAAAAGTGACGCACATTGTAAAAATGGAGAGCCTGCAGGATGTTTTTTCACTGGCTGAAGTCCGGGAATTCGACGCGCGAATGCGGGAAGCCGGTCTGGCGCCGCAGTATGTGGTGGAGGCAAAGATAGACGGCCTCTCCATCAGCCTGGAATACCGGAATGGTGTTTTTGTTCGGGGCTCCACCCGGGGCGACGGCATTGTGGGGGAAGACGTAACGCAGAATCTCGCGACGATAAAGGATATCCCGAAGCGCTTGCCAGACGGAGCGCCGGACTTTCTGGAAGTGCGGGGAGAAGTATATATGCCCCGCGATGCTTTTTTGAAGCTGGTGGAGGAGCAGGAGCTCAGCGATAAGCAGCCATTTAAAAACCCGCGCAACGCGGCGGCGGGTTCGCTGCGTCAAAAGGACAGCGCCGTCACTGCCGGCCGTGGGTTGTCCGTATTTGTGTTCAATCTGCAGCGTATCGAGGGAATGACGCTGCACAGCCACAAGGAAAGCCTGGACTACCTGGCCTCGCTGGGGTTTCCGGTATCTCCGCGGCATGCGCGCTTCTGTAATATCGATGACGTGCTCCGGGAAATCGAAGCCATCGGCGCGCTGCGCGGTACGCTGCCGTATGACATTGACGGTGCAGTGGTGAAGGTGGACGATTTTGCACAGCGCGATGCGTTGGGAAGCACGAATAAGTTCCCGCGCTGGGCCGTTGCCTTCAAATATCCGCCCGAAGAGAAAGAATCAAAGCTGCTGAATATCGAGGTTTCTGTCGGGCGCACAGGCGTGCTGACGCCGACGGCTGTGTTTGAACCGGTGCTGCTGGCGGGAACGACCGTTTCCCGGGCTATCCTGCACAACGAGGATTTCATCCGGCAGCTTGGCGTCGGCATCGGGGATGTGATCCGCGTGCGCAAGGCGGGGGATATCATTCCGGAAGTGGTGGCTGTAGTACAGCATGCTCCGGATGCGCAGATGTTCGAGATGCCGCAGGCGTGCCCCTCGTGCGGTGCGCCGGTGTCGCACATGGAAGATGAGGCGGCCCTGCGCTGTACAAACCCCGAATGTCCGGCCCAGACGCTGCGCAACATCATCCATTTTGCCTCCCGGGCTGCAATGGACATCGACGGCTTCGGCCCGGCAGTAGCCAGGCAGCTTGTGGAACGCGGTCTTGTGCATACCGCCGCAGATATTTACGACCTTACAGCGGAACAGCTTATCACACTGGATAAGTTCAAGGAAAAATCCGTTTCAAATCTTCTGGCGGCTATCGCCGCTTCGCGGCGGAATGGGCTGGACAAGCTTCTGTTTGCTCTGGGCATCCGCAATATCGGCAGTAAGGGCGCCGCACTGCTGGCGGAGCATTTCGTTACGATGGAGGCGGTGCAGGCCGCGGCGGAGGAAGAAATCAACGCGATCGACGGCTTCGGAGGGGTGATGACCGAGAGCGTGCTGGACTTTTTTGCCAAAGATGGTACGCAGGATCTGGTGCGCCGTCTGCGGGAGGCTGGCGTCAATATGCGCTACAACGGGCCGAAAAAGACAGACCGTCTGGCGGGCAAAACGCTGGTGGTTACCGGCACGCTGCCCACGCTTTCCCGCACGCAGGCAGAAGCGCTCATCACACAGAACGGCGGCAAGGCGTCGTCGTCCGTCTCTAAGAAAACGAGCTATGTGCTCGCGGGCGAGGCGGCGGGCTCCAAGCTGACAAAAGCGCAGTCGCTGGGCGTCCCTGTTATCAGCGAGGAAGAATTTCTTGCGATGCTCCAAGCGCAGCGCGATACGATTGAAAGCTGACACCTTAAGCGCCGCGCTGTGCGGGGCGCCCGAACAATTCTGATAAAAGTGAGGAATGGAATATGAAAATCGATGTACGGCACATCGCGAAGCTTGCGATGCTGAAGATCCCGGAGGAACAGGTGGAAGCGTTTGAAAAAGAGCTTTCCGGTATCGTTGCGATGGTGGAGAATCTGCCGGAGATCCCCAGTGCGGCCACGCTGCTGGAGCCGGGCAATGTCATGGAGCTGCGCGAGGATGCCGTTGTGCCCTCGTATCCGCGGGATGAAATGCTGCAAAACGTGCCCCAGGCCGTTGCGGGCTGCATCGTCGTGCCGAAGACCGTAGAGTGAGGAGGGCATACAATGGAACTGTATAAAAAATCAGCGGCAGAGCTTTCCGCCCTGCTGCGCAGCAAAGAAGTGACCGCGTGCGAGATCCTGGACGACACGCTCGCGCGCATAGACGCGGTAGAGCCGAAGGTTGACGCGTTTTTGTCCGTAACGGCGGATACCGCGCGTGCGAAGGCAAAGGAAGTGGATGAAAAAATCGCCAGAAGAGAGACGCTGGGCGTGCTGGCCGGCATTCCTGTGGGGATAAAGG
>JAEWTV010000117.1 GCA_023397675.1 Bacillota bacterium | reverse complement strand
GCCCGCACCCTGCAGGCCGCACATCATGATCACCGTCGGCGGCTTGGACTTGATGTGGATGCGCGCGGCCTCGCTGCCGCCCATCAGTTCCGTCAGCTCGACGTTGACGATCTTGATGACCTGCTGCGCAGGGGTCAGGCTCTCCATGACCTCCTGTCCCATGGCGCGCTGGGTGACGCCGGCGATAAAATCTTTCGCAACTTTATAGTTGACGTCCGCTTCCAGCAGGGCCATGCGCACCTCGCGCATAGCGTCCTTAATGTCCTGCTCGGTCAGCTTGCCCTTGCCGCGCAGCTTTTTGAATACCGAAGCCAGCTTATCGCTTAAACTCTCAAATGCCATCGGCGGCACGCCTCGCTTTCCGTTCGTTATGCAGCGCTGTTCACGCCTCGCTCATGCGGTTGATGATATGCAGCATCTCGTCCGCAGCGCGGTGGATGTCCTCGGACATCGCGTAATTGTTGTTGTTGTAGAAATTGATGTCGCGGGCGAGCTGCTCCAGCGATTCAATGCCCTCCTGTACAGCGCGGTACCGCCGCGCAAAGCCGACCTTGTCCTCCAGCTCCAGGATCGTACCCTCGCCGCGCTTGATGGCGTCGCGTACACCCTGGCGGGTGATGCCGAAGTTGTCCGCGATCTCAGAAAGGGAGAGGTCGTCGTTGTAATACTGCTCCATCACGTCGCGCTGTTTTTCCGTCAGCACGTCGCCGTAAAAATCAAGCAGGTACGAAATTTCGAGGTTTTTTGTAACCACCGCGGCCGCTCCTTTTCTCAAAATCATTTTGTAAAGCAAACCGCTTTACACGGCTTGTTCATTATACCGCACATGCGGTGTAAAGTCAAGGCCTTTTCAGCGGTTTGCCCATTTTTTTTGCAGCTTTTTGTGCGCTTGGCGCATGCCGGCGGCGAAATGCAAATTTTATGGAAAACGCATTCCCAAAACTGGGATTTTATAGTATAATAATCGTGATATTGTGTGCGGTTTCGCCGGGAAGGGAGCTGTTTCGTTTTGAATATCCACAAAAGCTATTATGAAACGCTGTACAGCCGCCCCGTGGTGGCGCTTTCCGGGTACTGTGCGAAGTACGATCTGCCGGATTCCCTGTATGCATATCTGGCCTACGGCGGGACGACGGGCTCCGCAAAGGACGCGCTGGCCGAAGGAATGCTGGCTCTGGCCACGGAAAAAGGCCTTTTGCAGCCGGGCCAGACGGTGATCGAGTGTTCCAGCGGCAGCTTTGCCGTGGCGCTGGCCGTGGCCTGCGCCCACAGCCGCCACCCGCTGATGCTCTGCATGCCGGCTACCGTGCCGCTGGAGCGTCAGCAGATGCTGACGAAGTTCGGCGCGCAGATCGTGCTTTCCAATTATGTTTACGGCCGCAGGGGCGTGGAGCAGCGCGCGCAGGAGGCCGTGGAGCAGACGGGCGGCTATTTCCTGAACTATTTCGACAATGACTTGAACGCTGAATTTCACCGCCGTGTAACGGGCCCGAACATCGCCAAGGCAACGGGCGGCGCGCTGGACGCGGTTGTTGCGGGCGTAGGCAGCGGCGGCACTATTACGGGCGTGGGCGAATACATCAAGGCATGGTACCCGGATGTAAAGGTGGTTGCCGTAGAGCCTTACGAGAGCCAGGCCATCGGCGGCGGGTACATCGGACGGCACAACATCCCGGGCCTGGGCGCGGGCTTTGTGCCGGAAAACTATAACCCGTACATCGTGGATGCCGTGATGGCCGTGCCCAGCCATACGGCCAACGTCACGGCGCGTGAGGTGCTGGAGACAGACGCCATTCCGGCTTCGCCCAGCGCGGGCGCCGTGCTGACGGCAGCGCACCAGTTGATGGCGGAGCACCCGGATCTGAAGCGGGTGGTCTGTGTGTTTGCGGGGCAGGTTTTGTATGAATAGGCAGCCGCCGTGCAGCCCGGTCCGGGCTGCGGGCAATAAAACGGTATAAAAATGAAGCGCGTGTGGAAGCCCACACGCGCTTTTTGAATGCTCCGGTATGCCGTGCTCACAGAAACAGCGCCGCGACCACGGTGATCAGACCGCATACGCCTATGGCGATGCCGCTCATCGCCCCCTGAACTTCGCCCAGCTCCGCCGCCTTTGTGGTGCCCAGCGCATGGCTGCATGCGCCGATGGCAAGGCCCTCGGCCACAGGCTCCGTCACGTGCATCAGCTTGGCGAACAAAGGGGCGCACACCCCGCCGATGAACCCGGTGCCGAGCACGGCCACCATGGTGATGGCCGCGATGCCGCCCTGGCTTTCGGCAATGCCTACGGCGATGGGCGTGGTGCAGCTTTTGGGCAGCAGCGCGGCGGTGACGGCTTCGTCCAGCCGGAACAGGCGGCACAGCAGCAGCACACTTGCCAGGCTGAACAGGCTGCCCGCGGTGCAGCCCACTAAAACGGGTACGAAGTGGCGCTTGAGCACGGCATACTGGTTGTAGATGTTCAAGGCGAGCACGGCCGTGGCGGGGCCGAGCATCATGTTCACGATATCGCCGCCAATGGCGAAATCCTCGTAAGGAATGTCGAATATAAGCAGCACGCCGATGCACAGCAGAATAGCGATGACCAGCGGGTTCGCCAGTGTCAGCCCTGTTTTTTTCTGGACCCAGCGCCCAATCTGGAACGTGCCGATGCACAGCACGATGCCGAACAGCGGCGAGGTGGTGACAGCCTCAATCATGACGGGCCTCCTTTTTCTGAATGGCGCGCATGGTGAGCTGCACGGCCCAGGCCGTAACGCCGTACACCAGCGGCGTGGTGATGAAGCAGATGGCCAGCAGCGGCAGCAGGTTGGCCCACAGCACATCCGCATAGCGCAGGATACCCACGCCGGCCGGCACGAAAAAGCAGGCCATGTTGTTGATGAGAAAATTGGATTTTTCCTTGATATGGTGCGGCCGAAGCAGCTTTGTGGCAAGCAGGAGGAACAGCAGCACCATACTGATGACGCTGGCGGGGAAGGGGATGGGAAGCAGCGCCGCGATGCCCTCGCCTACCAGGCAGACCGCAAGTACGATGCCGATTTGTGCCATGATACCCATTGTAAGAACTCCTTTGGCATTTTTACAAAAAGAACGGTTATAATTATAGCACAATACTGATGCGCGAAAAAGACGGGTTCCCCAAAACACAGGGAAACCGCCGCGGTTCGGCCGCGGCGGTTTAGCGGAACTTCAAAAGCAGATAAGGCTCAATTTCAAGTGCGTCGGCAATGTCGAACAAAGTGTCCAGCGAAATGCCGATTTTGGCCGTTTCAAGGCGGCTGAGATGTTTGGGGC
>JAEWTV010000101.1 GCA_023397675.1 Bacillota bacterium | reverse complement strand
TAACAGACGCGAACAACCCGACGGTGGTGGCGAAGGAGAACCGGCCGCCCAGCAAGCCAACACGGTAGGTGTATGTTTCAAATACCTCGGACACGGCAAGGTTTTGCGTGTTCTGCAGCGTATAGATCTGTTCAAAGCCGTTGGACATGATGCTGCCCATGCGCAGGATCAGCATCAGGATAACAGTGGTCTTTATGTTGGGCAGCGTAATATGGATCAGGCGCTGCCAGCGGTTTGCGCCGTCAACTGTGGCGGCTTCATACTGTTCCACGTCAATGCCTGTAATGGCCGCAAGGTAGATGATGGTGCCCCAGCCTGCTTCTTTCCAGATGGAGGAGATTACCGCGGTGGTGCGGAAATATTTGGGGTCGCCCAGGAAAAAGATGGGGTCAAATCCCAATTGCTGGATGATCTGGTTCACCACACCCCACGTGGGGGAAAGGAAGTTTACCAGAATGCCGCCAATCACCGCCCAAGAAAGAAAATGGGGAAGATAAATGGCGGTCTGCGTTATTTTTTTGAACCGTTTCCCGCTAATCTCGTTCAAAAGCAGAGCCAGAATGATGGGAATGGGAAACTCGAATACCATCCGGAGGAAACTGAGGCAGAAGGAGTTCCAGAATACGCGGTAAAAATCGTTGAGACCGAACATATATTCAAAATTTTCCAGCCCGATCCATTCGCTGCCCAGAATGCCTTTTTTAAAATTGAAGTCCTTAAAGGAGATGATAACGCCGTACATGGGAAGATAATGAAAAATCAAAAAATACAGAACGGCGGGCAGCAAAAGCAGATATAAATATTTGTACCGCCAGATATACCGCATGGAAGCCTGGAACCGGCTGTGCATCGTTTGCGGCTGCAACCGGGAGTGTCTCATAAGGTGACCATCCTTCCTTCAAGCGCGCGTCTGCCGCGCACCGTGTCTCTTTTCGAGTCTTATTGTACGGCATGCCAATGGGATTTGAATATAGCAATTTGATTAAATGCACAATAAATTTTTGATAGTGGATTGGTTTTTGTGCAAATGGCGGTATAATATTATTCAAAAAATAAATTTATTATTGCAATCCTGTAAATAAACCGTAAATGGCGGCAAAATTGCCGGGTTCTGGCAAAAAGCAGCGGCAAAAGAGGAGGGCGGCGACGCCCCTTTTTACTGCGGTATACCGGCAAAATACCGCTTCTGCTGCAAAGAACAGGCCGTGTTGTGCAAGGCGCACAATTAATATCACTGGCTTGGCTATTTTACTATTGCTTTAAACGGTGCGGATGCTTTATCATGCAAGTGAAAGAAGGCGCCCCGATGTTGGAATGGGCCGTCTTCAGAGTACAAACCACGAGGGATATTAGGGAGTGAGAAATATGTTGAAGCAGGAATACGCACAGCATATTGCGGAAATGTCGCAGCGGGTACGGTGCGAAGAATGGGCGGAGCTTGAAAAAAACAAAGAAGATTTTTTCGAGACAGGGAACACGTGGGCCCTTTCCTGGCTGGGGCATCTGACGGTGCTGGACGCGGCAATGTATCATTATACAGGAAAAGCGGAATGGCTGGAACGGGTAAAAGAATGCCTGGGAATATTTTTCTCCGTGCAGGATGAGCTGGTGCAGCGCTATGAGGATGGCTCCTTACCTTTTATATATAAGCAGGAGGATGGGAAGCCCATCGAAGGTCCCTCTAAAAATCCGCTGGAGGTGTTGGAGGAAAATGATACGGACCCCTGGCATTTCCAGGTGGTGGAAACGATTTTCTCATTTACTCCGGTGCTGCGCGGGCTGTACATCATCGGCCGCGACGCATTCACGCAGGCGGAATGGAACAGGCTGGAGACCTTGTGCTATGCGGAGATCAACCACATCTTCCGCGACTGCGAATGGGGACGGCACAACCGCGCCACATTGCGGGCCATCGCGCTGCTGCTGTTTGCAAGGCTGTTCCCGCAAAACGCGTCCGCCGCACGCTGTCTGAAGCTGGCGGATATGCTGTTTGAAGACAGCCTCGGCAATTGGTCCATCGAGGACGCCACAAGCTATCTGGGCCTGTGGGTGAACAGCATCGCGGAGTACACTCAGTACCGCGGTGTATGGAATTTCCGGATCGAGCAGATCCTGAGCTATTACTGCCATTACTATACGGCGATGCTTCTGCCGTCGGGCGGGCTGCCGGAATTCGGCGATACAAGGTTCGATTCGGGCACTTCCACGTGCCTGAGTTTGGGTGCGATGGAGCTGATGGCAAAGCGGCACAATGACGGTGTGCTGAAATATGCCATTGAGCGCCAGTTCCGCAACATGGTGAAAAACCGTACCATGGACAACGGCGTACAGTATGAACGGGGCATGACGAATGCTTTTGTATGGGCGGACGACAGCATCCAGCCGGAAGAACCGGGGCTTCTGAGCTGTGAGGTGCTGGACGAGCTGGTGGGAAAGAAGGCTGTTTTCCGCGACGGCTGGCGTGAGGATTCCACCTATCTTCTGTACAATTACAGGGACGTGGGGCCCTACGGCAAACTGACAAGGGATTACTTACAGAATACCATCCCCGTCCATGCGGAAAAGCCGCATCATGGGCACGCGGATGAGCAGTCCATCTGTGCACTGTGCTCGGGCGGTGCGGTGCTGCTGCGGGACGGCGGCTACCGGGACAGCTTTACCACGAACGGCCATTATCGTGCAGACTTTTACCACAACCGTCTGGTGATGCGCAACGGGCGGATGTTCCGGGAAAACGGCTTTTTGGAATATGCTGAAAATATCGGCGATTATCTGCCTGTGCGTACGGAAAAGCTGTTCTTCCATCAGTTTGCAGGCGCTGAGGTCATTAAGACGCGGCTGTATGACGATTTCCACAATGCAGACGCCGACCGCCACATCGTTTATCTCAAAGCGGCAAATGCGTTCGTAGTGGTGGACACCGTGCATCCCCGGGCAGCGCAGGAAATGACGACAGGCGTGATGTACCACGCGGAACATATTTCTCCGGTGGAGCCGGGCGTGTACCGTGTGCAGGAGGAGACGGCTGAGGGGCTGATGCATTTCCACCGCTACAAATCCGCACCCCGCGCCCACGCGCAGCAGTCTCTGTGTATTGCATTTGCCGGTGAAGGCGTTTCATATTCCATGGAGGCACAGCGCCGCAACTACCGACAGGAGACGGCGCTCTCCTGCTATACGAGCCGGTACTACGGCGCGGATGAGTATTATTC
>JAEWTV010000074.1 GCA_023397675.1 Bacillota bacterium | reverse complement strand
CGGGGACTGTCCCAGACTGTTGCGATGGGCCTTGACAGCGACTGTACCGCCGCCTCCGCAGGCAGCATTCTGGGCGCGGTTTTGGGCAAGAGCGCGATCGCCCCGGAGCTGTACGAGTGCTTTCACGACCGTATGGATACTTATCTGAAGAACACGGAGGCGTTTTCGATACGGGATATGGCCAAGCGGTATTCCGCGCTTGCACACAAGGTGCATTCCCGGCTGTGACCGCCGCCTTAGGAACATGCCGCCGGAAAAACGGGGAGGCTGCCGCTGTTGCAGGCGTTCGCCCCGTTTTTCCGGTTTTCTATGGCCGTTCAAACGGCTGAACGCCGGGATTCGCCCGGAAGATGAGTATTTCTGCTGATTTTGCAAATTGCTATTGTGCGCACAGTACAGTTTGGGATATAATATAAAACGGCCTTGAGGCAAGGCCGTTTTTTGTGTTGCAATTTTACATCAATAAAAGAGGGGTTAGTACAAATGAGAACTGTTGGCACCACTTCGCGCGGCGTACGCTGCCCGGTCGTCCGTGAGGGCGACGATCTGGTCAAAATCGTCACCGACGCCATCCTCGCCTGCGGTGAAGAGCAGGGCCTCACCTTCCATGACCGCGATATCGTGGCTGTTACAGAGGCTGTTGTGGCACGCAGCCAGGGGAACTACGCCGGTGTGGAGGACATCGCCGCCGACTGCCGCGCAAAATTCGGCGCCGATACGGTGGCGCTCACATTTCCCATCCTCAGCCGCAACCGCATTGCCATCTGCCTGAAAGGCATTGCAAAGGCTTTTAAAAAAGTGTATATCCTTATGAGCTATCCCTCCGACGAGGTTGGAAACCATCTGTTCGACGAGGACCTGCTGGATGAAAAGGGCGTAAACCCCTGGAGCGACGTGCTGGACGAGGCGAAATACCGCGAGCTGTTCGGCTATGAGAAGCATCCCTTCACCGGTGTGGATTATGTGGAGTATTACGGAGACCTGTTCCGTGCGGAGGGCTGCGAGCCGGTATTCCTGTTCGGAAATGACGTGCGCGCCGTGCTGCCGTATACAAAGAATGTGCTGTGCTGCGACATCCACACCCGCGAGCGCTCCAGGCGCCGCCTGCTGGCTGCGGGCGCGGAAAAGGTGCTGCTGCTGAGCGACCTTATGACGGCCCCGGTGAACGGCAGCGGGTACAACGAGCAGTTTGGCCTGCTGGGCTCAAACAAGGCCACGGAGGAAAGCGTGAAGCTGTTCCCGCGCGATTGCCGCAGCTTTGTGGACGCGCTTGCACAGAGCCTGCGCAGCGCCACGGGCAGACAGATCGAGGTCATGGTGTACGGCGACGGAGCCTTTAAGGACCCCGTGGGCAAGATCTGGGAGCTGGCCGACCCTGTCGTGAGCCCCGCATACACCAGCGGCTTGGAGGGCCAGCCCAATGAGCTGAAGCTGAAGTATCTGGCGGACAACGATTTTGCGTCTCTTTCCGGCGATGCGCTGACCAGCGCCATCAAGGACAGCATCTCCCACAAAAATGCGGATTTGAAGGGCCAGATGTCCAGCCAGGGCACCACGCCCCGCCGCCTGACAGACCTGATCGGCAGCCTGTGCGACCTGACCTCCGGCTCCGGCGACAAGGGGACCCCCATCATCCTCATCCAGGGCTATTTCGACAATTTTGCCGTATAAATCGCAAAAGCACCCCCATCCGCGGATGGGGGTGCTTTTCTGTTGCGGGGCTGTTTGCCCGCCCGGCGCACATCCGGGCGGCATGCCCTTACAGCAGGCCGCGAATCAGCTCTGCGGCATCCGCTATGTATTGGGCCAGCGGCTTTTCCGGAAGGCCCGCAATGTGCGCCCCGCATTTGGCAACGGGGATGAGCACCTTGTGAGCCGGGCTTTCCGCCACGGCGCGGGCCATGGCCGGGCTGCATTCGCCCAGCATGCTGTTTGCCATCACAAGGCCGATGGGACCCGCCAGAATACGCGCCCGCGCGGCGTTCACGATCACGGCGTTTTCTCCCGTGGCTCCGGCGGATGCACCCGCCCGGAGCATGGCGCTGGTGGCCAGCGCGTTGGTGCCCACCGCCACGATCTCCTGCGTCACGCCGCCCGCGCGCAGCGCCTCGATGAGCGCGCGGCCAAAGCCGCCTCCCTGCCCGTCGATGATAACAATATCCATATTCCGTCCTCCTTACATCAGCGGCGAGAAGAAGCGCAGGAACACCTGCGCCAGCCATTTGTACAGCGGCGTGCGCAGCACATCCGCCATCGTTACCTCATGGCTTTCAGCCAGCGTGGCGCGCACGTCTTCCAGCACGTCCCGCACCATATGGCCGCCGTAAAACGCGCAGCAGTTTTCAAAGTGCAGGTACAGGCTGCGGTAATCCATGTTGGCGCTGCCCACAATGGCCTCGCGGTCGTCGCTGACATACATTTTTGCGTGCACGAAGCCGGGGGTGTACTCGTAAATGCGCACACCCGCTTCCAGCAGGCGCGGATAATAGCTCTGCGTCACATAATACACATACCATTTATCCGGCACACCGGGCGTGAGGATGCGCACGTCCACGCCGCTTTTGGCTGCAAGGCACAGCGCGGTGACCATCTCGTTGTCCACGATCAGGTAGGGCGTAACGATGTACACATAATCCCGCGCGTGCTGAAGCACGTTCAGATACGCGCTTTCGGCCACGGCTTCGCCGTCCAGCGGAGAATCACAATAGGGCTGCACATAGCCGTCCGCTTCGTATTCGCCCAGGGGCATATAATCGGTGTACGGGGTGGTGGTGCCCGCCACAAAGTCCCACATTTTCAAAAATGTTACGGTAAGCGGATAAACGCCCGGCCCTTTCAGCATCAGGCCCGTATCCTTCCACACGCCGCAGCG
>JAEWTV010000053.1 GCA_023397675.1 Bacillota bacterium | reverse complement strand
GTCTGTACGGAGGGTATGCGCCGCGTATCAGCCAGGCTCAGGAGACAAATGACTTCAACGCCTATTATTTGGCGCTGCGCAAATTTTTGACTGAACTTCCGGACGGCCATGTCAGCCTGACAAGCCTGAGGGAAATCGACGATCTCTACATCGGCGGCGGATTCGGCTTTTCCGCCGTGCGCCTTGACGACGGCTCGGTGATCGCGGCCTGGGTTGACGAATCCGGGCCTGCATACGCTTTCGGCATGCGGGCGGGAGACGTGATTACAAAGTGGAACGGAGACGGCATCGGCGACGCGCTTGTCCGCGTCTTTACAGGCTTTGGCGGCGCCTCCGCCACAACTGAGAATCTGACGCTCAAGCAGGTTCAGTATCTGACCCGCGCGCCGGTCGGCACGGAAGTTGAAATTACGTTTCTTCACGGTGTAGATACCTCGCCTCGGACCGTAGCGCTCACGGCCTATGACGACGGCCGCCGTTCCCTCGAGAAAAGCTATCCTGACGCTGTCCTTTCGGACAAAATCCGATCCATGTATCTCGGTATCGACGACCCCGATCCGGTTCCGGAGGCCATGGTAGAAAGTAAAGAAATGGACGGCAGCATCTTTTATATCAAAATCTGGGGAGAACTGGACGCAGATCTGCGGGGTACCGGTACCGCTACTTCAACACTGGATTTGTTCCGGCATGCTATTCATGAGGCGAATGAAAAAGGTGCTAAGGCAATAATTCTGGATATCCGCAACAATCTTGGGGGCCTTGACGACATGAGCGCTGCCGTTTTGGGGAGCTTTTACATGGAAAAGACCTTATATGAATACCAGAGCGCATATGACAGATCCACCGGGAAGCGCGCGCTTCAGCAGGTAAACGGCAAAGATGCGTTATATATTGAGCCGGCTGCAGAGCGCTTCGGCGGTACGGTTATCTGTCTGATCAACCAGAAATGCGTCAGCAGCGGCGAGGGAATTGCCTTGGGAATACAAAAGCTTCTGAACGGTGAAACGCTGGGCTTTTACGGCACAAACGGCTCCTTCGGGCTTGCTGGCGCGGAGATTACTATGCCCGGCGGTTTGACCGTGCACTACCCCTCCGGCCAGTCTCTGGGCACGGATCATCAAATCCAAATCGACAGCACGGGCGGCATCGGCGGCGTCAGCCCATCCGTCCGTATTCCCATGACGAAGGAAAATGCGATACGGCTTGCCGCGGGAGAGGATGTTGAATTGGAGGCTGCGGTTAAGATTCTATCAAAGATAAGCTGACATGATAAAACGCTCTGTGGTCAATCGGGCATATGAGCGCGATATCAGTAGCATGCCATCTAAAATGGCTTTATTTATTAATTATATATACTCATAAACAGGGGGAGTCGGATTTTATAATGTATGCCTCGCAGAAGCTTAATCCCTCGCGATATGCCTCATGATACTTAATGCGTTTTCGAACTGCCCAGAGAGCTTCAAAGTCCGCGAGATATTCTCCATCGTACATCGAAATTATCTCTTGAGCGGATTTAATACTTTTGTGCAGTCTGAATTCTGAGACTGCCTGCTCAAATTGTGCGGTATCAGTCTCAATTTCGTCTGTATTAAGGTAATAGTGTTTATCAACATAGCTGATAGGATTTGAAATGCCGAGTACCGAAAGGTCGTTTTTCAACTGGGCAAGGTTTACGCCTATGAGCTTTTTTATATCGTTTGACTCGGATTCATACCATATAGCCTCGTAGATTTGTTCCTTTGTGACGCCTTCGAGACCAGCCGTAAGGAGAAAAGCAAAAAGCTCTCGCTCTTTTTTAGTGCGCATCTTAACAGGAATTCGCCTGTCGTTATATGGAAAGACAGCAAGCCCCCCAAGGGTCTTTACATAAGCTTTTTTTGCTTCATAGCCTGAAAAAAGCATCATTTGCTTTGTAAAATCCGGTTCAATACCGTTATCAAGTGCAAACTGAAGAATCGGGTCATATGCTTTGCGCATTCTGAAATATTCGTAGATGCCGTTTGAGTCGCATAGCTGGAGAAACCTACTTACTAAATCGGCGGTTTTCTCATAATCCTTTTCAGCGAGAGTAATTCTCGCTAAAAAACCATAAGCCATGGTTGCGACCATCATAGTGTTGGACCTTTCGCCTATTTCAATGGAACGTCTAGCACAATCAGCTGCACTTTCAAAATCAGATATACTTCCAAAATAATTATATAACCTACCTAGTGTGATGGTTTTGAAATGGTCGCTTACGCGAGGAATATCCTCATAGATCGCATCTATGAGTTTTTCTTTCGCTCCAGGCGTAAACATCAGTCCGTATGTGTTACGCTGAAGCTTCGCCCAATCCATCTGAAATTCGGATTTGCGATAAAGTGGAGCATACTCGTCTGCGAGAGTAAAATACTTAATGGTGGTTTCATAGCTCTGACTGCCGCCGTTCATTCTGTCTATCGTTGTGTTCTGATAGTGTATTTCCGCAGCGAAAAGATAACCAATCCACAACTCCTCGTAACGTCCTGCGTTTCTAAGCCTTTGCAGACCAGAGGTGACAAGGGAGACTGCAGTGTCCCGGTCACCAAGCATCTGGTAAGATTTTGCAACATATATATCCACACTGTGCAGAGCTAACTGTATTCTCTCAATTTTGGGTATTTCCAGTGACCTTTCATAGCACTGGACTGAATCTTTCATTTTTCCGGCAACATAGTGAATAACGCTCAGATATCGTTCGTACCATGCTCGTACCCTAAGGTTGCCTGCCTTAGCGCAAGTCTCTATCATTTGACGGGATAGAGCATAGGCCTCATCAATTTGAGAGTT
>JAEWTV010000003.1 GCA_023397675.1 Bacillota bacterium | reverse complement strand
TAAATTTTCTGGTGGAAATGACGAGAAGGTCACACCCGTTCCCATACCGAACACGGCAGTTAAGCTTCTCAGTGCCGATGATACTTGGCTGGTCACGGCCCGGTAAAGTAGGTCTCTGCCAGATTTATACCAAAGCCCTGTGAGCATATCACAGGGCTTTGTTTATGTTAAAAAAGCTTGTAATAAATTAATGAAGAATTAAATAAATATGTTTAATAGTTAATACTTAAACATTATGGGACATTGTATATGAATTTTAAATCTTTTAATAATAAGACATTACAATTAGAATATGATAAAGAAATAGTAAGAGAATTAGCTAGGAATGATACTAAACAATATATTGAATTTATTCACAAAAAGGAAAAGACAAATAAAGAATCAATGAAAACAATAGGTATATCAGTTTTATTAGTCGTAACAGTAGTATCAACCTGTCTAATACTACAAGAATATCTTTAAGAAATGTAAATCACATATTGCTTTTTATTTCTTTTTTGATGAAAGTCCAATACTTAGGAAACATGCGGCTAAAGCAAAATAAAGAAATGTTAATGAATAATTTTTATCTGCGGCAAAACAAACAGCAGCAATCAGAAAGCAAGCGCTGGAGAAGAAATTTAAGTTCCTTGATGTATTTGGTTTCATAAATACTCCTTAATAATTTAATACAAGGTAATTTTAATATAAGATGTAAGAAAAAACAAAAATAATTTTATTTTTTATTGGCCTAATTATTGGTATGAAAAAAGCGAGTTCAGTATTCTCTGAAACTCGCTTTTTTCTATGGTCGGAGTGACTGGATTTGAACCAGCGACCTCTTGCACCCCAAGCAAGCACTCTAGCCAAGCTGAGCCACACCCCGACGGGTCCATTTAACGTGCATCATCTATTATAAAACATATCCGCATAAATCTCAAGAGGTTTTTTCACCCATTTCTTTCCCGGTAATTATGGAAACTGAATAAAGAAAAAAAATAAGTAAATAATTATATGATAATAATGTTTAATTGACCAAGGAGGTTCAAATATGTTTGATGGTGAAGCTGTGAGTGACAATAGTTCTCACGGCAGGGCGGAAAAAGACATTGAAACAAGGACAGAAAAAGGTTTTAGGGGTTATTATGCTGTAATATTACTGATGTTTATAATGGTGTCTGCACTGTGTATAAATAATTATGTAACCTTTAAAAACTATAATAACACAAAAAAGGAACTTTATAAGGTAGTTCAGACTGCGAAGGCTACGGCGAATAATCAACAGAATGCAACTCAAAAAAGCGTTGACCTGCAGAATGAGAACAACGCTATTAAGGATCAGTATAATAAAATACTTGCTCAAAATAGTGAAATATTCAAACAAATGAATCAAATTAAGACCCAGAATGAAGAACTTGTCAGAAAGAACAAGGAACTAACGGATGACAATATTGCACTTCAAAATTCCTTGAAGTCGGCAGCAGCAGCAGGCATAAAACCACAAAATTATACCAGCTTCAATGGAATTACCTCAAGGGGTTCGATAGACAGAGGCAAGTATTTAGGCAAGTTCTATGGCACTGCATACACACCAAGCAAGGATGAATGTGGTAACAATGCAGGTATTACAAATTCAGGAGAGCCTATAATACCCGGAATATCAATAGCCATTGATAACAAGTACTGGCCGTTTGGAACTGTATTTTATATCCGGGGACTCGGTTATGCAGTAGCAATGGATACTGGAAGTGCAATTAAGGGCAAAAACAGGTTTGATTTTGCTGTTTTTGATAAAAATTTTGCCAATTCACTTGGAGCACGCTACTGGGATGTGTATCTTGTGAAGCTTGGTAAAGGTAATGTGGACAAAATACAACTCTAGTTTTTTTTAGCAGTTGTAGTATAGTTATGTATGGGATTATTTATTCAAGATTAAGTCAGTTTATGTTAATATATTAGAAGAAAATAAATTAGAAATCACAAAGGTATAAGATATGTATTTTGTGGGGGCCCTAAAATGAGATTTAGTCTCGAATTACTTTTAAATGCACTTGCTACTCTTATGTCCCTTTCTTTAATCATATATTCAATTGTTAAGGGTAAAAAAGGACCTTTGCTCTATAGCTTTATATTCTTTCAGGTTATGATATTAATATGGTCCTTAAGGGATTATATTTTTAAGTCTACTTTTTTATATGATACTCTGAAAATAGATTTCTTAGTTTTAGATGTAATTAGCAAGCAGATGTTCTTTTTCTGCATGTCCTTTACGGGGCTTAGCGGAATTCTTTTTACATTATATATTACAAACTCTTCAATTACTAAAAATAAAAAAATTATGGCTGTCATCTACGCACTTCCGGTGATATTTTATATAGGTGGCCTCTCAACCAATTTATATGGGCTTTTTGCCGGCCGGCCAATTGAAAGGTATGTATATATGTGTTTATCATACACATATACCGCTGCAGCTCTTATTATATTGCTTTTACGTGCAATTAAAAATAAGGGGTATATAAGAGTCCAATCCTTGCTTCTTTTTGTAGCAATAGGTGTACCAAGGGCTATTAGTTTAGTAGTAGATTATAATCTTTTTATCACTTATCATTGGACGTCATTAAGTCATGTAGATATACTTCCGGCAGTATATACAGTAACCACATTTATAATCGCTCTTGTTACCTTTAGATATCGTATGCTTGATATAATGCCTGTAGCAATGAAGGACCTTTTTGATAAATTAAGCCAGGCTATTGTTGTTACTGATGTTTCAAATGAAATAATCCACTACAACAGGTCATTTGAAGAATTTTTTCTAGGCGGTCAATCTTCCCGGAACTATACCAGTGCAAAGCTTTTTGCAATTAAATTGAACGGACTTTTAAAAGATACTGATAATAACAAAAAAATAGTGGACGCTATAAAAAGTGTAAATACACTTAATTATAATGGGGAAATGATTCTTTCAAAACCCAAAGAAAGGTTCTTTTCAGTCAGCATTAAGCCAATTATTATTAATTCAAAAGAGATTGTAGGAAGAATAATTACATTAAATGATATTACTATTTATAAAAATCTGCTTGAAGAAAACAACAAAAAAAACATTGAGCTTCAACGGGTAAATGAAGAACTTTCTCTCATGAATGAACAACTTAAAAAATCTGCCCTTACAGTTGAAGAACTGGCAGTTGAAAAGGAAAGAAACCGTATAGCAAGAGATGTTCATGACACGCTGGGACATACAATGGCGGTACTGATAACACTGCTTAATGTAAGCTCAATCACCTGCCGTAACGATCCGGGGAAAACCCATGAGCAGCTTAAGGAAGCTACAGCTATTGCAAAAGAAGGACTTAAAGAACTAAGGAGATCAATAAGCGGTATAAAAAATGAAAAACTGGAGCAAAACAGCCTGCTTGATTCCTTAAAGGAAATGATAAAGCAATTTGAGAAATCCGGAATAAAAGTGGATTTAATAATAGAAGGAATAAGTCAGAATTTTGAAGTTGAAAATAAGGATACAGTTTTCAGGTTATGTCAGGAAGCTCTTACCAACTCATTAAGACACGGAAAGGCAGAACAGGCAACAATCATTATAAAGCTAACAGATGGGCATTTAAAGATTCTTATTACAGATGACGGTATTGGTTGTACTGAAATCCAAAAGGGTTATGGTCTTACCGGTATGGAGCAAAGAATTACTGATGCGGGCGGTACGGTCAGCTTTGGGTCTGATGGTGAAAAAGGGTTCAACATATACGCAGATATTCCTGTTGAAAGCAACATTTTGGAGGTTATATGATCAAGGTAATAATAGCTGATGACCAGAAAATAATACGCGAGGGGCTTAAGTTTATTATAGAGCAGGAAAGGGATATAGAAGTTTTAGGTTTTGCCGGCAATGGGCAGGATGCATTTGAACAATGCAGAACACTGCAGCCGGATGTAGTACTAATGGATATAATGATGCCAGATTGTAACGGGGTGGAGGGTACAAAGCTTATAAAAGAAGCAATGCCACATGTGAAGGTGATAATTCTTACGACCTTCAAAGATGATGAAAACATTTCAGCTGCCTTAAGGAATGGGGCAGACAGTTATGTTCTGAAGGATATAGATACCGATGAACTTATTCTTACTATAAAAAGCGTTTTTAAGGGTTTACATGTATTTCATGATAATGCATTTGGTGTTGTTAAAGAAAAAATATCCGATAACCCAACAACAGAGAAGGCAGAGAAGAAAACAGTACCACTAACCCAAAGGGAAATTGAAATAGTACGGTTGATTGTCTATGGAAAGAGTAATAAGGAAATTGCGGCAAGTCTTTTCCTGAGTGAAGGAAGTGTAAGAAATATGATTTCCGCAATACTCATGAAGCTTGAGTTTAAAGATCGTACTCAGCTTGCCGTTTATGCTGTAAAAAATGATTTGATTTAGATTATGAATATTTTTCCATAAGCCTGTATATAATACTGTTAAATTAATTTAAAAGAGGACAGTATTATTGAATATTCTAAGCAGGTATTTGAAAAATTCTGATCAGGACTTAAGAAAAACCAATTACAAGCTGTTATATATAGCAGTAGCTAATTTATTGGACGGAGTTCTTACTTATGCAGGAGTTGCCGGAAATTATATCATCGAGCTTAACAGGCTCATGACAGGTGTGGTAACAAATATTTATCTGCTTCTTGTTGTTAAGATTGCTATCCCTACACTTCTTTTATTCCTTATAGCATATAGCCTAAATAAATATGGATACAGCAAAATGAAAGTTGCTGTTTTATTTATTAATATTTGCTTTGGTGTGTATGCACTTATTGTTCTTATCCATATGATTTGGATTATTAAGGTGTTCTGAAGCGAGATTCCCCGATTTGGACTTGAATCCAACCTGCCTGATGTATATCATATAGAGTAATGATATCTAATTTATGTTTGCCGGAGGATAACAATTGGAAAACCAAGCTCAAAATAAGGGCTGTAAAAACTGCGGACATTACTATATAACATGGGATGCTAAATTTCCATATGGATGCAAGCTTTTTGGTTTTAAGTCAAAAGGAGAGCCTTCTGTGACTGTTTTTAAATCCCTTGGAAAAAAGTGTGATAATTTTATTGAAAAAGAAAGGAAGAGGTAATTTGAAAAAGGTTAACAGTTTATTAATAATATATATGATTTTTGTCAATATTTAAGTTGTATTATTAAAACATCAAATGAAATTTGACTTTTTCATTTTCTCCTCCAAAATACCTTATAACAGAGCTCTGGTTGCTGCCCAGGGCTTTATTTATGTCTAAAAACAATTAAACTTGACATCTTATTTTACAAAGCCTATAATATTATTTAGTAAATTAGTAAATTAGTAAATTAGTAAGTAACTAGATTACTAAAATAAAGTCTAAATATTAAGCTTTAATTGGAGGGTAGTTTTATGAAAATACCGACAAGTTTGAAACATAAGCCTGTTGTTGTTTCTGAAAATTATGAGAATGTTGACGGGCGTTATGCATATAACACTGATGCAAAAGGGCTTTCACTCGGATTGGCACAATGGAACGACAGGGGTAAGGTAGATATATCGGCGAAAGTATGGAGGTATACAGGAGAAAAGTGGTCAAGACAGTCGGAAGAGCTGCCGCTTCACCGTGTATTGGATCTTGCTATCCTTGTATGCAGGACAAAGCTTTTCTTTAAGGAAGAAGCTTACAAACATAAAAAGTCTTATGACCCGGAAAAACCTGTAATAGACAGGGTGGGAATGCAGGGAGATGCAATGACTGTTGCGGTATGTACCGACAATGAAAAAATAGATGAGGATATAAAATTGTTCAGTCAGGCACTCAGTGATGATGATGAGCTAATAGGAGAACGTTTGGCTACATTATCAAGAATACTAAAGGAAATGGGTTATTAATGCCGGCTGATTATTTAAAGGAAGGAAATGACATGGATAGAAAAAAGGAATTAAGAGAGCAGTATAAACAGATGAAACCTGCCATGGGCATCTTTATTATCCGATGTAAATTAAATAATAAATGCTTTTTAAAAACAACTCAGGATTTGAGAGGAGTAATGAACGGAACTTTATCAAGGCTTCAGGGCGGAAGACATCCAAATCGTGAGCTTATAAAGGAATGGATTGAATTTGGGGAAGATAATTTTGAAATGGAGATACTTCAAACTTTGGAGTATGATAAAGATGAAACAAAGACAGACTATACGGCAGAGTTAGAGGTTATGCAGATGCTGTGGGAAGAAAAACTTTCAGCGGAGAACAAGGTGCTTTATAAGCAAAGGCTATAATTTATATAAGGGGTGTCCACTATGAAAAAAGAACTTGGTGTAATGGGTGTTGGAACAAAAATAGTCGTTCCAGTTGCAGTATGTATTGTAATCACAGGTTTAATAAGTTACTTTACATATCCTTTTTTTAGAATAGCAGAAGATTACAATATTCTGCTAATTATAGGTATAGTGGCGGCAGTGATTGGTTTTTCCTTTAATTTGGCAGCAGCTTTTCCAATGCTAACAGGATTTAAGAAAGGGAAGCTTGTTACAACAGGCATGTATCGTCTATGTCGTAATCCGATGTATGTTTTCCAGCTTTTTATTACACTTCCGGGGCTGATGATCCTGTTTAATTCTTGGCTTATGTTAATAAGTACAATAATAGTTGGTTTTTTAGCTTTTAAAATACTTGTTAAAGAGGAATATGAGTATTTGCTGCGTAAGTTTGGTGAGGAATATAAAAGTTACTGCAGCAGTGTCCTGATAAAATTCCTGTGATGGTTCTTAATTAGAGTTTTTATAAGAAATTATATACAAAAAACCCGGAATAATTATTCCGGGTTTTTTGTTGGCAGGGGAGACGCGATTCGAACACGCAACCAATGGTTTTGGAGACCATTGCTCTACCATTGAGCCACTCCCCTAAGAGACAATAACTAGTATACAATACACCCGCACGAAGTGTCAATAGAAGAT
>JAEWTV010000098.1 GCA_023397675.1 Bacillota bacterium | reverse complement strand
GTGCATCCTACATTGGGTGGCTTCCTGTCTGCTATGCAATCGCAAGGATCAACACAGGATATAAAGCTTGCCCTGCAGCAAGGCTTTGAATTAATCAAGCGGCTATTCTTTGACCACACAAAGTCCGAATCGCTTTTGATTTTAAACTCTCGGCTGAATGGTGTAACCATCGAAAAGACGGATTTACTTAGTATTCTGAATTCGATGATTGGAGGATTTGGTTTAGACGAAACAGCCTTCATGGATAACCTGCGATTTAAAATCGAGGAATTTGCAAAACATTCGGTTGCTCTGAAAATAAAGGGCCAATGGACAAGGATTTCCGGCACAGGAACGCCTGCGGAATGGGCGATGAATAATGGTATGCCGGCAAGGTATGTTTTCGGTAGCCACCCCGATACCGCAGACCTGCTTAAGGCTATCGAACAGCCTGAAACATTTGCCGCAACCAAACTGTCGGATATGCTTGAGGTTATGAGAGGGGTTAAAGCGACAAGCATCGCTGATTGCCAAAAGACTCTTATGACCGATGTTATCCCCGCTCGGTATAAGAAATTTGAAATCGGTCTTGCCTCACTGCTTGAATTTCTTTGCAGCGAGCACGGCAAGCAACCGAATAACTGGCCGCTCCACCCAGACATTTCGGAGTTTATAAAGAGTCAGTACAAAGGGACAATCGCACCGCAGATAAAGGAGAAGATTCGTGACAAGCGCGCGGAAGACTTGAAACAAAAACTTCTGCAACTTGCGGACGATAACCCCGAACTTGGGCTGCTGTTTTTGGAGGGATGACGGTGATGGCATATACGCTCAACAGGTATTACAGTGCGGTTTTCAGCAACCCAAATGCGCCGCGTGTCATAGTCTATCCCAATAACACTACTGCGGCTCAATTGCTGAACCATCATAGACATGGGGAGAACATTATAAATGCAGCAGACTGCCTTTTTGCCGATGACACGCATTTGCCTATGCC
This sequence comes from Bacillota bacterium, assembly GCA_023397675.1. Lineage (GTDB taxonomy): Bacteria > Bacillota > Clostridia > Acetivibrionales > JANLFN01 > JAEZTC01. The sequence continues at coordinate 4,992 of JAEWTV010000098.1, read as the reverse complement.
AAATGTGCTGATGAGCGCTGTCGACGCCAAGATAAAAGCAGTATGCAGTCGTGCCTTGGTGGTTGGTCTTGATGCTTACTTGGCATTGCTTGACACGGAGGGTGTGACTGCTTTTATGTCTGAACTTCGCAGAAGGCTTGATGCCAATGCGTTAAACGTAGATTATATGCTCTCTGTTCACAGCAACCCAAATTTTTCTCCTCGGTACGAGGAGTCTCGTAGCGTAGTCTTTATTGAGGGAAGCGAAGAAACCCTCGAACCACTCAGTGTTCAGGCGTATTCGGACAAATGGGTGAAAACGGGCGGCTTCAATGGCTATAAGGAATTGCTCAGTCAAAACGCTTTCCAATATGAGCCATTCGGCGAGCAGACGCTCATATTGAAAGACCTGACAGATGTACAAGCGGGTATCGGTAATGCTGTCACATTCGTGCTTGGTACTCGTGACGTTGCCGCTCAGCACTACGGCTTAAATGCCGAATTTGACGATGCCACATTAGAGCAATTGCTTTCAAAATCAACCGAAAGCGGGCAAAGCATAGAACTTTATCTTGAGACTCTTTTCGGTACTGGAAATATCAGCACACGGCTTGCCCTGAAGCGTCTTCTTGAAATACCGGCTGACAACCTATGGTCGGCACATATTTGGGCATTGCGCCAACGGCTTCCGGGCGATTCATACATTGCTAAGGTAATATCCGAGGATGTTACCCGCAACAACTTGCTATGGAAATACATAGTGGGTTCAGCGATTGCTGTTCTCTCGGATATGAATGCAAAAAAATATGCGGCGGAACGAGCGGAAGCACTCAAAGCTATCGGCTCGGATTATGAGTCGTTAATTATAGAATTTATCGGACAAACCAAGGAAATTGGTGATGCCCTGCAGTTCCTCAATTGCGGCACAAATGCGGAGCGTGTTGAGATTGTGCGCCGTGCGTCTACCGAGGATTTGACCTATGGACTCCCAAAAGAGTACAGCGAACTATTTCCGACCCTTGCGGACTACTTCTCCTCAGCCTTCAATTTCAAGGATGCGGCAACAACTGCGTATTTCAATGAATATCGAAGACTTAAGGTTTCAGGCACCATTTCAGAAAGCTTCGTTAAACGAGCTTATGACTTTGTCGTCCCCAAAGCCTATTCCACACGTGACACTGTTATAGATGAGTTGCGAATGCAGTCTGATGTTGCGCTGCTCGTAGTAGACGCAATGGGCGCTGAATATATGCCGCTATTGCTTGCATTGTCAAAACGTCGTGGTATGAACATTGAGTCACAGGCTGTCGTAACCGCCAAACTGCCAACCGAAACTATATTTAATCCGATTAAGTGGGACAAGGCCCGGATATTACCTGAAATAAGGAGCATTGACAATATCGTTCATAACGGAGCGGCAAAGCACGAGATCTCCATACCGGAGCGGAATTTTGTGGAAACCCTGCGGGTATTCGAAACCGAAATTATGAATCGTATTGCCGATGGGCTTACCCAATTTGCCCGCGTTGTCGTGACAGCCGACCACGGTGCTTCTCGACTTGCCGTAATCGCCCACAATGAGGGCAAAGACACGACCTTGCCATGGAATGGACAGCCGGACGATTGGCGGTATTCACTTGCCCCCCAAGGAGCCATCCGTCCGTTAGAGTTAGAACAAGAATATTTTCCAGAAACGAAAAAAACGTATTGGATTGTACGAGGGTATAACAGATTGCCGAAAATGGGCGGCAAGCTATATGAACTGCACGGCGGTGCGACGCTTGAGGAGCGGCTCGTTCCCATCGTGGTGTTTACAAGAAACGCCGTAGCGGAAGTCCCGAAACAACTCAGCAAAAAGAGTACCGCCGATGTGGTCGATGAATTTGAAGGTCTCATTTAGGGAGGGAAAAACAGATGTACGATGTCAATAAATTGAGGGAATATTTCCCCTCTACCACAGTTTTCAAAGACCCGTCCGTTATGTCGATGTTCAAAGCGGCTAAGATAGAGGCTTTCTTGCGCGACTGGATTCTAAAACGCAGGACTGGTGCTGACGGGACTGTGGAAAACATAGATTCACTTAGCGACTACGTTGCGACGATTATCCCACCTCGCAGCGAAAAGGAGCGACTTGAAGATGAGGCAAGGACGATGGGTGAAACGCGCCCATTTCTCGCCAAGGTCAATGTGTCTTTTAACTCCAGCTCAAACTATTATAGCTTTGAAATTCCCTCGCTCGGTTTCTCTCACTCCCACACCATCATCGAGGATTATGTGTGGAACAGAATCAAAGATGAACTCATCGGTGAAGCTGGAGGGTGGGGGCTGATTAAACTTGGCTATATGCCACCGGAAGGCAGCAAGAAAAATGGTCGATTTACTCTGCTTGATTTCAAAAATTTTTGCCCGTATAAGGTGAGTCTTGATGATTTCCGTGAGGCGAGAACCCATTTTGAAGTTGAAGAATGGATGGAAATCCTGCTCGGTGCGATCGACTATAACCCGGACGGCTTTGCCCGTAAGGGTTGGATAGAACGTGATATTTGGAAAGCAAAGCACACGATGCTGACGCGGTTGCTGCCGTTCATTCAGCCACGAGTGAACCTTATCGAACTTGCACCGCAACAAACAGGCAAGTCGTATATGTTTGGAAAAATCAGCAAGTATGGCTGGCTGCTCACTGGCGGTCAGGTAAGCCGCACTATGCTGTTCATAGATCGCCGACCCGGAGCGCGAGCAAAAGGTCTGGTGACCTGCAATGATTTCATTGCCATTGACGAGATTAAATCCATTGAGTTCGCCAACGACAAAGAAATGGCGGGTATTCTGAAAGGTTATATGGAAGATGGCTATGTGACCGTAGGCGGCACTCGCATTGATGGAGAAGCGGGCATAGTTTTTCTTGGCAACATTGCATACGAGAATATGGATAGCGATAAAGATATGATTGGTGACATCAACCCAATTTTCCGAGACAGCGCCTTACTGCAAAGAATCCATGGTTTTATACCCGGTCAATTTGTTCCTGCACTTTCCCCACGGATGTTTATCAATGACTGGGCATTGAACTCGGAATACTTCACTGAGATTATGCACCTCTTACGCAGTACACCTGAAACAATGAAGTATCGCGGAATGGTAGAGGAACTTGTCGATGTCAAATCCGCTACAGGAGACACATCGGGGCGTGAAAAAGAAGCCATTTTTCGTCTTTGTACGGCTTACATGAAGTTATTTTTTCCGCACGCAGATAGTCCCCTCATCCGAACTCGGAAATTCAGAGAGGAGTTTGACAAGTATTGTCTGACCCCTGCCAAGGGTATGCAGGAGACGGTCTTGAAGCAGATGAGATTTGTTAATCCGGGCATGTTCCCTGATGGAAATATCGGCTTCTCCACATATATGGTGAGGTGGGATTTGTAATGGGGAAAATCACTAAATGCTGTGTGTGCGAGAGCAAACTTGATAAGGACGCCGTCGGTCTTAATAAAAAGTTGTTGGATAAAAATCTTACACGTTTTTTTTGTATTGACTGCCTTGCAGATCACCTTGATGTCTCCGTGGAAGACCTTTATGCAAAGATAAGCGACTTCAAAGACCAAGGTTGCACATTGTTTCTTTAAGAGGTGGTAACAGTGATTTATGCCGATAATGCGGCAACAACACAATTGAATAGAAACGCTTTTGAAGCAATGACTCCGTGGTTACTCGATGAATACGGCAATGTATCACAGCCATATGCATTTGCGAGAAAGCCGAAAAAAGCCCTTGCAGAAGCAAGAGCTACTATTGCAAAATGCATCAATGCGCAGCCAGATGAGATATTTTTTACTTCTGGTGGCACAGAAAGTGACAACTGGGCTGTCAAAGGCACAGCTTTTGCCGACCCGGAGAAGAGAGCAACAATAACGTCTGCGTTTGAGCATCATGCCGTTCTTCATTCATGTGAAGCTATAGAACGTCTGGGATATCCCGTAGCCTATCTTATGCCGACTGCAGATGGGCTCATTACTGCGAAAACACTCAATGGTGTGATTTCGAATGCCACACACCTTGTGTCAGTTATGTGTGCCAATAACGAGATTGGCACTATACAACCGATTAAGGAACTCTGTGATATGACCCACTCTCGCGGTGCGTTATTTCATACAGATGCTGTGCAGGCAGTCGGTCATGTCGAGATCGATGTATCGGATCTGGGTGTAGATATGTTATCGGCATCGGCTCACAAATTCAATGGGCCAAAAGGTATTGGCTTTTTATACATACGCAAAGGCACCAAGATTTTGCCCTATGCTGATGGCGGCGCACAGGAAAGTCAGTATCGCGCCGGAACAGAAAATATTGCGTCTATTGTTGGAATGGCTACAGCTTTGAAAGAAAACTTTACTGGCCTCAAAAGCAATGTGGCATATATAAAATCATTGGAGATAAGGCTTTTAGAAAAGCTCCGTGAAACAAATATTCCGTTTGTGCGTAACGGTGGTGATAATACTTTACCAGGCCTTATTAGCCTTTCATTTAGCGGAGCGGACGGAGAAACTATTCTCCATCGCATGGATTTAATGGGTATCAGTATTTCTACTGGTTCAGCCTGTAACAGTGTCAACACAGAAATTTCACATGTTCTTAAGACGATACAGCTTGAGGAAACGTTGGCAAAAGGTACAATCAGAGTTTCACTCGGTAGAAATAATACTGAAGAAGATGTTGATTACATCGTAGCTGCTCTGGCGAAGGTATTAAAGAAATCATTTTAGTTTGATATTTGTAATAAAAGTGCAAATAAGGACAACTTTTCTCGGCGCAATCCAATTCAGAGAAACCGAGGTGAACCCCGCATGGCGTATAACGAACTTGTCAAAAATATCTCCCGCATTCGTGATTGAACAGCACCCCATTTGTTAGACAGTGTGATATACTGAAAAACAAATGGGGTGTTTTCATGCCAAAAGACATGCCGTATAAACGGTATACTGGGGAATTTAAGCGAAAAGTTGTGGAAACCATGCG
>JAEWTV010000023.1 GCA_023397675.1 Bacillota bacterium | reverse complement strand
TTACTGCAGTAACTCCACCATCATATCTCTTATATACGTTTTTAATTTTTACGCTTGCCATCTTGTTCCCTCCTAATTATTAATACAGAGAATCATTACATGATAAATAATAACATTTATAACCATTAACTAACTAGTACATTTTTAAACAAATTTATTTTTTTCTATTTAGTAACTTTGCATAAAGGCCGTCTTTTTATAGTGAAATTGTAGCAGACAATTTAGATAAACAATTAATTATTGCATTTTTATACATTTCTATGTATAATTATAAAATCAACATATGTTATTTACAAAATATAATATATAATATTGAAGTAATTTTTCAATTCCTACCGGAGGTAAGCAATGGATATAAATATGGAAGGTATTATAAAAAAGGCTGAGATTCTGATAGAAGCTTTACCATACATTCAAAAGCTCTACGGAAAGACTATTGTTATAAAATACGGCGGAAATGCAATGATAAGCGACGAGCTCAAGAATTCCGTCATAGAAGATATCACCTTGCTTAAATATATTGGTATGAACCCTGTTGTTGTACACGGAGGCGGCCCTGATATCAATAAGGCTCTTAATAAGTTTGATATCAAGAGTGAATTCATAAACGGTCTCAGAGTTACCGATTCAGCTACTATGGAAGTTGCACAGATGGTTCTTGTAGGAAAAACCAACAAGGAAATAGTTTCACTTTTGAATAAAAAGGGTGGCAAGGCTATGGGACTTAGTGGAATAGATGCCAACCTTATTGAATGTGAAAAATTGAAGACCTCAGTAGATGGTAAGGATACAGACCTTGGATATGTTGGTAAGATAACAAGAATAAACTCCAGTATCCTTGACAAGCTTGCAAAGGATGAATACATACCTGTAGTTGCACCTATAGGTGTCGGTGTGGATGGCGAAAGCTACAATATAAATGCGGATACGGTTGCCGGTGAAATAGCTGTGGCGCTTAATGCCGAGAAGCTCATTCTCCTCACAGATGTTGAGGGAGTAAAAATGTCCAAGGATGATAAGGACATACTGGCAGCACTTACTATTCCTCAGGTTCATGATCTAATAGAAAAAGGTATAATAAACGGCGGCATGATACCAAAGGTTCTGGGCTGTGTCGATGCACTTGAAAGAGGCGTTGGACGCACACACATTATTGATGGAAGAATACCTCACTGCATACTCCTTGAAATTTTTACCTACAGAGGAATAGGCACAATGATAATGAAGGAAAAGAAACTCTACCATAGCAACGAAAAGCTTGAGTCTGTAGATTAATATAAGTTTTAATATAGGGTGGCAGTCTTATGACTGCCACTTTTTATTTTAGGATTGTATAATCTTACATTATGCATAAAGTGCCCAAAGTCATTGATTTTAAAGCATTATAACAGTAAAATATATATTAATAATGTAAGATTTTTTAAAAGACCCATATTTAATATTGCATTTTTATACATTTCTATGTATAATTATGAATATGAAATTGTAGGGGGGATTAGCATGAAAGACTTTAGTCTGAGAGCTAATGCACATCTGCCAGTTTTGTGAAACAAAACAATGGCAGGTGCAATAAAAATAAATTTAACCCCATAAAAAAGTGTTAACACTTTTTGTGTGCCCAATGAGACGATTCATTTGGCACATTGGGGACATGGAGGTTAAAAATGAAGATTAAAGAAGTAATTGACCTTGATAAAAAGTACTTTATGAATACATTCGGAGACAGAATCCCGGTTTGCTTTGATTATGGCAAGGGAATCAACATATGGGATATAGAAGGCAAAAAGTATTATGACTTTTTTGCAGGTATAGCTGTAAGTGATCTTGGTCATGCCCATCCAAAGCTTGTCAAAGCTATAAAGGATCAGGCCGAAAAGTTTCTACACTGTTCCAATGTTTACTATGTAGAACAACAGGCTAAGCTTGCAAAGCTCCTTGTTGAAAACTCATGCGCGGACAGAATATTCTTCTCCAACAGCGGCGGAGAAGCAAACGAAGCAGCCATTAAGCTTGCAAGGATTTATTTCTATAAACAAGGTATTGCGGATAAATATGAAATAATAACTTTAAAAAATTCCTTCCACGGAAGGACTCTTGCAACTGTAGCCGCTACAGGTCAGACTAAATACCAGAAGCCTTATCATCCTCTGACACCAAGCTTCGTGCATGTACCGATAAATGATATAGAAGCTCTTAAAGGGGCTATTTCATCTAAAACCTGTGCTATAATGCTTGAGGTAATACAAGGTGAAAGCGGTGTATATCCGACGACTATGGAATATATGCAAGCCGTAAGAAAGCTTTGTGATGACAACGGTATATTGCTTATAATTGATGAAGTGCAAACCGGTATGGGAAGGACAGGTAAGCTTTTTGGTTATGAGAATTACGGTATAGAACCTGACATATTTACTCTTGCCAAGGGAATTGCCGGCGGAGTCCCAATGGGTGCGATATGTGCAAAGGAACATGTAGCCAAGGCATTTGAGCCAGGAGACCACGGTTCAACCTTTGGCGGAGGTCCACTCGCTTGTGCTGCAGGGCTTGCAGTAATGGATGTTTTGCTCAATGACGGAGTTGTCGAAAACGCTGCTAAAATGGGCAGCTACTTTAAAGAAAAGCTTCAGGAATTGAAAGCAAAGCACAACAGCATCTCTGAAATCCGCGGAATAGGCCTCATGATAGGTATACATCTGTCAGTTGAAAAGGCAAAGGAAATTCAATCAAAGCTTATGGATCAGGGTTATCTTGTCGGAAGCATTGGAACAAGCATTTTCAGGGTCGTACCGCCTTTGATAATCAGTAAGGAAGATATAGATGGCTTTATAACAGTGCTTGCTAAGGTTCTTTCGGAGTATGATAAGTAAATAGTATATTAAATGTTTATCCGGTTGATTTATTTTGCTCAAGAACTCGCACATTCCAAGGTTTAGACCCTGTAAATTCAGCTAAGGCAAATTCAAACTCGATGAATGGTACAAGAATTGATTTTAGGTAACCATTCATCTCAAACAGTGAATTTGCTGATCTTAGCTCTGATTAACAGGCTCTACAACCTCTCCATGTAGGTTCTTTCTCAAAATAAATCAACCGAATACACTAAACAATTTTTTTAAGGAGAGTTCAGATGAAGTCAGTACTGGTCCTGGAAGACGGAACATATTTTCCCGGTGAGGCATTCGGATATGACGGCGAAACCACCGGAGAGGTAGTATTTAATACATGTATGACCGGTTATCAGGAGATAACCACTGACCCTTCATACAATGGTCAGATAGTTACAATGACTTACCCTCTTATAGGTAATTACGGCTTTAATGATTCAGATAATGAATCCTACAGGCCTCATGTTCAGGGCTTTATAGTAAAAGAACTCTGTGATGCTCCCAACAACTGGAGATACAGCATTCACCCCGACGAATACTTTAAAAAGCATGGAATAGTCGGTATAAAGGGTATTGATACAAGAGCCCTTACCCAGCATATCAGGAATTTCGGAAGCATGTCGGGAATAATCTCCACCGAATGCGGAAACGTAGATATTCTCCTTGAAAAGCTCAAATCAAGGAAGGATGAAAGCAGAAGCCTTGTTATGGAAGTAACAACAAAAAAGCCTGTCCATAGACCGGGAACGGGCAAAAAAGTCGTTCTTATGGACTTTGGTGTTAAATATAATATTGTACGTTCACTTGAAAAAAGGAATTGTGATATATACATTCTGCCGGCGTTTTCTTCATATGAAGAAATTATGAGTTATGAGCCTGATGGGATACTTCTGTCAAACGGCCCTGGGGACCCGATGGATCTCCCTTCAGTAAAAGCAACAATAGTTAAACTGCTCGGCAAGAAACCGATTCTGGGAATATGCCTTGGGCATCAGTTACTGGGTCTTTCACTTGGGGGAACCACCTATAAGCTGAAATTCGGGCATCACGGAGGCAACCACCCTGTAAAAGACTTTATAACAGGACGCTGCTACGTTACCTCGCAAAACCATAACTATGCTCTCACAAAGGATTTCAGCAAGGATATAACAATAACTCACTTGAATGTTAATGATGAAACTGTAGAAGGCTTCCGTCACAACACAATGCCTATACTAAGCGTTCAGTACCACCCCGAAGCTGCTCCCGGCCCTCAGGATTCAGCATATATATTCGATGATTTTGTAAAGATGATGGAATAACATCAGTGTACAGTTTAGGGTGTACAATTTATAGTTAAAAGCAACTAGAAAAACAAGTTTACAGTTTACAATACAAGTTACAGTTAAAAGATTTTAAATAGAAAAAATTTGATCAAACAAAATGAAATAGTTAAATAGAATAGATAATCAACTCATTGTTGATGTGGCTTTTGACAGCGGGCAACTGTACATTGTCAATTGTACACTATCAACTGATTTCGTGGAGGTCATATGCCAAAAAGGGATAATATAAAAAAAGTTCTTGTTATAGGTTCAGGTCCGATAATTATTGGTCAGGCTGCAGAATTCGACTACTCAGGCTCACAGGCCTGTAAATCCCTTCGTGAGGAAGGCGTTGAAGTTGTACTTATCAACAGCAACCCTGCAACAATAATGACGGATAAGGAAGCTGCAGACAGAGTATATATAGAACCAATCACTCTTGAATTTGTAAAAAAGATAATAAAAAAGGAAAAACCCGATGGCATACTAGCTTCACTTGGAGGCCAGACAGGTCTTAATATGGCTGTTGAGCTCGCAGGTGACGGCATTCTTGATGAAATGGGAATCGAGCTTCTCGGAACCTCTTTGAAATCCATCAAAAAGGCCGAAGACAGGGAGCTTTTCAAAAACACAATGCAGCAAATAAACGAAAAGGTTCCTCACAGTGCTATCGTAACGACCCTTAAGGATGCTGTGGCATTTGCCGAAGAAATCGGTTTTCCTATAATTATCAGGCCTGCTTATACCCTTGGAGGTACAGGCGGCGGTATAGCAAACAATATGGATGAATTTATCTATATATGCGGAAAAGGCCTCAAACTCAGCATGATCAGCCAGGTATTGCTTGAGCAGAGCGTTGCGGGCTGGAAAGAAATCGAGTATGAGGTTGTAAGGGACAATGCTGACAACTGTATAGTAGTTTGTAACATGGAAAACTTCGACCCTGTGGGAGTTCACACAGGCGACAGTATAGTCGTGGCTCCAAGCCAGACTCTGTCAGACGTTGAATATCAGATGCTGAGAAGTGCATCAATTAAGATTATACGCGAACTTGATATCAAGGGCGGCTGTAACATACAGTTTGCCTTGAACCCATATAGCTATGAATATGTTGTAATAGAGGTTAACCCCAGAGTAAGCCGTTCTTCGGCTCTCGCGTCAAAAGCTACAGGCTACCCTATTGCAAGGGTTGCTGCTAAAATAGCTATTGGGCTCAACCTGGATGAAATTAAAAACTCTGTTACAAAAAATACTTATGCATGCTTCGAGCCTTCCTTGGACTATATCGTAACAAAGGTTCCAAGGTGGCCATTTGACAAATTCCCGTCTGCTGACAGAAGCCTTGGTACACAGATGAAGGCTACTGGTGAAGTTATGGCAATAGGAAGAACCTTTGAAGAATCACTGCTTAAAGCTATTGATTCACTTGACATCAAGCTTAACTATCAGCTTGGTTTAAGCTTATTTGAAAACAAAACAAAGGAAGAGCTTGCAGGATATTTGAAAAAGCCTAACGACCAGAGGATATTTGCAATCTGCAAAGCCTTGCAGAAGGGCTTCACTGTTCAGGATATTGTAAACATAAGTGGTATAGATATATTCTTTATCAAGAAACTTGAAAAAATTGTTAAGCTTGCAGACGAAATTATGAATTCAGGTATTGCATGGCTTGACTATGATTTATATTCAAGGGCAAAGAAAATAGGTTTTGGCGATTCCTATATTGCAAACCTTGCAAATGTTCCCCTTGAAAAGATTCTTGAATTAAGAGAAAAGTACCCAATCAACCCGGTTTACAAGATAGTTGATACCTGCGCCGGAGAATTTGAAGCTGTAACTCCCTACTACTACTCGACTTATGAAGAAAAGGACGATGTAAGGGTTACAGAAAATGATAAGGTGCTGGTTATAGGCTCGGGTCCTATCAGAATAGGCCAGGGTATTGAATTCGACTACTGCAGTGTTCACTCTGTAAAAACACTTAAAGAGCTTGGTTTGGAATCAATTATTATTAATAACAACCCCGAGACTGTAAGCACTGATTTCGACACCTCCGACAAGCTTTATTTTGAGCCTCTTACAAAGGAATGCGTACTTGATGTTATAAAGAAGGAAAAACCCGTTGGAATAATAGTACAGTTCGGCGGTCAGACCGCAATAAACCTTGCAGCTCCGCTTAACAACGAAGGCGTAAAGATACTTGGAACTTCAGTCGAAGACATAGATGTTGCCGAAGACAGGGATAAATTCCTCAAGTTGCTTGAAGAGCTTGACATTCCTATTCCAGAGGGCAGTACAGCATTTTCAGTTGAGGAAGCAAAGGCAATTGCAAACAGAATAGGCTATCCTGTTCTCGTCAGACCTTCTTACGTTCTTGGCGGCAGGGCCATGGAAATTGTATATAATGATAAGTCACTCGATGAGTATATGAGCTATGCAGTTAAGCTTGCAAACAAGCATCCGATACTTATTGACAAATATATTACCGGTAAAGAAGTAGAGGTAGACGGAATATGCGATGGAGAAGACGTACTTATTCCAGGAGTAATGGAGCATGTCGAAAGAGCCGGTGTTCACTCGGGCGACAGTATCGCAATTTATCCTTCAAAAACACTTGATCAAAAGACAAAGGATATGATTGCAGATTACACCATAAGACTTGCAAAGGCCCTGCATGTGGTTGGCTTGTTCAACATCCAGTTCGTACTTGACAAACAAAACAAGCTGTATGTAATTGAGGTAAACCCAAGAGCCAGCCGTACAGTTCCATATATGAGCAAGATAACAGGAATCCCAATGGTTAATGTAGCAACACGACTTATTATGGGTCAAAAGCTTAAGGATTTGGGTTATAAAACAGGCCTTGCACCTGAGACCGAATATTACGCGGTTAAGGCTCCGGTATTCTCTTTCGCCAAGCTGACTACAGTTGATACCTTCCTGGGACCTGAAATGAAATCAACCGGAGAGGTCATGGGTGTTGATAAGGATTTCTACACTGCACTGTATAAAGCATTTACAGCTTCAGGCCTGAAAATTCCTTCAGGCGGAAATGTACTTATATCTGTAGCTGACAGAGACAAGGAAGAATGTGTAGATATTGCAAAGAAGTTTATAAATTTCGGATTCAAGCTTATGGCATCAAATGAAACCTGTACTTATTTGAAGAATGCGGGTTTAGATGTAGCTCTTGTTCCAAATGACCAGCTTCTCAACAGTATCAAGGATGATAAGATATCTCTTGTTCTAAATACACCTACAAGAGGAAAGATATCCTCAAGACTTGGGTTCCTTTTGAGAAGAACCGCCATGGAATACAATGTTCCATGTATAACATCCCTTGATACCATGAGTGCCATGCTTGAGGTACTTGAAAAACTTATACACGAAAACAAATCAGACGTTTATGCGCTTAACGATTACTCAATTTTAAAAAAATAGATATAGTGCAATGGGGGTAAAGAAAATGAAACACTTAATCAGTCTTAATGATCTTTCGAAGGAACAAATAGAAGATATTCTCAAACTTTCGGAGAAGCTTAAAAAGCAGCTTAAGGAAGGCGTCCAACATCACCTTTTAAAGGGTAAGACTCTTGGAATGATATTTACAAAGTCTTCAACAAGAACCAGAGTATCCTTTGAGGTTGGAATGTACCAGCTTGGCGGATATCCATTATTCCTAAGCGCTAACGATATCCAGCTTGGAAGAGGAGAAACGATTTACGATACTGCTCAGGTTCTGTCCAGGTATATTGACGGAATAATGATCAGAACATTCAAGCAAAGTGATGTAGAAGACCTTGCTAAGTATGGCAACATACCTGTTATAAACGGTTTGACAGATTTAATGCATCCATGCCAGATTCTTGCTGACCTGCTTACTGTTTATGAACACAAGGGTAAACTCAAAGGACTTAAAATGGCATACCTTGGTGACGGTAACAACGTTGCACATTCCCTGCTCCATGGCTGTTCAAAGGTAGGAATGGATATAGCAGTTGCGGCTCCAAAGGGTTACGAATGCGATCCTGAAATTGTAGATCAAGCTGTTGAAGCAGCTAAGCAAGAGGGTTCCAGGGTTATTATTACCGAAGACCCCATAGAAGCAATAGCAAACGCTGATGTTGTATATACAGATACATGGGTTAGCATGGGTCAGGAAGCTGAAAAGGCCGAAAGAATAAAGATATTTTCACCTTACCAGGTTAACGGAGAGCTTTTCTCCAAGGCTAATGAAGATGCAATATTCCTCCACTGTCTACCTGCATACCGAGGCTATGAGGTAACGGAGGATGTTATAGACGGACCTCAGTCAGTTATATTTGATGAAGCAGAAAACAGAATGCATGCTCAAAAAGCAGTAATGGTTATGCTGATGGGCAAGGAGGCGTAAAAAAATGTGTAAACCTGAAAAAGCTTTGGAATGTTTTAATAATGGATTCAACTGTGCACAGGCGGTATTCTCCACTTACAGTGAAGAGCTTGGACTGGATGCTGAAACTTCTTTGAAAGTAGCAGGCGCGTTCGGCGGAGGCATGGGTCATATCGATGAAACCTGCGGTGCAGTTACCGGAGCAATAATGCTTATTGGCTTAAAATACGGCAAGTATAAAGCAGATGATAATGCAGCCAGAGAAAAGTCTTATTCACTAGCTCAGGTATTTGCAGAAAAGTTTAAGTCAATTCATGGTTCATTACGGTGCAGCGAGCTCCTCGGATATGATTTAAGCAAGGATGATGAATTAAAAGCTGCAAGAGAAAAGGGCTTGTTTAAAAGCATTTGTCCGGTTCTTGTGAAAGATGCTTCTGAAATAGTTGAAAGTATATTGTAAAGCTGGTGTTGAAAGTGATTAATTACTCGTTTATAATAAGGCGTGCAATAAAGGAAGATGCAGCCTCAATTCATAATATAATGAAGGAATCCTTTAAAAAGTATATGGAGGATGCAGGTCTTACAGGCTCGATGGAGGCCTTGCAGGAAACCGTACAGGATATAGAAAATGATATTGCGCAAAGTGATGTCTTTATTGCACTCATTGACAACATACCTGTAGGCAGTATCAGAGTCCATGTTTTGCCGGATAACACAGCCATGATAAGCCGCTTTGGCGTCAAGCTTGATTATCATAACATAGGCATTGGCAAATCCCTTATGAATCTTGTAGATAAGATGCTTAAGGCAAAAGGGGTAACAAAAGTAAGCCTCTATACTGCTTCAAAATATAAGGATCTTATAAGATTCTATTACGGGCGTGGCTTTTATATTGATTCCACTACCAAGGACCGCGGATACATAAGGGCTCTTCTTGTAAAGGAATACACCCAGGAGGTAAACAAATGAAATTTAAAGTTTTTGTAGATGGCCAAGAAGGTACAACCGGTCTTCAGATCAATGACCGTTTAAGTAAAAGAACAGATCTTGAAATACTTAAAATAGATGCTGAAAAGCGCAAGGATATCGAAGAACGAAAAAGGCTTCTAAACGAGGCAGATATTGCTTTCCTTTGCCTTCCGGATGCAGCGGCTATAGAATCAGTGTCCCTTGTTACAAACAGCACTACAAGGATAATTGATGCAAGTACAGCTCACAGGACTGCCCCAGGCTGGACATTTGGAATACCCGAACTCGGACCCGATTTCCGTGAAGCAATTAAAAATACAAAACGACTTACAAATCCAGGCTGCTATTCAACAACATTTATAATGTCACTTTATCCGCTTATAAAGCTTGGAATCGTTCCAAAGGATTATCCCGTAACCTGCAGTTCAGTTTCAGGCTATAGCGGTGCCGGTAAAAAGCTAATCGCAAAATATGAAGTAACACATGAGGTAGAAAATCCCGAAAGTCCGAAATATTATGCCTTGAAGCTCATGCACAAGCACCTTCCCGAAATGCAGAAGATAACAGGCTTAGACTATAAACCTCTGTTTACTCCGGTAGTATCAAGCTATTACAAGGGAATGGGAACCTCAGTACCTCTGCATACAAGGCTTTTAAGCAAAAAAGTGAATGCTGCTGACGTACGTGAAATCCTTGCAGAATACTATGAAGGACAGCGTTTCGTAAATGTTATGCCTTTTGATTCGGACAGCTTTTTGGATAACAACAGCTTTTTTAATCTGCAAGCATGCAACGACACAAATAATATTGATATATTTGTTTTCGGAAATGATGAACAGATAATGCTTCTGTCCAGGCTGGACAACCTTGGAAAAGGCGCTTCTGGCGCGGCAGTCCAAAACATGAATATAATGCTTGGTCTTGATGAAGGCTTGGGGCTTTAATACTCTAAGCCTTTTTTGCAAACTTCTTTAAGGTTCTTATATCTTCCCCGGCAAATCTTGCAATGTAAAAGCAGCCTATAATTCTTGATATAATTCTTTCATCATAATATTCATGAAGCAGCTTCAAGCTTATATTTGTAGATATGATAGTTTTGCAGGGCTTTACCAGGTTATTGGCCTGACGTTTATTAAGTATCGTCAGCAGTTCTGCATATCTTGCAGCGCTCGGCGATTCAGTTCCAAGGTCATCTATTATAAGAAGGTCTACATCTGTAATATAGTCATACTCCCTGCTGTCATAATTATCTCTGAACGAACTCTGGCGGTGGTTTGAAACTATATCAAACAACGCTGGTGCAGACTGATAAAGTATAGTAATACCTTTTTTAACAAGCTCCAGAGCTATGCAATTTATCATGAAGGTCTTTCCTGTTCCCGTTGGCCCACTGAAGAAAAGGCCTCCTTCATCAGGTTTCTCAAAATCATTCACAAACTGTTGGCACTTTTCCCTGATAAGGCCTATATTTTCTCTTGGAGATATGTTTATACCGTATTTTGACTCATCTGCTTTGCTCGGATAAAATCTAAAGTCAAAGGTTGAAAAGTTCTCAATCTGGGTTATTTTAAGGTTTGACCTACTGAAGGTATAGTCAAGCAGTTGCTGCCTGTAGCAGGAGCATTTTTCACTACCGCTTTCTGTTTCAACATAACCGGTGTCACTGCATTTTTCACACTGGAATTTGGTTTCAAGATAATCCTCAGGATAACCGTTTTCTTTCATGAGTCTTTTCTTTTCTTCACGAAGGCAGTCCAGTTCATACAGCATATCTCTTTGCTTTTCCTGCCCCCCAAGCAGAATACGCTTATTATATCTAACGCCAAGGCTTCTTATTTTGTTATCAAGCTCTGCTACTTCCGGCACCTTAGCATAAATCTCGTTTTCATGCTCAAAACGTGTGTCAATAGCGGCCTTGCGTCTTCTTTCATATTCTATTTTTATCTGATTATGTACATCTTTAATCATCTATTCACCCTTAACTATTTATACGCAATTGATATTTTATGTGCCGGGTTTGTTTTGTGGAAGAACCCCCAAATCTTTATTCATCGAGTTTGAATTTGCCTGAGCTGAATTTACAGGGTCTAAACACCGGAACATCCCGTTCTGAAGCATAACTAAACCGGCACAGCAATAGTCGGTTTTACATAGTCCCCGATTTTCTAAGATTGTCGTACAAGCTGTCATAATAGTTGTCGTCGTATTCTCTCTGCTCAAAATTTCCCTTTTGGGGTGCTGTACTTTGCTGACTCTGTTGTTTGACGGAGCCTTTTCTTTTAAGGTCGTACGCAGCAACCTCCTCTTTTGTACGGAGGTTATTATCGCACCAGTCCCTGAGTATTACATCTATGTACTTGAGAGTTGCCTCAGGCCTTCCAAGGGTCTTTTTAAGTGCAAGCTCAATTATTTCAAATTCATATTTATACTCGTTAACCCATTTGTCAATGCACTTTTCCTCATATTCTGTAAAAGGAACCTTGCGTTTCAGCTTTTTAAATATCTTATTCTTTATGTCCTTGAACTTCTGATATTGAATGGAGTAGTTGTCCAAATCAAAATTATTCTTAATTCCCTTCTGGTACCAGCTGTCTGCAACCGCAGCAACATAGTTTTTGGACAATCCGTTATTTGTTTTGCAATGCTGGAAAAGTGAATACATTACGTCTTCATCAAACTTATACCGCTCAAACCACATATCTATGTCTGTGTACCAGGAAGGAGACATAAGCCCCTGAAAAAAGTTATTGTTAATAGCTGCAATAGTGCTGTTGCGCTTTATGTTCCTTTCGCAGCTGGCAGCAGCCTCTTCGGGAGTTGATGTATTCCTCAGGCGATACAGCTTTTGAATTTCCTTTTCCTTTAAATCAACCAGTTGAACGGAATCCTTATTTCTTAGAATGATTCCTGAACACTCCAGAAACAAAAGGGCTTCCTTCACCTTACCGGCATCAAGGCACAGTTTAGCGGCTATTTCCTCGTTTGTCGCATTTTTACCATGCTTGCAAAGCAGCAGACAGTGAAGATAAACCTTAATATAATCTCCATTCATGGATGACATGTATTCATTTATAAATATGTCAGGTACAAGAGTATCTGAATAAATCAGTGACTTACAAGCCTCAAAATGCATTGTTTTCCCCTTTTCTAGTGGAACATCCTAAATCCTTATTTATTATATCATAATGTAAGTGTAATTGAGAATTAAGTATCGAGAATGGAAAATTGTTTGCTAAAAAATAAAATGTAGCTTTTTAAACAATAAAAGTTAACGTTTGATAAGAAAAAATCAGGATAAGCAAATAAAAGTTTACAATTAAAGATATTAAAAGAGCAAGGGATACAGTTTAAGAATTATTGGGTATTTCGGACATGCATTGAATGTATTATAATAATACTCAATTGATTATAATGAGATTTCATTTTCTATATATTTAGGGGGATTCATATAATGGAAGAATTGAAAGAGATACTTGGAAAGCTTACCTTGGAAGAAAAGGCTGGACTATGTTCGGGAAAAGATTACTGGCTCCTCAAAAGTGTTGAAAGGCTTGGAATACCTAATATAATGGTTGCAGACGGCCCGCACGGGCTCCGAAAACAGCCCGAGAGTAAAGAAAATCTTGGGGTTAATGTAAGCAAACCTTCCACATGTTTCCCTACTGCCTGCGCAACAGCAAGTTCTTGGGACAGAAATCTTTTACACAGCATAGGACAGGGCATTGCCGATGAATGCCTTAAAGAAAAGGTTTCGGTAATATTAGGCCCCGGTGCAAATATAAAGCGTTCTCCTCTTTGCGGAAGAAATTTTGAATACTTTTCTGAAGATCCCTATCTTTCAGGTGAGATTGCAGCTGCATTTATCGAGGGCGTTCAGTCAAAAGGCGTAGGTACCTCCCTAAAGCATTTTGCCGCAAACAACCAGGAAGATTACCGAATGACAATAAATGCAGTTATAGATGAAAGAGCACTAAGGGAAATTTACCTTACAAGCTTTGAAACAGCGGTAAAAAAGGCAAAGCCTTGGACAGTAATGTGTTCTTATAACAAGCTTAACGGAGCTTTAAACAGTGAAAACAAATGGTTACTTACCGACATTTTAAGAGATGAATGGGGTTACGAGGGTCTGGTCATGTCTGACTGGGGTTCGGTAAACGAAAGGGTTGAAGGCGTCAAAGCAGGCCTGGATCTTGAAATGCCTGGTGGAGTAGCGCACAATGACAAAAAAATTGTTGAGGCCGTCAATAACGGTACGCTTTATATGAAGGATCTGGACAAGGCAGTTTTAAGGGTTCTTGAACTTATAAAAAAGGCAAGTGAAAAAAT
The DNA here is from genome assembly GCA_023397675.1 of Bacillota bacterium. Lineage (GTDB taxonomy): Bacteria > Bacillota > Clostridia > Acetivibrionales > JANLFN01 > JAEZTC01. The sequence goes on along the minus strand of JAEWTV010000023.1, from coordinate 1,730 downwards.
TAAAGAAAACTATGACTTCGATATTCAAAAGAACCATGGCCTTGCAAGGGAAGCTGCCGCACAATCGGCGGTACTTTTAAAGAATAACGGCAACCTGCTTCCTCTTAGTAAATCCGCTAAAATAGCTGTAATCGGAGAAATGGCAAAAAGGCCTAGATACCAAGGCAGCGGAAGTTCTCTTATCAATCCGTCAAAGCTGGACAATGCATACGACTCTATGAAGTCACAGAAAATTGACTTCAAATATGCACAGGGTTACAGCTATATGATAGATGCAGTGGACGAAACGCTCATTAATGAAGCCTGTGATATAGCAAAAGGCGCAGATGTTGTAGTCGTTTTTGCCGGACTAACTCCCCTTTATGAGTCTGAAGGCTATGACCGTGAGCATGCAAGGCTCCCGGAAAACCAGAATGTATTAATCAACAGGCTGTTAGACGTAAATCCTAACATTGCCGTTGTTCTTGCAGGCGGCTCCCCTGTTGAGATGCCGTGGGCTGACAAAGTAAATTCCATTCTAAATATGTATCTTGCGGGACAGGCAGGCGGAAGTGCTGCAGTAGACCTGCTTTTCGGTGATGCAAATCCTTCAGGAAAGCTTGCAGAAACCTACCCCGTTAAATATTCCGTCAGTGCTTCCTCAAAATATTTCCCCGAGGGACCAAGGACTGTTGAATACAGAGAAAGCATATATGTGGGCTATCGCTACTTCGATACCGCCAAAAAGCCGGTACTCTTCCCCTTTGGACACGGACTCAGCTATGCGGCCTTTGAATATTCCGATTTAAGTGTTTCCTCTGAAAACATTACAGACAATGATACTCTTACAGTATCATTTAAGATTAAAAATACAGGTAAAACAGCAGGCGCCGAGGTTGCTCAGCTTTATGTGCATGATGTGGAATCAACAGTATTTAAGGCTGAAAAAGAGCTCAAAGGCTTCGAAAAGATATTCCTACAGCCGGGCGAAGAGAAAAAGGCAGAACTTACACTTGATAAGAGATCCTTTGCTTATTATAGTGTAAAGGACAAGGACTGGTGTGTTGAAAGCGGTGAGTATGAAATTCTTGTAGGCTCCTCCAGCAGAGACATAAGGCTTTCAAAGATTATTAATGTTACTTCAGATGATAAAACACAGGATTATCCCGCAGACAAATTAAAAGGTTATTATATGAAGGATGGAGAGCTTGTCGCAAGTGATGAAGCCTTTACCGCTTTATATGGAAGTGAGCTCCCTGCCAAAAACCGTTCAGCAAAAGAGCTTTATACCTGGAGCTCAACTATTGACGATATGAGAGGAACTCTTATCGGTAAGATTATGTACAATAAAGGCATGAAGGAAATGAAAAGACAAGTACCCGGGGATGATGAAAATGCAATACTGGCTCAAAATATGAATATACGGATGCTGCCCCAGGCGCCTTTAAGGAACATTGTATCCATGAATGGAACTATATTCACTGCTGAAATGGCTGATGCTCTGCTGCTTATGCTCAACGGTAAGAGAATCAGGGGCGGATTCAAACTGTTAAAAGCAATGATAAGGAAATAGGTATACGGGCTGGAAAAACTTAATTGCCCTCATCGATTGACACACAGCAGCTTTTCGGTTATAATACTTGTTGCGAGGTAAACTGCCCACCGGCAGTTTTACTTTTTATAGTGTGCGCCCATAGCTCAACTGGATAGAGCGTCTGACTACGGATCAGAAGGTTGTGGATTCGATCTCT
>JAEWTV010000007.1 GCA_023397675.1 Bacillota bacterium | reverse complement strand
TGGAAAATGTGGATATGAAAAAGCTGTTTCCAGAAAAGAAATTTTCTAAGAAAGGAATAATGGAATTTCTAGATAAAAAGGGATTCTATATAGTACTGATACTCTGCATAGCTGTAGTGGGAACTGTTGCAGTATTTGTTACAACACACAATTCAACCACGCCGGATATAGATATGCAGAAGATGGCACAGGAAAATTCCGACAAGAGTGCTGTGGGTAAGTCAACTAAGCCGGATCAGTCATCAGTAAGTACAAAATCTACAACTACTCAGACAAAAACCAATGATAAGGCTGCGCCATCAAAAACAACTCCTTCAACACAGGATAAAAATTCAGGCACTACACCTGGAAAATCAAATACCTCATCCCAGGTTGTAAAGCTTGCAGTACCTGTATCAGGCAGCATAACATTTGAATATGCCGAGGACAAGCTAGTTTATTCAAAAACTCTTGAAGAGTGGACAACACACAGCGGTGTGGATTTGGGAGCTGAAAGAGGTACACCGATAAAGGCTGCCGCAGATGGAGTTGTATATGAAATCAAAAGTGACCCCGGTTATGGCACAATTGTAATAATTCAGCATGCCAACGGAATAAAGACTGTATATGCAAACCTTTCTGCAGAAACCATGGTTGTACCTAATCAAAAGGTAAAACAGGGTGATGTGATAGGTTCTGTGGGAAATACGGCAAACTTTGAGGTTTCAGAACAGCCTCACTTGCACTTTGAAGTACGCAAGAACGATAAGATTGTAAGTCCAATGACATATTTACCTAATATTAAATAATCAACACATATGTAAGACGGGGACACAGCCTTTTGGCTGTGCTCCTTTTTTGTATTTGAACAATTTAACATTAGTTGTTGCCCACAGGATGATTATTAAATGTTTTAACAGTGAATTTACAAGAAGTTTACCCCCTCTTAAAGATTTGTAATGTGAATAAATAGTAGAATTAAAGAGAAAAAGGAATCACATTAAAGTTATCTTCGGAGGAACATTTATGCTTTATGGAATAATAGATTTGGGCTCTAACACTATAAGGTTATCAATATATAAGGCAGAAGACAAGACATTCAAACTTCTGCTTAACGAAAAAAGCTTTGCAGGTCTTGTTGGTTATGTAGAGGAAGGTGTTATGTCTGAAAAAGGAATCAATAAGGCTTGTGAAACCATAAACTCATTTAAAGAACTTGCCAGCGATTTCAATATAGAAAAGCTAAATATATTTGCTACCGCGTCACTAAGAAATATTGCTAATACGGAAGATGTTATAAAAAAGATAGAGACAGAGACTGGTTTGAGGCCTGATGTTCTGACAGGTGACGAAGAAGCGCTATTTGGATTTTATGGCGCGACCTACGGTACTGAAGATATAAATACGGGGCTGTTTATTGATATAGGAGGAGGCAGTACAGAATTATTATATTTTGAAGGCGGACATGTAGTTAATGAAGTAAGTCTCCCTATAGGCTGTCTGAACTTATATCTTAAATACATAGAAGGTTTCCAGCCATCAAGGGAAGAACGAAAAAAAATTAAGTCTGTTATAAAAACAGAACTTGATAAGGTTGAATGGCTTAAAGATATAACGGTCGACTGCATTTATGGTGCAGGGGGTACAATCAGAGCAGTTAAAAAGGTATGCGGAGAGTTTACCGATAATGGTTCCTTTGAAATTAACTCTGACAATATAAAGAATATGATAAAAGATTCGAAGGATAGTTGTAAAAAACTTTATAAAACATTTCTTAAAATTGTCCCAGAAAGAGTCCATACCATTATTCCAGGTATGATAATTCTCAAACAAATAACCAAAAGCACCGGTGCGCAAAGAATTATTGTAAGCAAGTATGGCGTCAGAGAAGGATATCTTATTTCAAAAGTATTGGCAGGGGAAAAATGTGAATAAGACTTCTGATAAAAATATTAATACCTATACGGTAAATAGGGAATTAAGCTGGCTCAAATTTAATCAGCGTGTTCTCGAGGAAGCTGTATCAGAAAGCAATCCTTTGTTCGAACAGTTAAAATTCTTATCAATATTTGTCAGCAATCTTGATGAATTCTTTATGATAAGGGTTGGAAGTCTGTATGACCAGACTTTATTTGATAGTATGCCGGTAGATAATAAATCCGGAATGAGTGCAAAGGAACAGCTGGACAGTATTTTTAATGCTGTAAGGCCGTTATATGTACTTAAAGATTCTACATTTAGAACTATTACCAAAGGTCTTGAGAATTTTGAAATTCGCAGGACTTTTGTTGAAAAACTTGATCAGACAGACAGGAAATTTATCGACAAATACTTTATTAGTGAGCTTCAGCCGCTATTATCACCGCAAATAATAGATACTCACCACCCTTTCCCCCATCTTCCCAATAAAATGCTTTATATAGCTACTATTCTGAGTAAAAAGGGTAAAGACCTTTATGGGCTGATACCTGTAAACTCCAATTTCAACAGAGTAGTGTTCCTGCCGGGAGACAGTGTATGTTACATACTGGTTGAAGATATAATTCTCTATTATGCAGAACAGATATTTGATATTTATGATGTAACTGAAAAAACAGTTATCTGTGTAACAAGAAATGCAGATATTGCCCCTGAAGTAGGTCTTGTCGATGAAGACGTGGATTATAGGCAGTACATGAAGGAAATACTCAAGAAGCGAAACAGGCTGGCACCTGTCCGTCTTGAAGTGCAGCGCAGAATAAACAGGGATTTGAAAGGTTTTTTCTGTACTAAACTCAATTTAAAGGAAAAACAGGTATTTATCAGTGAATCTCCGTTAGATATGTCGTACATCTTTGATTTAGCTTTGAAAATAGATGAAGGTATTAAATCCAAACTTTTCTACTCCAAAATGGTTCCCAAACATCCGCACTATCTTATTAAAAATGAAAGCATGCTTAAGGTTGCAGAAAGAATGGATTTGCTTCTCTCCTACCCATATGAGAGCATAAAACCGTTTTTAGACCTGGTAAGGCAGGCTGCCAGTGACAGCAGCGTTATTTCGATAAAAATTACTCTATATCGGATAGCCAGGGAGTCAAAACTGGCTGAAAGCCTTATAATGGCTGCTGAGAACGGTAAGGAAGTAACTGTTTTGATGGAGCTGAGGGCAAGATTTGATGAGCAAAATAATATAGAATGGGCAAACAGGCTTGAGAGGGCAGGCTGCAGGGTTATATACGGATTTGGAGGTTATAAGGTTCACTCAAAGATATGCCTAATTACAAAGAAGGAAGCTGGAAAACTCAAATATATAACTCAAATTGGGACAGGAAATTATAATGAAAAAACAGCCGAACTGTATACCGATCTGGCACTAATTACTGCAAGTGATGAGATAGGGATAGACGCAGCAAATTTCTTTAAGAATATGGATCTTGGGAATCTCAATGGTGAGTATAAGCATCTGTTTGTAGCCCCAAGCAGTTTCAAAAGCAAAGTGATTACAATGATAAACAGAGAAATTGAAAAGGGCAGTGAAGGAAGAATAATTATTAAAATCAATTCAATAACTGACAAGGAAATCATAGATAAACTGTCTGAAGCTTCTAACTCTGGTGTTAAGATTGATATGATAGTACGCGGAATATGCTGCATCCTTCCAAGAGTTGAAAATGCAACTGAAAATATTTCAATTATCAGCATTGTCGGACGATTTCTGGAGCACTCGAGAATCTTTGCTTTCGGGGATGGCCAGGATAGAAAGATTTATATATCATCTGCTGATTTTATGACAAGAAATACCGAAAGACGTGTTGAAATAGCCTGCCCTGTTTTGGATCGGTATCTATCTGACAGGATTTACAATATGCTGATTGTTATGTTATCCGATAATGAAAAGGCTAGGGAATTGAAGGCTGATGGGAGTTATTTGAAAAGGGTTACGCCTCCGGATCTTGTAATTAACAGCCAGGAATACTTTTTGCAGCAGGATAGTGAAATTTTTAATGAATTTGTTACGATGGAATATAAAAAGAAAATCAATATATTTGGAAATGTAATTGATACCTGCAGTAGGTTTGTAAACTATTTGAAGGCAGGATCAAAATAATACCTAATTACAGTGGCTGCAGGCATAAAATGCCTGCTTTTTTATTGACTAGCTATTCTTTGAGTAATAATATATACATATTAATACATAATATGTAATTGCGTATTACTAATGGTAATTATTATAAACTCAGGGGGTAGAAAAATGAAGAAAAAGTTGGTTGCAGCATTTATTTTAGTAGCTGTAATGTCACTTTCGGTTGGTGTTTATGCAGGTGGGAAGTTAACAAAAGTAACAGCGTATTTAAACAGTGGTGTTACAATAAGTGTTGATGGAAATAGGCTTCAGCCTGTAGAATCTGATGGAAGCAGAATATATCCGATAGTTTACAATAACAGAACATATTTACCTGTAAGAGCAATTTCAGATGCATTAGGTGCTGAGGTGGGCTATGATGGGTCGGGTGATGGAACAATTACAATAAATCCCGGTAAATCTGATTCTGTTTCAAAACCAGTATCTACAGATAATCAGGTATATACAAATTCAGAATATGGTTTTAGCTTTGAATATCCAAAGGAATGGCAAAAGATAAGTATTGGCAATGGCATAATTGTTGCGTTTACCGCAAGCAGTACAGATCCTTCAAATATCTATACTGTTAATCTTGCTGTAGAAAAACTTCCTAACCAAACCAATGTGAAAGATTATGATAAAAGTGCCGTTTCACAGATCAGTGAGTCACTTTCTGGTGTTAATTTTGTTTCTAAAAAAGAATTATTGATAGGCGGTAATGATGCAATTAGCCATGAATATACAGCAGCCGTTGGAGGAACAAAAATGAGTTTTAGTTCTACTTATTTCATAAAAAACAATATGCTATATGTAATCACTTCCGGTGGTACAGAGGCGGGTTTTAAAGAATCTCTACATGAAGTACAGAATTTATTTAAATCATTTACATTTAAGTAGGATAGATAAAATCAAATAGTATATAAAGAATGTAAGGTGCTGTCTTAAAACCAATAATGATTTTAGGATAACACCTTTTATTGTGCTTCCCATCTTTATTCATATACCCTCTCATAGCCGCATATATATACTGTAGTAAACCATATCACTTACATATATATATCGTTGTTTATACTTCGTTGAATGTATGACATTAAGTAGAGGGGGGCCGTAATTGAAGGACTATATTGAGGAGAGGGCTATTGAACTGGCGAACTATATTATTGAGAAAAAA
>JAEWTV010000006.1 GCA_023397675.1 Bacillota bacterium | reverse complement strand
CATAACAGTCCAAACAGCCAGAGGCTCCGTTGACGGGAGCCTCTGGCAAGAATTGTATAGTAAGGATGGAAATTGATTATGGGAATTTTCGGAAAAATGTTTGAAAAGAAAATTTGTGGCATTTGCGGCGGAGAGATTGGGCTTTTGGGCAACCGTAAGCTGGAGGATGGCAATATGTGTAAAAACTGTGCTGCCAAGCTGTCTCCTTTTTTCAGCGACCGGCGTTCCAGCACGCTGGAGCAGATTCGCGAACAACTGGCATATCGTGAGGAGAACAGGGATGCTGTTGCCGCATTCCACACGACCCGTACGTTGGGCCGGGGGACCAAGGTGCTGCTTGACGAAAATGCCGGAAAATTCATGGTCACCTCGGCACGCGACCTGGTCGCCGCAAACCCGGATGTGCTGCGCTTTGATCAGGTGACCGGGTGCATTGTGGATGTGCGGGAAAACCGGCACGAGGAGGAACGCGAGGTCGAGGACAAAGAAGGCCATACCAGGCACGTCAGCTACACACCTCCGCGGTATACGTTCTCTTATGATTTTTATCTCACCATCAACGTGAACTCTCCTTACTTTGATGAGATCACCTTCCAGCTCAATTCTTCCAGCATCGAAGTGGATGCGGGGCGTTTTTATGGAAGAGGGATGCCCTTGGGCGGCATGGGAACAAACCGTCCCGGCATGATGGGAGCAAGGCCCGGAATGGCACAGAATCTGCCGGGTTCCACTACTGCTCCCACACTGGAGGAGCGCCGCAACAATCCTGATTATGTAGAGTGTGAAGCTATGGCGGAAGAGATTCGAGCGGCTCTAACACAGATTCGCACGCAGGTGCGGGAGGAAGCCGCGGCTGCGGCCGCGCCCAAAACGGCGACGACCTGTCCCTGGTGCGGAGCCACAACGATGCCCAATGCAAACGGCTGCTGTGAATACTGCGGCGGAGCTATGGGCGGCTGAGGCTTTTTATAGGCGCTGTTTGCGCGGTCACACCACCGAATACACGTTGGACAGAACACATAAAGGAGTGTACATACATGAAGAAGCTGTTGAGTATTTTGCTTGCGGCGATGCTGTTGCTGTCTCTTGCTGCATGCGGCGGCAAGGATGACGGAGATGCCGCCGATAAGCTGCAGGGTGCTCTGGGCGGCGTTTCCGAGCCCGCATCTTCTGCGCCAACGCAGGCGGACGGAACTTTGCTGGAGACAGAATTCTGGTCGGTTACTTATCCAGAGGACTGGGTATACAGCGAAGAAGACGACATGGGGATAAGCGAAGGTTATTATGCTTATGTTACCCTGCACATTCCTCAAGAGGATGATCCCGAAAGCGATACGCTATCCGTCAGAATTGATGCCACGCTGGAGGGGCCTGCAAGTTACCGTGATAATCTTTATTCAATAGGCGATATGAGAGATATTGTGGAAAATGGCACAGTGCCTACTGAAAATGTAGGCGGCGTTGACTGCTACATGAAAGAGGGCGAGAGCTGGGGCAGCGCTTACCGCTCGTGGTATGGCCGGGGGGAGGGCGCAGGCGCCACTGTTTATGTACAGGCGGAGGGCGCCGTGGATGACCCGCGCCTTGGCCAACTTTTGAACACGTTACAGTTCAACCTGACGGATACCGGGAATATCGATCCGCACTGGCCTTGGAATGGCGAGCCGATTCTGATGGACGGGCCGTTGTCCTGTACGGTCGGAAGCTACAACGTTACCGTGCAGCAGCTACCTATCGATGAGTCCATCGTTGTGCGGAATATATTTGATACCGGTGTCTCCATGGCCGGGGATAAGGTTTACACGCTGACAGACGGTGTTTTGCGGCGGCACGCCTTTGACGGTTCCGCGCTGGCCTTTGAGGATGAAATTGCGCTGGACAGTGAAGAATATTCGACCATGAGCGTAGCACAGAATGGTACCTTATATCTTTCGGAGTTTATGGAATCATTTGTCGCAGTGAGAGATGGAGCCACGCTTTTTTCACACGATGGCCCCGATTATGTGATCATGCACCCTTCCGGTGATTGGGGTATTTCCTATTTTACAGGCTCCGAAGTTGAAAAAATCATACTGAACGGCACGGAAATGCAGACAGAGCCTTGGGCTTTTCCGGAAGTGGATATGATCAGCAGCATCAGCATCAGCGAGGACCACATTTTTGTGGCGGGCGGTGCTGTTGAAAATAACGAGCATACTATTTTTGTGTATGATTTGTCGGGCGTATTGCAGACAAAGCTTGGCGGCACGGAATTTGGCGAAGACGATTCTCTGGGCAGCGTGACTGCTGTGGTGGAGACTGCTAACGGTTATATGGCGCTGGACGGCAATATGCGCACCGTTCTGTTCTGGGCGCCGGATGGTACGTTTATCGGCAGCGCGGAGGATTCCGATTTGTTCGGCACCAGCTATCCCTGGATGAGCTCTGCTTCTGTGATGGCTGACGGCAGTATTCTGATTGGCATGACGGAGGAGCGCCCCGATGAATCGGCGGATGAGTTTATCGTATATCGATTGACTGGATTCTGACAGGAGACGATACGGCTGTGTGCCCTCTGACTGTTGGCAATTGTGCGGAAAAGATGCCGCCGGCATATAGCAGAGGGAATGTATAAGGCGATAAAACGTATTAGTAGAAGTTGAAATAATACTGCTTGGCTTTGGCCGTGGCGCTTTGCGCTTACAGCGCATGAGCGTATATACAGGCAGCGCTGGGGCTTTCGTCCCGGCGCTGCCTGTAAAAGTTGATTGTACGCAATTCACCGGAAGATTGCGTTGCAATTTTCCATCGGAATGTCTTTTGTGTTTGCATAAGGAGGATTATTATGCCGAAATCTTACTTCCCCGCCACACAGATTTGGAA
>JAEWTV010000094.1 GCA_023397675.1 Bacillota bacterium | reverse complement strand
AAGCCGGCTGCCGCACAATCTGGTGCAGGCGTTCAAAAGCACGCTGGAGGAGGCCGCCTTTGCGGACGTGATTCTGAAAGTATGCGACGCTTCGGACCCGGAGGCTGCCGCGCAGCTGGCCGTGACGGACGACGTGCTGGGCGAGCTGGGCTGTGGAGATATCCCGCAGATCGTTGTGTACAATAAATGTGACCGTGTGGAGAACGCGGCGCTGTTCGATACTTCGGCCGTGCGCACCAGCGCGGTGACGGGCGAGGGGCTGGACGCGCTGCTGGCACGCCTGGACGCCGCGTTGGCGGGCCGCGTGCGGCGCATCGCGGTGCTGCTGCCCTATGATAAACTGGGAGAGGCTACGCCCATGCGGGAGAATGGCACTGTCCTGACAGAGGAGTACCGTCCCGAAGGCGTGTATCTGGAAGGCATTGTCAAAACGATGGATCTGCACCGTTTTACACCGTATCTGGTCTGAGGCGGATAAAACGGCCCGCGCCGCCGGAAAGGGGCGCGGGCCGCAATTTTTATATACAAAGCAAAAAGCGCTGCTTGGCGGCAGCGCTTTTTGCATAGAGGGGTGGGAAAGTATAAATAAGTTTGGTGTAATCAAATTCAGTAGCTTTAGTATACTCCTTTTGCTTTATTTGTCAAAAGAAGAAAGCGGAAGAATGCTTAATAAAAACATTTACAAACGAAAAAATTCATTATATAATTAAGAAAACTGCGAAAGTGGATTCAAAATATTTATTTTGTAACTTTTCTTTGAAAAACAGCTTTAAAACATTAAGATTTTACCATTGGAGGCTTGTCCCGCATGGATGAACTGGACCGCAAAATACTGCGCCTGCTGTCGGCCGACGGCCGCATGACGGTAAAGGATATCGCCCGCCAGGTATCGCTGACAAGCCCGGCTGTGAGCGAGCGCATCCGCCGCATGGAAAAGACGGGCGTGATCGCAGGCTACACCGTAGTGCTGGGCGACGCCGAGCCGAAAAGCCATATCGACGCGCTGATCAGTATTTCCGTCGCTCCGGCCGACAGGCAGTATTTCATCACGATGGTGGAGAATCAGCCCGGCGTGGCGCAATGCTTTCATGTTACGGGCAGCCACAGCTTTATTGTGAAGGTGAGCTGCGCGGGCATCCATGAGCTGGAGCATCTTATCAACCGTTTTCAGAAGCTGGGGCAGACGAGCACCCAGATCATTTTATCCGCGCCGGTGGACCGGCGCTTTACTTTGGATGTGCATGAGCACGGAAAGGACCCGGTATGATCTGCGAGAAATGCGGCGAACCCATTGCGCAGGACGCGCTGTATTGTGAAAATTGCGGGGCGCGCGCGGCGCTGCAGGCGGACGCGGCGCAGAACGCGGCGCAGGCGCGTTCCGCGTCTGCGCGGAAAAGCATGCCTTTGGACGAAGGCGGAAGCCCGGAACAGGAAAATCCGGCGTCGGAGGATGCTGCCCGGCCCGGGCGGAAGCGCCGCCGCGCAAAGCGTGAAAAAATGCCGCCTGCCGACCCTCCCATCCCGCCGGAAGATATGATTCCCCTGACAACAGGGCAATGTGTGGGTATCCTGCTGGCCCTCTGCGTGCCGGTGCTCAACCTTGTTCTGATGCTGAAATGGGCTTATGCGGCCCGGGGCAACGAGAGCCGACGGAGCCTGGCGCGTGCGGGACTGATCCTCACGGGCGTGTGTATCGGGGCATCCATCGTGGTGCTGGCGGCCGTTACCTTTGCGGTGTCCATGGGGCTGGTATCTGTGGGCGGTGTGGTTTGAGCATGCTGCGCGCGGGAGAAAAGGAGCATTCTGAAGAATGATTGTACGAAATGAAAAAGAAACCGACCACAGGCATGTGGAAGAGCTCATAAGAAAAGCGTTTTACAACCTTTATGTGCCCGGCTGCACCGAGCATTATCTGGCGCGGGTCATGCGCGGCCACGAGGACTTTATTCCGGAGCTGGACCTGGTGCTGGAACTGGACGGCCGGGTGATCGGCAGCATTCTGTACACAAAGGCGAAGCTTTCCGACGCGGCGGGGAAGGAAAAAGAGATCCTCACGTTCGGCCCTGTCTGCATCGCGCCGGAATATCAGCGGATGGGCTATGGCAGGCGGCTTATGGAAACGTCTTTTGAAAAAGCGGCCGCGCTGGGCTATGACGTTATTGTTATTTTCGGCAGTCCGGCGAACTATGTGGCCCGAGGCTTTAAAAGCTGCAAAAAGTTCAACGTCTGCGCGGATAACGGACGTTACCCCGCGGCCATGCTGGTGAAGGAGCTTGTTCCCGGCGCGCTGGATGGGCGCAAATGGGTCTATCGCGATAGCCCTGTGATGGCGTTTTCAGAGGAAGAAGCCCAAAGGTATGACGATACTTTGGAAAAGCTGGAGAAAAAATGGCAGCCCTCGCAGGAGGAATTTTATATTTTATCCCATTCCTTTGTCGAATAGGACAGAGCATATGCCGCCGGATGCGTGCAGGCTGAGGAGGCGTTTCGCTGCGTTGAACGAGGCATAAGTGAAAGAGTATTCCGGAAGAATGGGGTGACGGCTGCGCCCGCAGGCGCGTGAGGCTCCGTTCGTAAAGCAGTTGGGCGGAAAAGCAAAGTTTTTTGACAAATTGAAACGCCGGAACGGCCCGCAGACCGTTCCGGCGTTTTTCTGTTTCAGATGCTGCGGAGCGTCCGCGCTTAAAACGCGATGTCATCCTCGGCGTCATCCGCCTCGTCCGCTGCGGCGGTTTCTTCCGCCGCAGGTTCCTCATGGCTGAAATCCTCACTGAACAGGAGCTGCTCATATTCATCCAGCTCGGCCTCGCGGCGGCGCAGATACATATAAGCGGCAGTCAGCGCGCCGGCAATGGCAGCGAAGAACACCAAAATGGCTGCAAAAGTCGATTTTTTCATGGTGATAACGTCCTCCTTTTGGGGGCGCAGGGCTTCCCGCACCCGTTTTTCTATTTTTTTGCCGGTGCGGCAGGCCTCTCCCGCGGCCAGAGCGGTTTGGGCCGCCCCAAGTGCAAGCCTCGTCAGTTTTGACGCCAGAAAAAGTCCCATC
>JAEWTV010000028.1 GCA_023397675.1 Bacillota bacterium | reverse complement strand
TTTATAGTGTGCGCCCATAGCTCAACTGGATAGAGCGTCTGACTACGGATCAGAAGGTTGTGGATTCGATCTCTGCTGGGCGCGCCAAAAGAAGACCCTTGAGGAATCAAGGGTCTTCTTTTTATGTGTATGACAAATTATATTTAATGAACCTTCTCTCCCATTCCTAAAACCGGAAACAAGGAACTAATACACTTCGAAACACAAGTATATCCCGGTAACTTCTACCCTGCACGATACAAAAAACAAATCTTCTTTGCCCCTTTTCAACGACGAAAATGGGCGGAAAAGTCGCCGCTCGCCGCGGAGGCCAGCTAGGGCACAGTGAAAAAACTTCTATGCATTTTACAGTTCAAAAATGTTCCTTTGGCGGTCGGTGCATATTCCCCATCCATGGCTCATATGCACCTAAAATCTCCATCCAGTCCATTTTCCCGCGTCGTCAATTTTTTCACTGAATGCATAAAGAAGTGTTTTTCAAACACTTAACAGTGGCGTTGTAGGAGATTTTTACTGCAAAACTTATTTTATAACTTTGTTTTCAATACCTGCCAGCTCAGCTTTCAATGGGCGGGGATGCGGGCAAATTCTTCGAAGCGGCAACGTTAGAACTTTGTTTACAAAGTTCTGTACGGCCACCCGCAAAACTTGCCCTGAAGGCGCTTGGTGGAGTGACCTAGAGATTCCTACTGACATCAATCAGAGTCCGGCGAATCTGCCAAGGACGGCAGATTCAGTTGGGTATGGAACGGATGCCATTGGAAACGGCCGGACAAAGGTAAAGATGGAAGCCTGGAATCTCTGTCACGGAATCCGTCGCGCCCATGCTTTGAAGCCTTCACGGCTTGAGTGACGGCTTTTCCCCCGCTTTTGGCCGGTTCAAAAGCGGTAAAAATGATTAAGTTATGCGTAAAAATTACTCACATCTTAATAACGTGTGTAATTTTTTAAATTTTTTACCCACGTAATATTGATGTAGGAAGTAAATTCATATATAATGTACCCAAAGGGAGGTAAAAAGATATGAATCATTCAAATCTTAAGCCATTGCCGCCTACTTCTGATATTGAAACAAAACGAGTTCTTAAACAACTTGCAAGATCACACAGGTCTTTAGCGGAGCTTAAAGGCTATGCTGATACAATGCCTAATAAAAATATGCTTATAAATGCTGTTACTATAAATGAAGCAAAAGATAGTTCAGAAATAGAAAATATAATTACAACGCATGATGAGTTGTTTAAGGCTATGGCCCAATCCAGCTATAATAGTCCTTCAGCTAAAGACGTTGTAAATTACAGAACAGCTTTGTGGCATGGGTACGAACTTGTTAAAGAAAAAAGAATGCTTACTACCAATATGATTATAGAAATCCAGGGATATATAGAGAAAAACAAGTCCGGAATAAGGAAATTACCTGGAACTGTATTAAAAAATGAAACCACCGGAGAAATAGTTTATACACCTCCATCTGGTGAACATGAAATTCTATCTCTTATGTCAAATCTTGAACGTTATATAAATGAAGATTATGACAATGTAGATGTACTTATTAAACTTGCAATAATACATTATCAGTTTGAATGTATTCATCCTTTTTATGATGGAAATGGGAGAACTGGAAGAATTATTAGTGTATTGTACCTTGTTTTAAAAGAATTACTGGACAGTCCTATACTATATCTTAGCAAGTACATAATTCGTAATAAATCCGCGTATTATAGACTGCTGCAAGATGTAAGAATAAATAACAGTTGGGAAGATTGGATCTTATATATATTGGAAGGAATAGAACAAACCTCAGACGAAACTTTGCAGCTTATAAAGAGGATTAACTCAGTTATAAGCTGCACCTCAGAAGAAATAAAATCAAAACTTCCAAAGGTATATTCCAGAGAATTAATTGACCTTTTGTTTTATGAATTCTATACAAAAATCAGTTATATCGAAAGCGGCTTAGGCGTATCACGAAAAACTGCTTCAGGATATTTAGCATTACTTGAAGAATATGGTTTTCTTACATCTCAAATGGTTGGTAAAGAAAGAATATATCGGAATAAAGCCCTGTTTAATGTAGTTCAAGATATTGGCTCAGTAAAATAGTGCCGCATGAGTGATGACTTTTACACAGCTTTTGATTTCAAAAGCTGGAATAAAGATTAAATTTATGCGTAAAAATTACTCACGTCTTAATAACGTGGGTAATTTTTTTGTTTTTCTACTCACGTTACATCAAAGTAGTTATCTCGTATAACAAATGACACTTTACCTCATACTAAAAATTGATGTGATATCAAAATTACGATATAATATTGATATGTAAAAACAGGAGGTAGCACACATGCCATCAATCAGACCAAGTTCGGACTTAAGGAATAAATATAATGAAATATCTCAGTTTTGCCACCAATACGGGGAACCCGTTTATATTACAAAAAATGGGCAGGGCGATCTAGCTGTGATGAGTATTGAAACCTATGAACGGCTTGTCGGTAGATTCGAACTCTATAAATTACTTGATGAGGGTATGGAAGCAATGAAGGATAAAAAAGTAAGACCTTTTACTGAGGCATTTGCAGACATACAGAAAGAGTTGACTGATGAGTAAATCCCATATCGAAATCACTGAGCCGGCAGAAAAGGATTTGTATGAAATAGGCAGATACATTGCGACAGAACTTTTAGAACCCGCCATTGCCAAGAAGGTTGTCGGCAAAATTGGTGATGCAATCTTAACATTGGAGGCTCTGCCTTTAAGAAATTCATTGGTATCAGATGAAAGGCTGTCCAAGATAGGCATACGTAAAATATTGATAGATAACTACATAGTATTTTATGTGGTTTCTGAGGAGTATAAAACAGTGACTATTATCAGAATACTCTATGGTAGGAGAGATTGGGTAAGCCTGATATAATCACTCATCTTCCATTTTCAGAAGATTTTCTGTAGGCAGTTTCATAAATTGTAAATGTAAAATTGGCAGCAAGCCATTTATATTTTCTATGCAAATGGCAGTAAGCAGCTTTGGTGAGAAAATGACCTGTCTGTTAATCTTTATGGTGATGAACAGGACCGCAAACAATATTATACTTTTTTAAGCTAATGGATGTTGATTTAAACGCTCTGCGGCAGCTGTAAGCTGCTAGCTCATTCTCAAACCGAAAACAAGGAATTCATAAAAATTACCCACATCATAATAATGTGGGTAATTTTTTTTACTCAAGAATACCATATGGCCCAACAAAATAGTTCTACAGATAGTAAGCAAATATCTTCCACCCCAAAATACTCATTTGAATGAAGGATTTTGTATATTTACGTCGAATAATAAACACATCAATTCTTTATAAGCAATTCTTTACGATTACTAAACAACCTATTTAGGAGGATTATCATCAATGAATATTAGCTGGCAAGGCACATAATTCAAAGAAAAGTAATAAGACATTACCTTAATTTTAGAAAAGAAATGAAAATATATTTTTAAAAATTTATAGTACATTGTGAGTTTTCCTACTATTAACACGAAATTGACGTATTTAAGTTTTTGCATTAAATCGATTTAAACAACATCTAATTATATTTAACATTTTAGGGGGAAGAATCATGAAAAATATCTATTCATTGAAATTCAAGTTAATGCTCATTATAATGTGCGTAGCACTTATTCCTCTTATAAGTATGTCTTTATTTCTATCAGGCCGTTTAAGCAGCACGGTTTCTAAAAATATAGAAAAAGAGGAAAATCAATTGGCCATATCCGGTTCCAGCACTATAAATTCTTGGATTAACAACAAGGTTTCTATATTTGAAAATATACTTAAAGCCCACCCAGAGTTCAAAACAGCAGGCTATAAAGATATAAATTCCGTGCTTAAACCCATTCGCGAAAGTGACCCAGAACTTGAGACAGCTGTATTTGTTGATAATGACGGCAATGCTATCAATGTAATCAATAACACTTTTATCAACCTTGCGGACAGAGAGTATTTTCAAAAAGTTAAAAGCACAAAAAAAACATACGTAGGTGATATTCTTGTAAGTAAGGTAACCAAAAGCAATGTTACCAGTATAGCAATACCCGTCCTTGACGAAAGTGGTAATTTCAGAGGTGCAATTTTTGCTCAGATTAACGTTAAAGCCTTACAAAATTCAATTGGTTCAGTAAAGATTGAAAAAACCGGAAGTGCTATGATGCTGTCCGCTAAAGGGGATTATGTATTCTATAATAAACCGGATAGAATTGGGAAAAATTATAAGGATTACATGAAGGACACAAATACACAAAAGATATTTAAAGACGAAATATTGTCAAAAGAAAAGGGATTTGTTACATACAAAAATGATGATGGCAAGAATGTAACCGCATCATATTCTACAGTACCACTTACCGGGTGGAAGGTTGTGGTATCTGCTCCTTCGACCGAAGTATTTGCAGACCTTAATAGTTCCAAGTCGGCAATAATTATTAATATAATTCTCTGTGCATTGCTTATAATTATTATATCAATTATACTGGCAGTCTTTGTAGCAAAGCCGATAAAACTAACCGCAAATCACTTGGATACCTTGGCAAATGCAGATTTTACACAGGAATTGCCCGCTAAACTTCAAAAAAGGAAAGACGAAGTCGGTTTGCTTGCAAGGTCTGTAAATATTATGAGCAACTCTGTACGGTCAATTATTCAGGATTTTATTAATGAGGCCAGCAAAGTAAAAGAGAATGTAACGATTTCATCAAAAAACTTAAATGATTTAGCTTCACAGATAGAAGATGTATCAGCAACTACAGAGGAAATGTCTGCTGGGATGCAGGAAACATCTGCATCAACTGAGGAAATGAACGCTACATCAGCAGAAATAGAAGATGCCGTAGACTCAATTGCAACAAAAGCACAGAAAGGTTCTTTATTTGCAGAGGAAATCAGTAACCGTGCACAGAAATTAAAGGACAGTGCTGTAATATCTCAAAGAAATGCATATGATATACGTGAAACAATCGAGAAGGATATGCGTACCTCTATTGAAAAGTCGAGGGCAGTGGAAAAGATAGGCGTACTGACAGAATCAATACTTCAGATTACCTCACAAACGAACCTTCTTGCACTAAATGCAGCAATAGAAGCAGCAAGAGCCGGTGAATCCGGAAAAGGTTTCGCAGTAGTTGCAGAGGAAATCCGTAAGTTGGCTGAAGATTCTAAAAAAACAGTTACCGAAATTCAAGATGTTACAAAACTTGTAGTCAGTTCAGTACAAAGCTTGACAGAGAACTCTGAAAAAGCTTTGAGTTTCATAGATACAACGGTTATTAATGACTATAATTCATTGGTAAGAATAGGAGAACAATATTATAGTGATGCAGAATCTATTCAGGATTTAGTTACTGATTTTAGTGCGACTGCAGAGGAATTATTGGCATCGATACAAAGTATGACCAGAGCCATTAACGAAGTAACCTTATCTAATAATGAAGAGGCTCAAGGCACACAGAACATTGCAGAAAAGGCATCCGATGTAATGCAAAAAGCTGCCAAAGTCGCAGAGTTGATGAAAGAGACAGAATTAAACTCAGAGAAACTTACAAAGGCAGTATCAAGGTTTAAAATCTAAAACAAGGGTTTTTTTAAAGGCACACGCAGAGGACTAACTCCGCATGTGCCTTTCTATTAAGTCACTCATTTTTGCTTTATACAAAGCTTCTAAGCAATCATTGTTGCTTCTGGGGCGAAACCTGTTCGCCACGGTTTCTCCCGATTTTGGCCGGCTCAAAAGCGGGAAAAGGGCTATTGCAATAACCAGCTTTACAGTTGAATTCAAATGTCAATATAGCCTTTGCTATTCCTAATCTAAAAACTATTCAATTAATGATTTCATTTTTTCAGCGGTATCGGATAATGGAGTATGTGCAATGAGTGTTAAGCCGGAATTATCCGCAACTTCAAAATTACTTACCTCAAAATCCAATATTCCCGCAACCGGATGGTTCAATTGCTTATATACTCCACTGCTTCCCTTGATTTCATGTAAAGACCACCATGAATTGAATTCCGTGCTTTGGTGTTTAAGATCATCAATAAACTGTACAAGCCAGGAATCTTCAATATACTGACCGCATGTTGAACGAAATCTGCCCAGTAATCCCTTGGCATGCATACTCCAATCTACATATAACTGCTTAAATTTTTCATCTGTAAACATGGCCCAAACAATATTTCGCTCACGGGCATTCATTTTACTAAAATCACCAAGGAGCAGGCATGCTGCTTTATTCCAGGCAATGACATTCCACCGCTGATCCACGACTAATGATGGAGAAAACAATAGGCTGTCCAGAAAATGTTGAAGTATTGGACTTACTGTTCCCCGATATTCCGGTATATCTACAGGAAGCGGCTGGTTTGCCAAAAGGTAAAGATGAATCCGTTCCTGTTTATCAAGCAACAGCGTTCTGGATAAACTTTCAATTACCTGAATTGAAACATGAATAGGTCTTCCCTGTTCAAGCCATGTATACCAGGTTATCCCAATACCAGCCAGCTGTGCTACTTCCTCTCTTCTCAAGCCAGGAGTGCGACGACGCGTTTCTGTCGAAAGCCCTACCTGGGATGGAAGAATTTTTGCCCTCCGGGTTTTTAAAAAATCGGCTAGTTCTTTGTATCGGTTATTTTCATTATTACTAATAATTTTTATCAGTCCTGTCCAGTTATAATTTATACTAGTATAATTTCGCTCCTATTAAGATTATAAGTTATGTATTATTATAATTCCAGGAAAATAAAACCAAGGTTTTTGTCAGAGACTAAAACAATAATAAAAATGGAGGAGATAATAAATGAAATTTTTATGGACAACAATCTATGTAAGAAATCTGGATGAATCTATCGCTTTTTATTCCGATTTGGCAGGTCTTAAATTAACAAAACGTTTTCCTGCAGGACCTGGAATAGAGATAGCTTTTATGGGAAATGGGACAAGTGACGAAACATTGGTCGAGCTTTTAGCGGATAGCAACAATAATGCAGTAAATCACGGCGAATATATATCAATCGGTTTCGCTATTGATTCTGTTGACACTATGCTGGAAGTGTTAAAAAATAAAAATATTCCTGTACACAGCGGACCTGTTGAAACTCCTAGCTTTAAATTCTTCACTATTAAGGACCCAAATGGCCTTAATGTTCAGTTTTTTCAGCAAAAATAATTTTTCTAAATTTGTTTGAGACCCTAATCCCCAGTATGTACAGCTACTAAGATGCCGCCATTTTATTTATTGGCGGCATCTAATTCAATCAAGTTTATCAAGTACTCTCTGTATTTGATTTTCTAAACCTATAATCTTTTCCAAAGAGGGAGTTCTTTGACCATATCTGGCTGAATTATATTCTTCTGTGATATTACCACATATGCCTTCCAACTCTTTTAATTGAAGGGATTTTTCATTTATTTCCATAGAGGTGTCAGATTTACTAATATTTATTTTTCTATTAATTATGACATCAAGCATTATGCCATATAAATAACGTATCTTTTCAATCGGGTCTGTAATTTTCTTTAATGCTGTGAAATGTCTCTTTTTTAGGCTTGGAGCAGAAACATGTTTATCTTCAGCACGTTTATTTTTCTCTTTTCTATTGAGCATTTCCTCTTCTAAAATATAGTCTTCATATTCCTTGACCATTCTCTTTTTGGGTCTGGTAAAGAATTTTAATATTGCTTTTCTATATTTAATTAATAGAAAAATGAGATAAATTACTACTGCAGAGGCAATTATTATTACAGCTATCAGCGTATTGGAATTGGGTTTATTATATGGAACATACTTTTTTATTAATTCTCCTCCCTCAACTTTTGGAAGGTTCTTAGACGGTGGATCAGATATATGATTATTCCATACAATGTCCGGAAAATTAATTTTTGACAACGGTATCCAGATTAGAAATAAACAACAAATAAGTATCAGTGAAATTAAAATAAGCTTTTTTAGATTATGAATTCTAAAACCTTCAAAACCATCTGTTTGTTTGTAATTCTTAAAGATGTGCATATCTAAAATACTTTGGTTCTTAACTATAAAATAAATCATAATAAATATAGGTAATATTATTAAAACAAGATTTTGCTGATTAGCTGAACCTTTAATAACAAACGTTGCTAATAAAATAATTATTCCTATAACAAACCTTCGTGTGTTGAATATCTGTTCATAGGGCTTATTTACGTTATGAACCCCAATATACCAGCAAACCATCGAAGCCAACAGTTCAAAGAGAATCCTTGTCAAATTGCTATTATAATAAAGAAGGGTTATAGCTGCTAATGGTATTATAAATGAAAAAAGTCTTATTTTCTTTGAGTTTAATCTTCTTGGGAAAAATAGCAAGGCTGCATATCCCCCATATAACAGTAATACCAGGATGAAAAACCATGGAAAAACGTTTTGTATCTTAAACAAACCATACCGCGCAAACTGAACAGCTGGATACAAAATTAAAAATATGTTTGTCTGTGCCAATATTTTCATTAAAAAGAGCCTGTTTTGGTTCTTCATGATGCAACATCTCCCGAAAGATAATAGATATCTATATCGTTTATATACTCTTTGGCAACTTTATCATCCAGAATAATAACAGAAACATGATTGGTCCCATATTTTAAGGTCCTGGAGAAATTTAATATACCATTATTTGAATAAGCACTGATAATAATTACTTCTGAATTGTTTATGTCGAAAGGAAGTGTCTTTAAAAAATCGCTGAATTCTATCTGTGGATTCAATTCAATCAACGCTAACTGCTCAAGCAACTTTCGGGTATGAACAACACCAGTACCATTTTCACTGATTAAGACAGTTTCAGTTCCCGGAGCTTTACAGTTTACCAACAACCTGGATGGGATACCTGAATTCTGAGCCCTGATCAATAGAGTAGCTGCGACTTTAACTCCCAATTCTATATCATCCTTATTTGAAACTTTATAAAATTCATCTTCAAATGACTGCACATTTAAAATAACCGTGAGATTCTGACAGGAAGTAAAATCACTTTTTTTGATCATCAACCTTCCCTCTTTTGCGGTTGCTCCCCAGTGTATCTTATTCATTGGGTCGGTTGGAGTATATTCTCTGATACCATTAATAATAAACGGGTCATCTATTATCCACCTGCGTACAAGATGGTCGCCCGGAAGACTGTTTACAGGTACAAATATAGTTTCGAGCGGTAAAATACCGGGATATACCAATAGTTTGGCGTTAATACCGACAGGTTTTGAAATACGTTTTAAAGACAGCAAATCACCGCTGATGAGTGTAACATTTTCTATTGTGAATAAACCTCTTTTCAAACATTTAAGTTTCCATAATTTTTTCTTTTTCTGAAAACCCTTTAAAAAGAAGGAACTATCAACAATCCTGTTGTTTTCAACAACTGAAGAAACAGACTGGGCATAATCAAGCCATTTAGATGTATGTATTCTTACACATAACCATGGTATAGAAAGGCGTTTATGGTTTTCAACGGTTTCAGCCAGTTCAATAATATCCCCCTCTGTCGCTTCACTGCAATTAAATTCACAGATATATTCTAGGTTCAAAAAAACACGGCGACGCAGAATTTTATATTGAATTAAAATGGCCATTATTAAAAAGGCGAGCACCAAAACTGCATAGGTTACCTGGAACATATCAGCATCCTCCGAGCTTCTTTCTAAAACTCTTCCAAAGGGACAGGAACTTCTTTTAAGATATTAAGGATAACATTCTCTGCAAATTTACTTTCGATGGTGGTTAGTGCATACCTGTTTAATACAAGCCTGTGTGAAAGAATAGGTATAGCCAGATGCTTTATATCGTCAGGCATTACATAGTCGCGTCCTTTCAAAATTGCATAGACCTGAGCTGCTTTCATCATTGCGAGGCTTCCCCTTGGGCTAACACCTACTGATACTTTTTCATTACTTCGGGTTTTACCTATAATTTTGATTATATATTCCTTAACTTCATGGCTTACCCTGACGTTTGAAAAGGACGCTTGAGCATCAACAATATCCTGCGCTCCAGCCACACTTTTTATTTCTGACAATGGGCTCTTTGATTGGAACCTGTCAAGAATACTGATTCCCTCTTCGTCAGACGGATAGCCTATATTAAGCTTCATAAAGAAACGGTCTAATTGTGCTTCAGGCAAAGGAAATGTTCCGTGGGTTTCAACAGGGTTCTGGGTTGCTATAACAAAAAAAGGATTTTTTAATGTCTTGGTTTCACCGTCAATTGTTACCTGCCTTTCCTCCATACATTCCAGAAGGCTCGCTTGAGTTCTCGGGGTTGCCCTGTTTATTTCATCGGCAAGGACAATGTTTGCAAAAATTGGGCCTGGTCTGAACTTAAATTCAGATTCTTTCTGATTAAAATAGTTAAGTCCTGTGAGGTCTGTAGGGAGAAGGTCAGGAGTAAATTGAATCCTTTTGAACTGACAATCAATAGATTTGGCCAGACACTTTGCCATCATTGTTTTACCTGTACCCGGAACATCTTCTAAAAGGACATGTCCCGTACACAACAAAGATACCACTACAAGTTCGATGATTTCATCCTTACCAACTATAACTTTCGATATATTACTTTTGATACTTTCACCAAGTTCCTTAATTCTTTCGAATTCCATAAACATCCCCCATGAAATAGAACATATTTTAATTTGGAATACATTATTTATCCAGTACATCCTTTTCCAGTCTAGCATTGCGATAAAATATATTCAATATTTCATATATACAATAAAAGGTACGGGTTTTTGTTGAAATTGACTAATCTATTAGTCAATTTTGTTGCAAAACATAACAATAGACAACCCTAAAAATCTACAAATCTCCACAAAAAAACACTACCAATAGGTAGTGCCATCATTTACACTTAAGTATTACTAAATAAATAACTTTATTAAAAGTGTCATTAATCCACCAATTATCATTGTTACAGGTATTGTTAAAACCCATGCCCAGACAATATTCCTTGCCAATGCCCATCTGACAGCCGAAAGACGTTTTGAAGCACCTACACCCATAACAGCAGTAGTAATTACATGAGTAGTACTTATAGGTGCCTTATATATATCTGCAAATGCTATTGATACCGCAGCACTGGTCTGAGCCACAAAGCCTTGAACAGGGTTCATTTTAATCATATTCATTCCAACTGTTTTTATAATCCTCCACCCGCCTACAGAAGTACCAATTGCCATTGTTATTGCACATAATATGACAACCCACGGCTGGGTGTGTGTATTACCGCCGTTTAAGTCAGCAGTGATAAGCGCCATGGTTATTATTCCCATTGATTTTTGTGCATCATTGCTGCCATGAAAAAAGGCGACAGCTGCAGATGAAAAAATCTGTAACTTTGAAAACCACTTGTTCATAGTACTTTGTGAAAACCGGTTAAAAAGAATAGCTACCAGCTTCATTATATAAAAACCCAGTAAAAAACCTACAATGGGTGAAGTAAACAAAGGAATAATAATTTTATCAACAATACCACTAATTTTTAATACATCAGTTGACATTGTATATGTTACCGATGCTCCTATGAGACTTCCAATCAAAGCATGTGAAGAACTGCTCGGGATACCGAAGTACCATGTAATAAGATTCCAAATTATAGCTCCTATTAGTGCTGCAATTATAACTGTTGGGTTAATCATTTTGTTATTTACAACATCACTGGCTATAGTCCCTGCAACGTTCTTTGTATTCAATAAAAGAGTAAAAACCAAAGCTCCTAAAAAATTGCACACCACAGCTAACAATATAGCCTTTAATGGAGATAATACCCTGGTAGAAATAGATGTTGCTATAGAATTTGCAGTATCATGAAATCCATTAACAAAGTCAAAACCCAGAGCCAGGATAACTATAACTATGATTGATGCAGGTATGGTCTCAGGCATTCTTCATAACAACCCCTTCGACGATATTTGCCACATCTTCACAGGCATCAAGCGTATTTTCCAAGCATTCGTATATTTCTTTCCACTTTATAACTTCAACAGGATTCTTTTCACATGTGAATAATTTAGTTATCGCATCTCTGAAAATCTGATCTGCTTCATTTTCTATTCTGTTTACCTCAATAATTTTATCCATTAGTGTCTTGCTTCTTTTCATATTTTTTAATTCAACTATGACTCCCTGCAGCTCATTTGTGCATGAAACCGCTAATTCAGCAAGCTTTATTGCTTCCGGACGAATTTCTACAACATTTAACATTTTAAACTTATGGGCAGTAGAATCTACATAGTCAGTGATGTTGTCCAGTTCTTTTGCAATAGAATAAATATCTTCTCTATCAATAGGGGTAATGAAAGATTTGTTCAACTGTTCCAAAATTTTATGTATACTGCCGTCACATTCATGTTCAACAATACCAATTGATTGGATTTTATTATCAATGTCTACGTAATTTTTCATCAAATCGACTAACATTTCTGCTGCTTTACATGAATTTTGCATAGTTTCAACAAACATATCAAAAAAGATTTCTTCCTTGTGAGACGTCTTAAACATAGAATATTTTCCTTTCCTTTTAACAGTAAGTTCTTTGCCACCTAAATGATTATATCCCAATATCAAACTTCATTCAACAAAGTTTTAACATAGATACAACAAAGTTTTAACATGAATTTAACAATAATTGAATGTCTTGCCGAATTATGTTAGTAAGAAAAGTTATTTGGACTGACCGGTAAATCTCATTCATTATCTGAAGCAGCACATGAAGAAATGACGGCTATGTCGCTCACATTTGGATATTGTGATATTTTATTTGACAGCAAACAGCAATGCAAACAAAAATCTTTATTACATCCATTTAATGTTATGACGATACATTATTTGTGATGGAATATTTATGTTTTATGGAAGAGTTCAAATGAGTTGGGGGGTACACATGAGAGTATCCGATATAAATAGTCAGTATGGACCTTTTGTAAGTAGTATGAGAACCAGCAAAGCCCGGGGAAGTGTCTTTATGGGTGTTATGTCTGCAGCATCCAAGCAGGCAGATAAGCAAGAGGCTGGAGATGTACTTGGGATTTCTATGATCAAGGAGCCGGGAACTGATATTTTCTGGGGAATGAAAGCAAAATATGCAAGCTGCTCCACTCCTGACAATCCAGTTATTTATGTAGAAACAAATTACGGTGGGAAAACTGTATCTTATAATATCAGCGTTAATAAAGTAGACCCAAGCAATGCATCAAGGCTGGAAATGTTTGCTCTATGCTCATATGCAGATGACATAGGAATTGGCGATAACAGTACCTTCGGTACATTCAGAACATTACGCGGTTACGAAGATATGGCTATCCATAATGG
This sequence comes from Bacillota bacterium, assembly GCA_023397675.1. Lineage (GTDB taxonomy): Bacteria > Bacillota > Clostridia > Acetivibrionales > JANLFN01 > JAEZTC01. The sequence continues at coordinate 46,629 of JAEWTV010000028.1, read as the reverse complement.
ATATATCAATTCTGAAACAGGAAACCTTAATGCATTTGATCTATATAAAAATGAAAAATTAAATTGGGTTGATATGAGTAAACAGGTTATGGACTTATTATTTAGATGCATTGACTTGGCACAATATAATAAAGGGTTAAGTATAATGGACATGTTTTCTAAATATACTTAATACCACAATTCAATAATCATGCCCTGCCCAAATTTCAACCTCAGGATTATCCTTCGCGAACCTATAAATTCTTTCAAAAGTCTTCTGAGCAACCTCAGTATCACTACAACAGGTTCCAGGTCCCACACCAACTTCCATGCTCATATTGACGCAGATAGCATCCCCTGAAACAAGTACAGGATGATCCTTATTGTTTACCAGGTAGGAAACATGGCCTTTTGTGTGTCCAGGGGTGGATATCGCAAGTAATGAGCCATCCCCAAAAATGTCTATCGCTTTTCCTATTGAATGATTTTTAGATTCTTTCGAATTGAAATCCAGCATATATACAGTATCTGTTTTTCTAAAGTGGTTTGCTTCAAAGATCCATTTAATTTGCAGAGATTCCTCCCCCTTACCTGCAACATATGTAATATTCTCAGATAAAACTCTTAGACCGGAAGTATGGTCAGGATGCAAATGAGTAAAAAACACTCCCCTTATTTCCTTTTTTATATCGCCCAACTGTTTCTCAATAGAATCTTCAGGTCTTAGAGTTGTTTCAGGCACGAAAGAATTTATAAGCAATCCATTCATAGGCCCGTGCGGATCATTGACATACGACGAATCGCATCCTGAGTCTATTAAAAAATAACCATACTTTTCATGATGGATTAAATAAGCAAAAACAGGAACTGTTATTTCTTTGTCCTTGATTTCTGAACATGCAGGGTGCTTTAGATTCAAAGGATTTGATAAAGGTACTTTAATGTCACCAGAATGCATTCTCTTTACAGATATCTGTGAAGACCGTTCAGAAGGATCTGACGCAGAAAAAATATCACGGGTAAAAGCTTTTACTTTATATGGTATACGGTTTAAATAAAGAAAAAATACAATTATAATTAAGGGTAATAAAATACAAAGTAATACTTTTAATATTTTCATAAATTTCTCCTTTAAGAATCACATCTCAAATTATATGATTTAATCATTTTGTTCCTTCAATTTGGCTACAATATCAGTTAAAATTTTTTCAACTAATTGATACTCTTCATCCGATTTTATAGAATCCTTTATAAGAGTTGATATATATGAATACAATGCCTCATCCCCATCAACTATCCTTTTTCCTTTTTCAGTAACGCTTACATAATGTACTCTTTTATCATCTTGTGACTGAACTTTCTCTATTAAATCCATTTTTATAAGTTTTCTAACCAATACAGAAACAGCAGGTTTAGTAATACCTAATTCTTTTGCAATCTGCGAAAAATTGGGCTTCCCCAGGTAATAAATAGTTGTCAAATAATAATAGTCATTATTCGAAAAGCTCTTCAATTCAGTTTCTGTCAAATGTCTGTTGAGATTCTTTATTGACTCCCTACATAAGTAGTTGGTTATATGTGCAAAATTATCACGGATCATAATACACCTCATATTAGTTAAAGAAATTTAATTAAATTTCTTTAACTATATAATAACTTCAATTTCATCGTAATGTCAATACCTTACATCAGATAATACCTTTAAATATTGATAAGTAATTTATTGACTCGTACCCCAATATGTGAAATAATGTATTTATATAATAATGAAAGGTTTTGATTTGTGTGAGTGTGTTGTCTGTAAAGGTTTTATCAATATAATTTGATAATTTGAGTAAAAGGTAGTTAATGAGTAAAGACTTAATGTCTTTAGTTTTCTTTACCTTTTACCATTGACTTCTAACCTTACAGACTGCAATATATTTAAAGGCAGCACGATATGGTTATCGTGTTTTTTTATGTATTTTATACACTTTGTTTATGCGCCTTAAACCCTGTAAAGGTTATCCTTTGCAGGGTTTTTTAATACATATTTTTATAGACTCATGGAGGTTTTACTTATGAAAGATAAGATGATTACTCTTTTGGAATTTGACAAGATGCTGGAAAAGCTTGCAGAATTAGCTGTATCAGGTAATGCGAAAGAAAAAATATTAAGCCTTAAGCCATATAAAACCATAGCTGAAGCAGAACGCAGCTGTAATGAAACAACAGAAGCCCGGAGGCTCATAGAAGCAACCAGTACTCCTCCTCTGGCGGCAATGGAGGATTTGGACAAAATTATGACCCTACTTGGGAAGGATGCCATGCTTATGCCCGATCAGCTTTCTTCTGTTGCACTGTTTCTTGCAGCCTGCAGACGAATAAAGCAATACCTGAAGAAAGGCAGTAGCATTTCACCTGTTCTGTCTTCATATGAGCTTACAATTGACCCTGCTGAAGAATTGGAAGAGGAAATTTTACGCTGTATACACGGGGACATGATTGACGACCGTGCAACACCTGAAATAAAGAATGTCCGCCGTCAAATAGAAGCTTCAAAAGAACGGGTTAAACAAAAGCTTGACTCACTGCTGCGTTCACACCCTGAATGGTTTATGGAAAGCTATGCAATTCAAAGAAACGGGAGATATGCACTGCCAGTTAAAAGAGAATACAGACGCATGGTTGAAGGTTCGGTTGTTGACTCATCCCAGACAGGGTCAACTGTATTTATTGAGCCGTCTTCTGTAAGCAAAGCTGTTGAAGAGCTGAACTACCTTTATATTGAAGAAGAAAATGAAATCCGAAGGATATTATACACACTAACAGGGCTTGTAGAGGATTACTCGCACGTAATAAAAATAAACATTGAGGCAATGGAAACCTTGGACTTTATGTTTGCAAAAGCGAAGCTAAGCCTTGGAATGAATGCCAAACCGCCAAAGCTCACTCAGCAACGACATATAATAATAAATGACGGCCGGCATCCACTGCTTGATCCTAAGACCGCAGTCCCTCTGAAATTTGCAATAGGTAAGGATATTAGCGCCGTTGTAATCACGGGGCCAAACACAGGAGGCAAAACAGTTGCATTAAAAACAGTAGGGCTGTTGTCCCTTATGGCTCAAAGCGGCCTTCATGTTCCAGCTGAAGACGGCAGCCTGTTCTCGATAAATAGTAATGTGTTGTGTGATATTGGAGACGGGCAGAGTATAGAGCAGAATTTATCAACATTTTCAGCTCACATGACCAATATTATTAATTTACTGAATGAGGTTAATGACAAGTCACTAGTTCTTCTGGATGAACTGGGGTCAGGCACAGATCCAGCTGAAGGAATGGGTCTGGCTATCGCTATACTTGAAGAATTTAAAAAAAGTGGATGTTTGCTGGTTGCAACCACTCATTATCCAGAAATTAAAGACTTCGCTCTAAATACTCCTGGATTTTGCAACGCTCGTATGGCTTTTGACCGGGACAGTCTTCAACCTCTCTACAGGCTTGAGCTGGGAATAGCCGGAGAAAGCTGTGCACTGCATATTGCAGAGCGCCTTGGTTTGACAAAAGGTATTATTGAGCGTGCCCGCCTGGCTGCATATGGGAAAGGTACTTCCGATAAGCCTTCGAAGGAAAGTATAATGCTTGCGGCAGACCACAATGAGCTTTTCACAATTTCTGGGGAGCCATTATCAGAAGATGAAACCCCGGCAAAACCGGTACTATGCAGTCTTAAACCAGGCGACGGAATCCGCCTAAAAGCCGACGGCAAGCTTGGTATCGTTTATGCACCTATAGATCCAAAGGGAAATGTCGGTGTACAGGTACAAGGTAGAAAGTTTTTAATCAATTACAAGCGGATACGGCTTTATATGCCGGCAGAGCAGTTATATCCCGACTACCCCAATTATGATCTTTCCATTGTATTGGACACTGTTGAAAACAGAAAGGCAAGGCACCTTATGGGGAAACGCCATGTTAAAGACAACTCCATTGTTATTGGGGAAGACAAAAATTAAAAAGTAATTGGTAATGTTTATAGCCAGAGGTTTCTTAACACTTTTAAAGTAAAAAACATACTATAAATAAGTATAGTTGAAAACTGGATATGATGAATATGCCACCCTTACCGGTATTGCAGCTTGGATCAACCGGGTCTTATGTCCAATGGCTTCAGATGAACCTGAATGGTTTGGGGATGAATTTTAACAATTTTACCATAGACGGTGTTTTTGGACCCAAAACCGCACAAGCTGTCGGAAGCTTTCAGGATGATTATAAATTACCAAGAGATGAAGTTGTGGGCCCAAGGACCTGGAAAGTCATGCAGGATAACATAAGAGCAGTGCAAAGGCTGCTTAATTCCCGCGGATATAATGTAGGCTATCCAGACGGATGGTACGGTCCTTCCACAACCAATGCGGTCAAAAGGTTCCAAACAGACAATGGACTTTACCCCGAAGGGGTTGTAAATCCCCGGACAAGGCGAAAGCTTTTTAACCCACACCCCAGAGATGATTATGATACCAGACCAACCTCAAGCTCTCTTAATTCATTAAATCCTATCGTGGCGCAGCAGGCAAGAAACTTTCTTGCATTGACAAGAGCAAACGGTCTGGACGTTCGTGTTATAGCAGCATTCAGAAGTTGGGATGACTCAGACAGGGATTATGCTCAGGGCAGAACCACCCCAGGGCCCATAATAAGCAATGCCAGAGGAGGAGAATCCTATCACAATTGGGGATTGGCCTTTGATGCAGCACCTTTTGAAAACGGGACTATATCAAACAACATAGACTTATATAAACAAATGGGAAGATTGGGAGTGCAGGCAGGACTGGAATGGGGCGGGAACTTCAAGGATCTCGTTGATTACCCACACTTTCAGAATACCTTTGGATTAAGCACCGAAGACTTATTGAATGGTGTAACCCCTCCTTCCTGATACTTAAGCTAAAAAACAGGGCACTGCAGATTGGCAGTGCCTTATTTGACTTTTGTTTGGGGACAAGCCTGTTATTTATTGACTTCTCCCTTATAATGGAAGTATGATGTTTGTATGATTATTAAAATAAAAGAATTCCGGGGGAATTGTAATGGATGTTAAGCCTAATAAAAATCAAGATATAATTCTCGGCATTTCGTCCAATGTAGGTTTTGGTGTTTTTATACCAGGCGGCAGAGAAGGCTTGGAAAAATGGGCGGAAAACAATACAAAAAACATTAAACCGTGCGCACACACCATTAAAGAAACTGAAGAATATTTACTATCCCTGTATGACGCTGTTCAATTAGAGACGGATAACGATCAATTAAAGAATTTTGAATTAAATGTAATCATGAATCAACCCGAACACAAGCCTGCACCCCCTGTTGACACATCAGACGCAGAAATAGAAAGGTACATGGAAGAGAGCAGCGCGCATAGTGAGAAAATACGCAAAGAATTAAGGGAATCCTCATCAAAGCGTTTCGGAATAAATGCCCATGGCTATTATCTGCCACATACGCAAAGGAATGAAGCATTTTATAAAAAGGAAAAGGCAAGACAATCCCCTTTAATATTTGGTAGTGATGAGGCAGAAAAAGATTATTTAACTGTTTATATTTTTTTCGAAGAAACCACAGAGACTATAAATGCATCGGCTGGACCTGATTTATTGAGAAAACTGCTCATTTATCAAGGGGTAACTCAAAAGGATATTGACGAATTGACACCCCGCTTCATTACATACGTTAGTTTATCAAAAGATATAGATATGACCTAATAAGATGGACAAGTACTGAACTTTAAGGAGTTATAATGGAACCTATAATCAGAAAGTGTACTTTTGAAGACCTTCACACTCTTAATGAATTTTCACGCAGGACCTACGATGAAACCTTCAGGCACATGAATACAGCTGAAAACATGAAGGCTTACCTTGATATGTCCTTTGATATAAATAAACTTGGAGAAGAATTATCAAACGATGCTTCTTCCTTCTACTTTCTTTATGTTGACAATAAGTTGGCGGGGTACATAAAACTGAACGATTACAAGGCTCAGACGGATATTAATGACCCACAATCACTGGAGCTTGAAAGGATATATGTTTCTGGAGAATTTCAAGGTCAGGGGTTGGGCGGAGTCCTGATAAAAAAGGCAACCAATGAAGCCGAAGCCCTTAGCAAAAAATATATATGGCTTGGAGTTTGGGAAAAAAATAATAAAGCTATTGAATTTTATAAAAGAAATGGATTTTATATTACTGGCAGTCACCCTTTTTTCATGGGGGCCGAAGAGCAGACAGATTTTATTATGCGCAAGGATCTTAAAAGTAATACAACAATAACTGTTGAACACAGTAAATATGGGCAAATCACCATAAGAAGCGGTAATAATGTGACAGGAATTTCCCCAATGGTTGCAACATCTAATAGGAAAAATGATTCACACTTCACCGAATGGGTAGAAAGCTGTGCAAAGTTAGTAACACCAAGTTCACATACAATTTTAGAAACAGAGCAGTTCTTTTTAACTCTGTGTGATACAGTGCCTCTTGAATCTAACAGCATACATATGGAAAACTTTAAATTCAACTTAATATTAAGCTACTTTAAGGATAAGCTTGTACACCGGCCACCAGAATTTTCATTTAGCATGACTGACGAAGAAATAGAAAATTGGCATAGGGAAGACAAAGCAATGCAGGAAGAAATCATGAACTCACCACCGGAACGTTTTGGGTTGGTTATACATGGGTTTCATCTACCTCACAGCCATCGAAATGAGGAAATCTATGAAGATACTAAAAGGTTGTGCGAAAAATACCGGGCAATATATGCAAAGGAACTATCAGAAAAATGTCCCCCTGCACCTCCTATTGAAGCAAGGAGCCTTGATATTTATTTCTTTTTTGAGGAAAGTACAGGGTATTTTCAATGTACTGGCGGCGGGCAGGATATATACCGTAAATTAATATTGTTTAAGGGCATTACACAAGTTGATATCGATAAACGCAGCCCGCAATTCCTTTGGTATATAACCGAGCTTCGGGATACCGGAATGTTGCCTGGGATTCAACAAGGCTGATAGTTGATCATGTATAAACGGTTGTATACCCAAAAGCATAATGAACATGCCTATCATTCATTGTAGTAGCTGCCTGATAATAATGTGTATGGCCTCTCCCTATTTATATATGATTTGAAATACACTTTCTGTCCCATTCACTTGATAAAAAAATGAATATCTGTCAGAATAAAATGAATAGCTATACTAACCAGTAATTCAGGAGGCTTAAGAGGATGAGTTTTAGCGGCTTTACACCCGATGCAATGAAATTTCTTTTTGAAAACAGACTTAATAACAGCAAGGATTGGTATGACAGTCATAAAGCAGAATACAAAAGACTTGTATACAATCCGTTTGTTGAACTTATAACGGAACTTGCACCAACTATGACAGAAATAGACAGAAGTATAATAACAGTCCCTTCAAAGCTTATTTCGAGAGTACGCAGGGATACGCGTTTTTCAAAGGATAAGACGTTATACAGGGATAATGCATGGCTTGTATTCCTCCGTGATAAATCTATAATGGCATCTTCCCCATGCTTCTGGTTTGAAATCACTCAAAAAGGTTCCAGCTACGGCATAGGCTATTATGGCGCCGAACCCTCCTCAATGGCAAAGATGCGTGAAATAATAGTAAACAGATATCCCGTATTTACAAATGCACTTAAATGCTACGAATCGCAAGATAAGTTCACTATTGGTGGAGATATGTACAAAAAAAGTAAATTCCCCGACCAACCGGAAAATGCAAAGCAATGGCTGGACAGGAAAAATGTATTCTTTGAGTGTACCCAGACTGGTTTCAAGCTTGCATTTTCAAAAGATCTTCCTGATGTACTGAGAGAAGGATTTAAGACATTAAAACCGATATATGATTTCCTATGCTTCGTTGAATGTTCAGAATTTTAGTACAAAAAGCAAGAATGTACAAGTAAAGTTTATAAAAGGTACTCTCCCAAATACATACTACAAAATATTTCATTGTCACAATAAATTGTATTTTGTATGATTTTACTAAAAATAAATTTTGGGGGACTTAGACGTGAGACATTTATTTAAGAAATTATCTATTTCACTAATGATAGTGGTTATCCTATCAGTTAATTCTGCTTTTGCTGCCGGCAGTGAAAAACGCATTGATATTTCAGGTAAAAACTATGTGACAATAACAAATGTAACAAACGAACAAAAGGATGGTTTAGACTGGAGTCTTACTGCCGCATCACCTGTAAAGATTACTTTTAATGGTGATAGCTTATTCATGGAGGATATAGACTATAAGAAAACAGCACAGCAGGAGGATTCAACTGAAGTTACTTTTGATGTGAAGAAATACATCATTCCTGGCGATAGTACAAAGGTGTATGATGAACTCGTAAAGGAATACGATGATATACCTCAGTATGTATCAGGCAACTTTGCTACTTTAACTAATCCCGGATATTATAGTGTCATGGTGGGACCCGAAGCAGAAGCTCCTACATATATAACAATTCACATTGTGGATAGCACTTCATCCAATGTTAATCCGCCTGCTGCTCCAAAAACCGCCTCTGCATCCGCTACATCATCAAAGGTTTTAGTAAATGGTAAAGCAGTATCATTTGAAGCTTATGCCATTAACGGAAACAATTATTTCAAACTTCGTGATGTTGCAATGGCAATTAACAATACCGATAAGAATTTTGAAGTTAGCTGGGACGGAACAAAAAATGCTATAAACCTTATTTCCAGCAAGCCATATACAGTAGCAGGCGGAGAACTTAAGGTATCTGGTAAAAGTGCTTCACAAACAGCTAACTTATCAACCTCTAAAATATATATGGACGGTGAAGAAATAAGCCTGACAGCTTACACTATAAGCGGAAGCAATTATTTCAAACTTAGGGACTTAGCAAAAGTAATTGATTTTGGTGTTGTGTGGGATGGAAAGACAAACACAATAGGAATTGATACTTCTATAGGATATACTGAATAATCTAAAGTAAACAAATACGGCACATTATGAAACCAGATTTTCATGATGTGCCTTTTATTTCTTTAAACACATACAATCAAATAATTTATTTAGAATTTAATACTAAAATAATAAAAAATAACAATGATTAAATATGGATTTTACTTTTATTTGATATCCTCGTTATTGTAAGCGAGGTGGTTGAAATGAAAAAGGTAATTAAATTTGTATCAGTTATAATTTGTCTTTTTATTTCAGTTACAATTCTAAAAATATTTGTTTTAAATCCTGACTACTCTGCCCAAAACCTGGTTGTTGCCGATTTCAGATTTGACATAAATCTTCTGACGGATGTTGCAATGGTCACCGAAGGAACCAGAGGAATGCCCAACAGCAAGTTTAACACGCCATACGGTACTGACAACAAGGTCTTGAAATACTCCAATATAAATAAGGATTTATTGAATGCATTAGTTAAAATTGCGGACGCTAATGGTGACAGAAAAATTTCGGAGGACGAAATAACAGGTCTGGAATTACGGAAACTTAACCCGGCAATTTACAAGGATGAGATGAGCCGTGAAGGTATTCAGGCCATATTCAGCGATTCCAACATAGAAAACTTTATCATAATTACAAAAGGGCCTTATACAGGAACCATTCTTTATAATGGCCGCACTCAATTCATAGACAGCAACAAACAGCGTTATTTCGGTCTTGAGTTGTACAAGGAATTATAACTTACTCTTCCTATATATCCGTTATAAAGTACGGAGAAATACCCCTTTTATGGGGCATTTCTCCCTATTTAACCTTTTTCATTTTAAATTCCTGACCAGCCTGTTTAAGAACAGCCTCAGTCACACTCCCACCACTATCCTTAACAAATTCAATCTGTGCATCAACTACTTTATAAAAGAAACTTGACTCGGATTCCGGGAAGATTTCAAATTTCTGCTGTCCGGTAATTTGCGCGAAAATCTTGTCACCCTCGGTCGTAACTGTCATTGTAAAGCCTGCAGTAGCGTTATACTGTCCGACATATTTGTCATAAATTTTAGGGTCTATCTTTATTTCCTTTCTTAATTCTGTTTCTGCGCTAATTTTATTGGCAGTGATTTTTTGTCCATTCTGGTTAAGTTCCAGGCTCTTTATCAATCCTCCGCTGTCTTTAACAAAAGTAAACTGTGCATCAACTTTCTTATAGAAGAATTCGGTATCTGATTTCGGGAATATTTCTGCCTTTCCCTGCCCGGTAAGCTGCGCATAAAAGTTTTTATCATCCCCAGAAATTATTATTTTCAATCCCTTATCGGATTGGTATGTCCCGGTGTAATTTCCAAAGTCCTTGGAGTTAATGCTTGTTTCCGTTAATTCTTCAGGAACGCTGTATTTTTCCCCAAGTACGATATTTGTCAAGGTGCTTTTTACAGTTGTTAAGTCAGCATAGCCTTTATTGCTTAAAATAATTACATTAAGTTTTTTATCAAAATCTACTGACATCATTGATGTAAACCCAGCAGTATTCCCGCCATGGTGCACTTCACCCTTGCCGTTTTCCGGAACGAACCATCCAAATCCATAATAACCATCAGTAAAAGTATTTTCATAAGGTTTAAATATCTGGTCCATGGTTTTTTTGCTCACAAGTTTTTCTGAGCTTAATGCATCTGCCCATTTCGCTAAATCATCTATGGTCGAATACAGGTAGCCAGCCCCAAATGCCACTTTTAACAGAGTTTCATCACCGGTGGGCTGAGCCTCAAGGTATCCCGCATAACCATTGGAATCAAACTTTTTAACGCCATTTTTATAGCAAACACCTGTATTATCCATTTTAAGCGGAGTAAAAATATTCTGGATTAAATAATCTTCAAGGCTTAAACCACTTACCTTTTCAACTATATAACCAAGCAGAATATATCCTGAGTTGCAATAACTCCATTTGCTTCCCGGTTCAAAATCCAAAGGTGTATTTTTAAATATGTTAATACAATCTTCAGTTTTAATATCATCGGTCTTAAATGCAGTAATATCTGAAGCACTTGGGAAATTCGGTATTCCTGACGTATGGGTCATTAAATTATAAATAGTAATTTTATCACCATTAGGGTAATCAGACATGTATTTTGAAAGCTTGTCCTTAACATCCAACTTACCTTTTTCCTGTAGTTGCATGACTGCCATTGTCGTAAACTGCTTAGTTACCGATCCAATGGGGAATTTAGTACTGTTCTTGTTTTTCATATTTTTTTCTATGTCTGACATTCCATATGCTGCCCTGACCAATATCTGTCCGTCCTTCTCAACAAGTACCGCCCCTTGAAAGTTCCTGTACTTTTCCATGGCATTCAGGTATTGATTTAAACCCGCTTCAATCTTGTTGTTACCTACAGCCTGGGTACAGGATGTCAGGGTCAGAACAAGCAGGCACATACAAATAGCTACAGTCAGCAGTCTTCTATACATTAAAACACATCCTTTTCATGTATGCCTTTATCTGCAATTATTAACTAAATAATATAATTATACCAATAAAAATTTATTCTTGCACCTCCGTTAGAGCACAATCTTATATAATTTAAAATCTTATTGACTCTTAAGTATATTAGCCATATAATAAATTTATTGAATATATGACTATATAACTTTTTGAGTCATTAATACAGAGAGGTGAAATACATGCCCAAGGGCTTTTCAGAACGCGAAAAAGAAATTATACATACTGAACTTATTGAAAAAGGGAAGGAATTTCTTGCTCTTTATGGTATTAAAAAGACCAGCGTAGAGGACCTGACAAGAGCAGTTGGTATATCAAAAGGCTCTTTTTATGCTTTTTATAATAGTAAAGAAGAACTATTTTTTGAGGTTTTGGAGCAATTTGAAAAAGACATCAAGAGCAAGCTCCTTCAGGAAATCCTTCAGCCGGGAATACCTCCGAAGGAAAGCTTTAAGATAGTTCTTAAACAGCTTATATTATCCTTTGACCAAAATCCCGCTTTTAAAATATTTAATAGCGAAGAACTTGAACACATGATAAGGAAGCTGCCTCCAGAGTTGGTTCAACAGCATATGAGCAAAGACGATAATACAGTGACCGACCTATATAAGTGTTTTAATAATGCCGGTATTTTAATTGAACGTGATCCCAAAGTTGTATCAGGACTTTTGAGGGCACTTGCCTTTAATGTTTTTCACAAAAAAGATATAGGTGAAGAGGTGTTCCCCGAGGTTATTGAAATTTACATTGATTTAATTGCTAATTACCTTGTGAAGGAATAAATGACTTAATAATAAATTTGAGGAGTGTTTATTATGTTTTTGGATATAAAAAATGTTGATAAGATATATAAATCAGGAAACACAGAATTTAAAGCACTAAATAATGCGAACATGTCACTGGAGCAAGGTCAGATAGGAATTATATTAGGTCCTTCAGGCTCAGGTAAATCCACCCTGCTTAATATTATCGGCGGAGTAGATCTTGCAGACAGCGGAAATGTTTTTATAGATGGAACGGATATCACAAAGCTCAATGATAATCAATTAACTGATTACAGGCGTGAAAGCATAGGGTTTGTATTCCAGTTTTATAATCTGATACCCAACCTGACTGTTGGAGAGAATGTAGAGGTGTCTGCAAATATTAGTCCAAATCCAATGAGCATAGACAATATCCTTGATGCCGTAGGCATTAGGGAATTAAAAAACAGGTTTCCAAGAGAATTAAGCGGTGGTCAGCAGCAGAGGGTATCAATAGCACGTGCTCTTGTCAAAAATCCCAAACTTCTGCTGTGTGATGAACCCACAGGAGCATTGGATTATTCCTCATCGAGAGATATATTAAAACTAATTTCAGATGTTAATTCGAAATTTAATACAACCATTCTGATTATAACCCACAACAGTGCAATATCTGTAATGGCCCACAGAGTTATCAGGCTTAGAAGCGGTGAAATCGTTGAAAACAGGATAAATGAAAATATTATGCCTGCAGAAAGGATTGAATGGTAATGGTATTAAATAAAAAGATCAAAAGGACCATGTTTGAAAACAAGTCCAGGTATATAGGCTCATTTATACTCATTCTGATAAGCTGTATGTTATTTACAGCCTTTAAGATTTCACTTCCAAGTGTAAAGCAGAGTGTAGATAAGTTTAAAGTTGATAACAAAGTAGAAGATGCCTACTTTATTTTACAGAATCCAATTAAAGATATTGAAAATCTTGAAAAGAAATATAACCTTGTCCTTGAGGAAAGAAAGTCTCTGGATTATAAACTTGATAAGGATTCAACCTTAAGACTACTGAGAGAAACAGAAAAGTTGGATAAATATCAGGTTACAAAAGGAAATGCTTTAAAAGATACCTATGATATGATGATTTTTGATAAGTATGCAAAAGAGCACGGGCTGGATATAGGAAGTCATGTAAAGGTATCCGGTCAAGATTTTAAAATAACTGGTTTTGTAACACAACCGGATTATCTTTATGTATTAAACTCAGAAACTGATCTGTTGTTCAACAACAAGGCTTTTGGAATTGCAGTCATTTCAAAGGATGCATTTACAAAACTTAATAATGCTTTAACTTTTTACAGTGTCAAATTTAATGAACAGAATCAAAAGGCTTTTAAAAATTATATAAGCAGCAATTCGGTAATCAAGTGGATTGACAGTGATTTAAACCCAAGGATAGATGCTTTTAACGGTGACATTTCAGGTACTATGCAATTGGGCGATATTATTCCAATTATGATTCTTGTAATCACCTGCTTTCTGCTAGCTGTTGTAATGTGGAGGCTCTTAAAGGGAGAATTCGTACTAATAGGTACACTGTATGCACTGGGCTACAGAAAAAGTGAAATTCTTAAGCACTACCTGAGCTATCCTGTAATCATATCTGCAGCCGGAAGTATTTTAGGGGTTATAGCCGGTTTGTTCCTCGTAAAGCCTTTGATGATAACACAATCTATACAATATAACCTTCCGGTGATAAATGCTGACTACAATATAGGCGTTTTGGTAGCTGCCTTAATTCTGCCCTTTGTCTTTCTTATACCGGTAACAGTTTTCATTGTAATGAAAGCATTGAAATTACCACCTCTCGTGCTGATGAGAGGCGGCGCAAATGGAGTCAGGATAGGTTTTTTTGAAAAAAGGCTTAACCTTAATAAGTTTAAATTCAACACCAAGTTTAAAATACGGGAATTGGTGAGAAATATCCCTCGCAGCCTTATAATGATATTGGGAGTAACTTTGGCCTCAATTCTCCTTCTGTTAGGTTTTGTAATGCAGTATTCAATAAATAACCTGATGAGCAACGGGTATGACAAGGTATATAGGTATGAATATACCTACCTTTTCAATTCACTGCAGACACAAAAACCAGAAAAGGGAGAAATGATATCTGTTTCAACCTTTAGTACATTAAAAGAGAATGGTGAGACAATCAACTTCAAAATTCAGGGGATGCAGAAAAATTCCACCCTTATTGATTTAAAGGATTCAAGCGGTTCAAGATTGACCTTTAACAATGTTATAATAACAAGACCTCTTGCTGACAAGCTTGGAGTTGAAAAAAACAGTTCACTTAACGTTGAAAACAGATACACAGGTAAAAAAATTACCATAAGAATAGATCAAATTGCTGATACTTACAACGGAAATCTCATCTATATCCCAATAGAATCATATAATTCCTTGAACGGCTTTCCTTCAGGGAGCTACACAGGGTTGCTGTCAACTGATAAGCTGGACATTGATGAGGCAAAGCTTTTAACAACTATAACCAAAAGTGATGTCCTTGAAGGCTACAAATCGACAACAGGAGTTTTTAAGGTTTTTACAATTGTAATCACTATTGTAGCATGCCTCATAGGACTTATAATAATTTACATTATAACTTCCCTGCTTATTGAGGAAAACAGAGCTAATATCTCACTCTTGAAAATACTTGGATATAGCAAAAAAAAGGTTTATTCCCTTATACTTAACAGTACTTCAGGACTAGTCATACTTGGGTATATAATTTCAATACCATTAATAATGGCTTTGATGGATAAAATGCTTACTGCAATTACTTCTGAAATGGATATTACAATCCCGGCCAGAGCAAATGTCCTCCATATAATTGCATGCTTCATTTTGATATATGTAACATATGAGGTTTCCAAGCTGCTGAGCCGAAAAAAAATAATAAACATCTCAATGGCTGACAGCTTGAAGAACAGGGTTGAATAAAATTGTTTAATTCTATTACAATTTAAAGAATGCATGATATAATTATTACAAATAAATGGAACATGGGGTGAACTTATGAGAAACCGGAACTATTCCTGGTTTGATACCGGTCAATAACACTCATTAGCAAGGGCACCTCCTTTCTACGGCTTCAAACAAATCAAAAAATTTTGCTTGTCGTACAGAAAGGATTGTCTAATTATGAACATTCGAATATATTATTTTTATAAACTAATACAACATTTGATACCTATTTATCCAATTTACCTTATGCTTTTCGAATCAAAAGGTATTTCAGCCCCACAAATTTCACTGCTGCTTGCTATATGGACTATTCCTGCAATATTGTTTGAAATACCCACAGGAATATTGGCTGATCATTGGAATAGAAAATACATGCTTATAATTGGAAACAGTTGTAAAGCAGGTTGTTATTTGTTGTGGTTTTTTTCAGAAACCTTTACAATGTTTGCTCTCGGATTTCTTTTGTGGGGTCTTAGTGAGGCATTTTGCTCCGGCTCCGAAGAGGCATTGCTTTTTGATAATCTGAAGCTCCAAAAAAGGGAGCACCAATTTGATGAGGTTTACGGTAAAGGTCATTTTTATAACAACATAGGTGTAGCTATCTCAGGAATATCAGGCGGATTTCTGGCAATGGAATTTGGAGTGAGGTTTGTTCTTGCAGTGTCCGTTTTATCAGCGCTTGTCTGTGTAGCATTAACTACCAGATTCCAGGAAGTTAACTTTTTTAAATCTCAAAAAACTTCTTCAAGCAGTATGATAGCGAATACCCTAACGACACTACGGGATTCAACATCATTCTGTATAGGAAACGGCAGATTCCTTGTGGTTATACTTCTATTCATACTTGTTATAGGAATGTCAGGTATCCTGGATGAATATGATCCGCTGATTGCTCAAAGCTATGGATTAAATCTTGGCTTAATCGGGTTATGGGGCTTCGGCCGTTATATACTTGAAGCATTAGGCGGAAGAACTGCATATAGATTCAGCAGTCTTCTTGCTAAAGTACACATTAAAGACCGTTTTT
This sequence comes from Bacillota bacterium, assembly GCA_023397675.1. Lineage (GTDB taxonomy): Bacteria > Bacillota > Clostridia > Acetivibrionales > JANLFN01 > JAEZTC01. The sequence goes on along the minus strand of JAEWTV010000028.1, from coordinate 30,362 downwards.
CAGTAATCATGGTTATATGTATATTAGCCGGAACTGTTTTAATATTTTCAGGCTTACTGCATAGTATTGTTGTAATTCCTCTGTACGGAATGTTTTATTTCCTTATGTCTGCAGCAGGAGTTATGCATGAAGACATAATACAGCAGAAAATAGATGAACAAGGTCGTTCTACTGTACACTCATTAATCTCACTAGTTAATAATCTATACGGCTTACTGTTTTTTGCACTGTTTTCCTTTACATTGACACAAACAAATATGTTTGGTGTCCTGGTAATAATTGCAGTATATATCCTGGTAATTTGCTTCGTATTAAGAATAACATATAAGTATAAAGGTAAAAAGGCTGCGTAACAGCAGCCTTTTTTAATAGTGAGGAAGTGTACATTGTCAAAACCTTTAAGTGAAATGAATTCAGAGGAACTCGGCAAGCTTTTCCCTATAATTATTTCTGAATATAATCCACAATGGCCCCGGCTATATCTAATTGAAAAGGATATAATAGAAAAAGCTGTAGGCACCTTAAATATTTTCAGAATAAGCCACTTTGGGAGTACTTCAGTCCCAAATCTTCATGCAAAGCCAACAATAGACATTCTATTGGAAATCAAAGAAACCTTTGAACCAGGAAAACTAATCCATAGCCTTGAAGGTATAGGTTATATATACAGTCCTCAGCTGAAGAACCCCGATCCCCATATGATGTTTATGAAAGGCTACACTACAGAGGGTTTTAAGGGTCAGGCTTACCATATACATGTCAGATATCCGGGAGACTGGGATGAGCTTTATTTCCGTGATTATCTTACAACGCACCCTGAAACAGCACAGAAATATGCACGGCTAAAACTCCGACTTAAAGAAAGGTTTGAGTTTGACCGGGATGGCTATACATCTGCCAAAACAGAATTTATAAAAGAAGTTACTGAAAAAGCAAGAAAAGCCCTAAATAATAAGTATAAATTATGATTAATTAATCATATAATCTGAACCAGATTATATCTTTTTAAAAATAAGTTTTATGCTAAAGTATATCAGCAACAGACCTACAGCCAGGTTGAGGGCATCAATAACACCATTTGAAAGAAAGTTTTTGGTAAAGCTTCCTACAAGCGAAACAGCCGAAAGAGATACAAGGGTTGACAGTAACGCTCCCAGACCAAAAGGATAAAGATCATTTTTCTTCATGTTTTCTTCTATTATCTTTGTGGAAAAAACACCTGCCCAGAAAATGATTGTAAGCGGATTGGACACAGTAAGAATTACAGTTTTCAAAAAAACATCATCAGAGTTTGATAACTGCTTTATGTTTAAAGTAGGCAATATGTCAATATTAAAAACGCTTAAAACCGTGCAAAGCCCAAATATAAGTAAAATTGCCGAACCAAAAAGCTTGAGACCAGCTTTTATTTTATCTTTTTCAATAATACGCGCCATTCCTGATATAGCAGCCATAATAAAAAGCCCATCAACGATTGCAGCTCCCAATACGCCTTCTTCTGCTGCATAAAACCCCTTTAATACCGAAACCTGAAATATGAATATGCAAACCGGGCCTACAGCGAACTGCAACAGCATGCCAAACCTGAAACCCTTAAAAATCATTCATGTACCCCACACCTTATATTTTAAACCAGTATAACGAATATATGCTGCTTTTACAAGTAAGGGCTTGATTTACCTCATATTTTTATTCACAGTTATGTTATAATACAAAGAAATGATTAATCGTAGGAAAGTTGGCTTTTGTATGTCACAGGAATTAATTTTAAAAACATTGGACAATTTGAATATAAAATACACAATAGTAACCCATCCGCCTGCTATAACAGCAGCAGACGCAAAGCAATACCTTGAACCTGATGCATATATATGCAAAAACCTCTTTTTAACAGACAGCAAGACGGGAAAATACTATCTAGTTGTATTCCCCGAGCACAAAAAAGCCCATTCCAACACCATTCGTAAACAGGTCAAGGCCAGCAGACTTATGTTTGGAAGCGAAGAAGACCTTATGCAGTTACTGGGTGTAACCCCCGGTTCAGTCAGTCCCTTGGGTATAATATATGACAAGGAAAAGAAAATAACTGTACTGCTTGATGAGGATTTGCCCAAGTGCAAAAAGGTATGCTTCCATCCGAATATAAACACTTCCACACTTACAATGGATTATGCTGATTTTGAGAAATTCCTTAATTGGTCTGAAAATGAATATCAACATGTTAGCGTAACAAATGAATAAGGCACAAATTACTCCCCTATTATCTTAACCAATACACGTTTCTGTCTTTTGCCATCATATTCACCGTAAAAGATCTGTTCCCAGGTTCCAAAGTCAAGCTTCCCGTTTGTAATTGCCGCAACTACCTCTCTTCCCATCAGCTGACGTTTTAGGTGTGCATCCGCGTTGTCCTCGTAACCATTGTGATTATATTGGTTATAAGGTTTTTCTGGAGCCAGTTTTTCAAGCCATTTTTCAAAATCCTGGTGAAGCCCGGATTCATCATCATTAACAAATACGCTGGCAGTTATGTTCATTGCATTTACCAGGACAAGCCCTTCCTTTATTCCGCTCTCATCTATGCAGTCCTGAACCTGCGAAGTTATATTGATATAAGCCCTGCGGGCAGGTATGTTGAAGTAAAGTTCCTTTCGGTATGAAATCATATTAAGCCTCCAGTTTTTAGCTTTCGCTTATAATTTAAACAATTTTATTATTTGTTATGTAGTGGGTGATGTCAATACAGAGTTGCGTATTCCGCTTTTAAAAAGCGGGAAAATATTTCTGGGGCGAAACCTGTTCGCCGCCACGGTTTCCCCCAGACCCCACCTTCCATGGCTCGCCCTTGTGAAAGCCTACTGCGGCATTTGTAAGCTGCTCGTTCGTTCTCAGCAACACCTGCCAGCTCAGCTTTCAATGGGCGGGGATGCGGGTAATTTCTTCGAAGGGGCATCGTAAGAACTTTATTTACAAAGTTCGGTACAGCCACTAAATAAGCTTACCCTGAAGGCGCTTGGTGGAGTGACCAGAAATTCCTGACTGCATTTATAAAGTCTGGCGAATTCGTCAGGGATGACGGATTCAGGTGGGTATGTCATGGATGACATTGGAACCGGCCGGACAATAGCAGGTATGCAGGCTTGGAAGTTCTGTCGCGGAATCCGTCGCGCCCAGCTTTTGAAGCCTTCACGGCGCCTGAGTGAGGAGTTTTACCCCGCTTTTGCTCCTTCAAAAGCGGAATAAAAGATTTTATTTTAAATGGTTTTTGGGAAGTAAAAACATCATAGAAATCACTGCGCCGTGGGTTAAAACCCACGGCTGCAACAAATCAAGTCGGTTTCACCGCCTAATAAATATGTTTTAAGGTACTCATTTAAAAAGTAGCTCTATCATAGTCCCTTTAGGGACTTGGTTCTGATAGACGTGGGTTTTAACCCACGGCAATTGTTCCCAGCATGTGCAAATTTCAATTATCCAAAAACGATGAATCTATTTTATCCACAATCAACTTCCATTTTCCATTTTTCTTTATCATGTTAAAATAACCTTTATCGAAAACAGTTTTATCCTCTTTACCAAGACTGCTTATTTTGATGCTTGCAATATAATTATACCCAGCCATATTATCCTTCTCATTTTCGTAGTCCTTTGTTAACTCCAGCTTTACAAGTCTCATATTGTATTTTTGGTTATAAGCGGCAAGTTTATATTTGGTAGATAACCTTAGACCTTTAAACAAACTCAACCCTGATTGTGTAAAATAATCTTTAAATTCATTATCAATTTTATCAGTTTCCTGAAAAATCTGAGTTTTATCAAAAGCATTATAATCAGTTATATTATACAACTTGATTTTATACTCCCTGCAGAAACTTTCCACTTCAGAAGCTGTTTCTGTTGTACATGCAGTAAAGTTTATAATAAAAAGAATACATAGCATAAACAAGGATTTTTTAAAATATTTACTCATTTAAACCTCCCATAAATTAGGTAATTTCTCCCGCTTTAATCTTCACCCTATACCTCTTCACATTCCTCACTAATAACTCCTTCACCATCTGTATCTCATCCTCATCCGAAAAACACCTTTTGGGAATTATAAAGAATTGAGAGAACTCAGCATAAGAAGGGAAAAAAATAAATGCGTCCTCATTTTCCAGCACTTTGCGTATATCCATCCATTTATATCTGAGTGATACTTCTGATGTATTTTTCTCACAAGTTACTCCATAATCAGAAATAGTAAAAATCCTCCGTCCTTTTACCCACCTATAAAGCCTTTTTGATCCCCAAAAATTCGAGAGTGGCTGCAATGCAATAAGTAAAATCCATATTAAAAGTGGAAGCAATGCCTTTTTACCAATGACAAGTAAAACTATATAGATTATTAAAAATAAAACATAAATTATAAGGCCAATAATATTTAGTGGTTTGGATGAATACAGTTGAAACTTATTTTGCTTGTGCATTTCCTCAAAAGTTATATCTACCTCAATTTTAAAGCTTTTATCTTCCATCGCTGCCCCCTGTACTCACCTTCATCTTCAACCTATACTTCTTCACACTCATCTCCAATAACTGCCTTAGTTTCTGTATTTCTCCCTCATCCGCGAAGCACTTTTTAGGGATTATGAAAGATTCCTCAAATCCCGCTGTAATAGAAGGATAAAATACAAAAGCTGTGTTATATTCCTCGATCTTTCGTAAATCACTCCACTTATATATTAATGAAGCTTCTGAAGCATCCCTATAGCACATTATTACACCGCAATCGGAGATGCTATAAACATTATCAACAGTCCTATTATAAAGCCTCTTTGCTCCTAAATACCTGAAGAGAGGCTCCAAGGCAATTATTACAATCCAGAATATAAGCTCGGTTAAAACCCTTTTCCCTACAAAAAGTAAAATTATATATACAATTAAAATACCAAGACGCAGCAACAGACCAACTAGATTTGACAGCTTAGACCAATAGAAATGGTCTGTGTTCTGCTCACGAAACTCCTCAAAGCTCAGATTTACCTCTACTTTAAATTCCTTCTTTTCAGTACACATTCTATGCCCCTTCTAAAAAGGTTTACTCAATATTTTGTTTACATATATTACATTTTATTAACATACTCATTCTACTATAAATATACAGATATTTCTATTCATACGAAAGCTTTGTACTAGTTTTATTTGATTGGTTGTTGACTTTTTAATTTTATAACTGAATAATAATAAAAAGGGTTTTAAATCAGGAGGTATTTTATGGAGGTAATAAACTGTATAAAAGACAATTACAGTATAACAAACGATCCCAATCGGCTTGACACTGAAGCCGTGGTTTCACTTCTCTCCAAAACGTATTGGGCAAGTAACCGGTCGAGGGAAACAATGCTTAAGTCTTTTGAAAACTCACTTTGCTTCTCACTTTATTTCAAAGACAAACAAATTGGGTTTTTCCGTGTGATTACAGATTACGCTGTTTTTGCTTATTTGTGTGATGTTATTATAGATGAGGAGTACAGAAAGAATGGCCTTGGTCAGTGGGCAATGGAATGCATTCTTAGCCATCCAGACCTAAAAGGGTTAAAGCGTTGGTGCCTTATAACCAAAGACGCACAAGAGTTTTATAAGAAAATTGGTTTTAAAGAGTTGCCAAATCCTAAAAGCTATATGGAAATACTCAATGTGCTTTAAATTTTGTCAGTTACTTGAAGGAGTTCAATGGGTGCACCATTCTCTTCAATAAATGCGACTAAAACCCCTTCAGAAGGGCTGTTCGGTTCAATTATTACATTCTTCCCTTTAATTTCATTCTCAAGATCCTCAACTTCAAAGGCAACATGAGGAATTGTCTTTACAAGCTCGGGCAAAGGAGCTCCTTCCTCAAACCTCATCCATTCAATATTGAATTCACTTGTTCCATAGCCTGAAACATACGTTTTAAATTGAGGAATATATTCTTCATTAGGCCTTATATCTTTTGTGGGAATACCTAAATGATGATATTTTCTTTCCTTCATACGCCCTCCGGCATACATCTTGAAAATTAAAAAATTGTAGATATGGCAACCAATATGCATACCATGATTAGGCATAAAGGAATTGCTCCAATTATAATGGCTAGGATGCAAACCACCTTATTCTGGGAACCTCTTGAAAAGTCCATTATTCCGAATGTTATACCGGTTATTGAAAAAATAAGAATTATAAAAAGAATAATAAGATTTGCTGCACGTAGGATATCTGCATTACTTATAAAAATTATTAAAAGTAATATGAACGATGTTAAGGAAACTATAAATGCTGTGAGCGGCAACCTGTGTTTTCTGTCTTTAACGGCATTGTAATTTTCATTATAAGGCATATTTGACCCCTTTTTGAACTACCATAGTATTCAACTTATATTTTACTATTAAAATAATAACATTTCTATCACCAATATAACAAATTTTATGTCTTACATATCTTTCAGTTATTTTTAGGAATGAGTTGGGTAATTCTTTTCCATCCAGCAGCATCGAACTCAAATACAGGTTCGAATTTATCACCCCAGCGTATTAGCACTCTTCTCATATTCCATTCTATCATGTGATTGTACTCCCGCTGATATTTGCGTGTGCTGCTTTTATCATGATCACGGTGGACATAAAGCACTTCATCTATCCAATGAAAACGGTATTTATCCAGCAATCTAAACAAAAGCTGCATATCTTCCATGTGCCTCCCTTTATAAGGATCATCAACAGGCCAGCCTCCAACATCCCTGACAGCACTCGCTCTATAGCATCTGGGCCAAAGTGAAATGTTGGCCATCATAAAATCATACTCATCTGTAAAATTACGGCCTTTGATTACATAAGAAGCTGATTGGTTATTATGCTCCAAGAGGTATTGGCTCGTTTGATTAACAACCTCCATATTACCACTCACTACCGCCACATTGGCAGGCTGCTTCCTAAATTCATCAACCAATACCTGCAGAGTGTTTGGTTTAAACCAGTCATCACTATCCAACTGAACAAAATACGGTGTAGTCACATAGTAAAGTGCTCTGTTTTGTGACCTCGCCTGACCAAGATTAACAGGATTCCTTGTTACCAGGATCCTTGGATCATTTAAAAGAAATTTGGCCTTTTGAATACTATTATCATTTGAAAAGTCATCTACCAATACCAGTTTCCAATCCTTATACGTCTGCGAATGAATACTATCCAATGCCTGAACCAGATAGTTACCGCCATTATAAGAGGGTAGTACAACAGTTATTTCGCTGCCCATCATTTATCCACTCCATGAATTATTTATGAAAACCTATTTACATATAATATTCATGAAAAGGTAATGTTGTTATAAGGTTTACATAAAAAAGCTCAAAAAGTTTCAATCCTTCTGTCTGGTTCTTACTGCCCGGGTTAAGCTTAATACAGCTGCAAGGAAGCAGGATATTGCACAGAAGATTATTATATATTTAAAGCCCTTAAGAAATACTTCGGTGTCAACTGCTTTGCTTTTAGTAACAGAATCTATTTTCATTTTTGTTACCGATGAAAAAATAATTACTGAAAATGTTGTGCCGGATACAAACCCCAGATTACGGAAAAGTGCATTGATACCGCCTGCAACGCCAAGTTGGTTCTTAGGCACAGAGCCCATGATACTGCTGTTATTAGGTGACTGGAATATTGCAGTTCCCAGTCCCAGCAAAGCCATTAAAACTGCAATTTTTAAATGCGTAGACGTTGCAGTCAATGTTGAAATCCAGATTAAAGCTCCCGTACTGATTGTAAGCCCAATTACTGTCAGAGGCCTGTATGATACCTTATCCGACAGCCACCCACTGATTGGAGCCGTAACGGCGGTAGTAACCGGGAAAAATGAAATGAGCAGCCCAGATGACAATGTGTCCATATTTAAAATATATTGCAGATAAAACGGAATAAATAAAAGCGTTGCGTTTGTGGCTATAAAAGATAGATAAGCTGACCCCAATCCGAAGGAAAACTCATGCACTTTAAAAAGCCCTAGATTTACAAGGGGATTGCTTGAATGCTTTTCAAAGTATATAAAAAGCAGCAGAATTATTACAGCAGCAACAAATACAGGCAGGAAAAAGCCGAAGCTCATAATCCCTTCCTGTACCAACAGCAGGCTTCCGAAAAGAAGGACAATAGAAAGGGTAAACGTTGTAGCACCCTTATAGTCAAAGCTTCTATCTTCAACCTCATCATGTATGTCAGGTATTATGGCGAAGGTTAATGCCATTCCTATGATTCCAATAGGTACATTGATATAGAAAATTGATTCCCATCCTGCCGCATGAACCAATATACCTCCAAGACTTGGTCCAACCAGGCTTCCGAGTGCAACTGCCGTACCTGTAATACCTAAAGCCTTTCCTCTTTTGTTTGGCGGAAAGGTTGAGGTTACTATTCCCTGGCTTAATGCCATCATTGCAGATGCCCCAATAGCCTGTATTACCCTTGAAACAACAAGCATACCAAGTGTTTGTGACAATCCGCAAAGAGCCGAGCCAATTGCAAAAATGATAAAACCGGATGCAAAAATTTTCTTTCTTCCATAGATATCCGAGATTTTACCCCATATAAGCAAAAGTACCGATATAGTAAGAAGGTACGATGTTACAACCCATTGTATTGAGCTAATATCTACCTGAAGCCTTTTTGATATGTCAGGCAAAGCAATGTTAACGATACTTCCGTCAAGCGTCGCCATAAATATTGATAATGAGGTATTAAATAAAATAAGTCTTCTTTTCATATCTGTGAGCTGCAATTCCATAAATATAACTATCCTCTTTTCGCTTATAATTCAAATAGTATTAATAGTACTTAATATACCAAACCATTACACAGTATTCAACCTACCACATCATACGAGCAATTCATCCATATGGAATTATATTCAAAGCATGAAATTTAAATAAAATATTGTCGAATAACATTTGTTCATGATATAATTTCAGTAATATCAGTATAAATTATCCATGATACTAAGAAAGGAGTTTCTTATATCTACATCCCCTCTTTTTTCTTTATGTGATTAAAATTGCAATCCCAAATTCCGATTATCTTAATGAATGGTTTTTCTGTAATTTACAATTTAAAAACTCAAGGAGGATATCAATGAAAAGTATTAAGTTAAAGCTAGTTTTGGTCTTTTGCATTTTACTTGTAATAGTTTGCGCAGGACTTGGAATTTCTACTTATAGTATTTCCTCAAACGCACTAGTATCCAATGTTAATTCAGAACTTACAGAATTATCAAAACAAGGGTCCTCAATTGTATTAAAATCATTAAATGAGCAATGGACAGCTCTTGATGCTATTGCACAAAATGATATTATAGCAGACCCAAGTGTTCCATGGGATCAAAAGGTTGCATTACTACAGAAAGAAGTAAAAAGATCCGGTGCTGTAAATGTTACACTGGCAGACGCTCAAGGCAATACCAAATCACCGGATGGGAAACCCGTAAGCATCAAGGATAGGGGATACTTCCAGAAGGCTGTTAAAGGGGAACCGGCCGTATCTGATCCTATTGAAGACAAAACATCTCCCGGCAGAATGATTATAACCTATGCTGTGCCTATAAAATGGCAGAACAATATTGTCGGTGTACTCTTTAAGGTAGCTGACGGAAACAGCTTAAGCGAAATAACAAATCAGATTACTTTTGGCAAAACAGGCAAAGCATACATGATTAATAAAGACGGAACAACCATAGCAAATTATAATAAGGAACTTGTTCTAAAAGGAGACAATGCTTCTAAAAACCTTGCAAAAGATCCCTCCCTAAAATCTATGGTTGAAACTCAGAAAGAAATCCTTAAAGGAAAAGAAGGCTCTGACAGCTATGTATATAATGGAGAAACAAAATATATAGGTTATGCACCTGTAAAAGGCGCAGACTGGTTCCTTGCAGTAACTGCATCAAAAAGTGATGTGCTTGGAAAGTTGGATACGTTAGGAACATTAAGCCTTATACTAGGATTTGTTTTCCTGATTTTGGGTGCAGGAGTCGGACTAATATTATCAGGATTTATTGCAAAACCGATTAAAGCTGTTACTAACAGTCTTAAAACTATTGCATTAGGAGATTTTACAGAAGAAATTTCTCCGTCTTTACTTAGAACAAAAGACGAAATCGGGAGCCTTGCAAGGTCCTTGAGTGCTATGCAACAATCAATAAAAGATGTTGTATATACAGTAAAAAACGAGACAGCAGAAGTTTCAAAAAGTGTAATCGTAGAAGAAAACAGTATGTCAGAGTTACTAAGCAATATAGAAGAGGTTTCAGCAATAACCGAAGAGTTATCGGCTGGAATGGAACAAACTGCTGCCTCAGCCCAGGAAATGAATGCAGTCTCCACTGAAATAGAAAAAGCTATTGAATCAATAGCCGAAAGGGCTCAGGATGGTTCAAACACAGCAAATGAAATAAGTTCAAGAGCCAAAGCTTTAAAAGAAGGCGCAAAAGCATCACAGCAATATGCTTTTGAAATCTACAAAAGTTCCGGGAATTCCCTTAATGAAGCAATTCAACAATCGCATCAGGTAGAACAAATCAACACACTGTCAGATGCTATAATGCAGATCACTTCCCAAACCAATCTTCTGGCTTTGAATGCCGCGATAGAGGCTGCAAGAGCTGGTGAGGCAGGAAAGGGCTTTGCCGTAGTAGCTGATGAAATAAGAAAGCTTGCTGAAGATTCAAAAAATTCTGTTACAGAAATTCAGAGAGTTACCAGAGAGGTAGTTAATTCAGTAGAAAACCTTACAGAAAATTCAACCAGGATTCTGGATTTCATTAACAATCAGGTGCTTAAGGATTACGAAACCCTTGTCAGGACCAGTGAAATGTATGATAACGATTCGATTGTAATAGACAATATTGTTACAGACCTTAGCGCTACTACTGAAGAATTGACATCATCTATACAGAATATGCTTAAGGCAATAAATGAGATAACAGTTGCAACAGGTGAAGGGGCAGAAGGTGCATCTCAGATCGCCCAAAAAGATACTGTTGTTAATAAAAAAGCTTTTGATGTATTGCAATATACGAAGAAAACTGCTCAAAGCTCTGATAAGCTGGTTGAATCTATTTCAAAGTTTAAGGTTTGATAAGTGGCAATTAATATTCGTTAAAACCTATTTAAAAGAAACAGCTCAAAATTCGTTTTGATGCTGTTTCTTTTTTTATCAATTAAATGATGATATAATTAATAATGATTCATTAATTAATAAAGGAACCAAATAAAGTATGATTACTGCAATCCTTATGCTTGCCATATTAGTTTACAGTATAAAACATCTGGTCAAAACATCTGATTTTAAACCATCAGTTAGTGTTTTACTGTCATGCTCATCTTTGTTCCTTTTTCAAATAATTAAAACATCAGCTTCTGATTTTTTAGATCTGGCAAAAATTCTATTATGTTTACTGGTTGTGTCAATATGCAGCCTTTTTGGCTTTTCAAACCATTTCATTCTCTCTTTGGATATAATATTTTTCTTCTGTTCTCTGATTGTTATACTTTTCAGAAATATTAAGATCAAAAATTCCTCCATACTGTATGCCATTTAGTTTTTAGAATAATTGATGCATATTTATTTGTTATGCAAAAAGGAGGATTTATGTTTAAAGGTCTGTCTAACTCTATTCATAACCGCCACAGCACGGTGTATTATGATATTTCTCAATATAAAAAAACAATAGAAACAATTTTGGAAAGAAAGTATAGTACATTATCCGATACTGCTCTTAAGGAAATGTCACTTAAGTTTAGTGAAAAAGCTTCACAGGGCATATCCGTGGACGACATGCTGCAGGATGCATATGCTCTTGTTTATGAATCTATACACAGGGTTCTGGGAGTTTATTCTTATGAAACTCAAATAATGGCTTCAATAGCGCTTCACCAGGGAAAGATGGTAGAGATGCAGACAGGGGAAGGCAAGACACTTTCGGCAGTAATGCCGGCATATCTTAATTCCCTGTCGGGTAAAGGTGTTCACATCCTGACTTTTAACGACTATCTTGCAAAAAGGGATGCTGAGTGGATGGGCCCTGTGTTCCGTTTCCTCGGACTTTCTGTGGGATATGTGAAAGAGGGCATGAAACAATCAGAAAGAAGGAAAGCGTACCAATGCGATGTAACCTATGTAACTGCCAAGGAGTGCGGATTTGATTACCTTCGCGATTTCCTTTGCACCGATGACAAGGAGCTTGTACACCGTCCTTTTAATTATGCAATTATAGATGAAGGAGACTCAATACTTATAGACGAAGCCCGTATTCCACTGGTTATCGCCGGCAATTCTCCAGATAATGAAAAGGATGCCCTTAAGCTTACTGCTATAGTAAAGGAGCTTATACTTCATACTGACTACGAATTGGATGATTACGGCAGCAATGTTTACCTTACCGATTCAGGGACTGCCAAAGCGGAAATGATACTGGACTGTAAAAACCTTTACAGTGAGAAGAATGTATCTCTGCTTTCAAAGCTCAACTGTGCTCTATATGCACACGCTGTTCTGAAAAAAGATATTGATTATATAGTCAAAGACGGAAAAATAGAGCTCATTGATGAGTATACAGGACGTATTGCAAATAAGAGACATTGGCCAGATAATCTCCACTCCGCTGTAGAAGCAAAAGAGGGCATAGCTTCTGGTTCCAAAGGCATAATTATGGGTTCCGTTCCTCTTCAGTATTTCATTGATCTATATCCGAAACTTTCCGGAATGACAGGTACTGCAAAGTCATCTGCACCCGAACTTAAGGAATTTTATGGCCTTGATGTGGCAGTAATTCCAACTCACAAGCCTTGTATACGTAAGGATCACCCTGATATGGTTTTCGCTGAAATGGCTGATAAACAAAAAGCAATAATCGAGGAAATTAAAAGGGTACATTCTGCTGGGCAGCCTATATTAATAGGAACTGGAAGCGTTGAGGAATCCGAAAAGCTAGCAGAGGAGCTTAAGTCTTTAGAAATCAACTGCAATGTGTTAAATGCTAAGAACGATGAAATGGAGGCTGCAATAATTGCTAAAGCTGGTGAATACGGGGTCGTAACCGTGTCCACAAACATGGCGGGAAGAGGAATCGACATAAAGCTTGGCGGTGTAGACGAGCAGGATAGACAAAGGGTTGTGGCCGCGGGCGGCTTATATGTCCTCGGAACTGCCCGAAATGAAAGCCGCAGAATAGACAACCAACTTCGAGGAAGGTCCGGGCGCCAGGGAGACCCGGGTGAAAGCCGTTTTTTCGTGAGCCTTGAAGATAGCATATTTACAAAATATGAAATAAATAAACTAATTAATTCCCGAAACTATGAAATTATCGACAATGGAACTATAGAAAACTCCAATGTACTTAAGGATATAACCAATGGTCAGAAATTAATTGAGGGTTATAACGAAGATATCCGCAGGCAGCTGTGGAGGTATTCCTTTATAATTGAAGAACAACGCAGAATAATTCATAACAAAAGACAGGCTATCCTTAAAAACGAGGCTAAATTAAAGCTTTTGAATCAAAGGTCTTATGACAGGTATAGCATGCTTTCGGATAAATACGGTAAAGATCTTCTAGGAGATGTAGAAAAACAGATCACCTTGTTCTTCATTAACAAGCACTGGGCTGATCACCTGGATTATGTATCCTATATACGTGAAAGCATACATTTGGTAGTTCTGGGAAAGAAAAACCCTATAGATGAATTCCACAGGTATGCAATACAAGCCTTTAACAGCATGCTGCAAGCTATAGAGGATGATATTGTAAATACTTTTAATAGTATTGAGATAACGGAAAAAGGAATAGACATGGCCAGTGCCGGACTCAAAGGGCCATCTTCAACCTGGACTTATCTTATTAATGACAGCAGTGACCAGTTCAGCAGTGCTCACAGAATTATAAAAACTGCTGTTAATACCGTTATTAGACCAGTTGCTGCAATTAAAAAATTTATAAAAGGCATTTAAATAATTATCTTCAAAATTCAATACTGACCTGCATTCACACAATTATCCGAAACTACATATTGTGTATTAGGTAAACAAAATTAGTCCTGACTAATCATATTAGCAGGGATTAACTAATATGCTGCAGCAGTTTTGTTAATTCAACTTATGAGGTGAACAATTTGAGTGAGCAGGTTAGTATTGAAGCCGTAAACCCTGTTTCAACGGATCAGATTTTTACAAGGGTAAGTCCATATAGAAAACAAAGAATCATCTATCAGATTAAGCAGCTTTTAAAATTCCTTGGCCCTGCATTTATCGTAAGCGTAGCTTATATTGACCCCGGAAATTTTGCCACCAATATCAGCGGAGGCTCGAAATTCAACTATAACTTGTTGTGGGTTATTCTTTGGAGCAATATAATGGCAATATTCCTGCAGTCACTGTCAGCAAAACTTGGGATAGCAACCAACTGCAACCTTCCTCAGATGTGCGGCAAGCTTTATTCAAGAAAAACCAACTGGTGCTTTTGGGTTGTTGCGGAGCTTGCAGCTATGGCGACAGACCTTGCTGAATTTCTGGGGGGCACCCTTGGTTTATACCTGCTTTTCGGTATTCCAATGGTCTATGCAGGGATAATAACTGCCTTCCTTACCTTTATGATTGTTTATATGGGGAAATACGGGCAGCGAGCAATAGAAATCATTATAGGACTTCTTGTTGCTGTAATTTCGATTGGTTATACCATAGAACTTTTTATGTCAAAGCCCGATTGGGCCACAGCAGGGCTTCATGTACTTGTTCCCTCAATACCAAACAGTGATGCAATACTGATTGCCGTAGGCATGCTTGGTGCAACTGTAATGCCACATGTTATTTACCTTCATTCACAGCTTGTTCAGAGCAGAAATCACCATACAACTGTAAAAGAAAAGAAAAGGCATCTCCGAATGGAGAGGATAGATATAGTAATTGCGATGAATATAGCATTCATTGTAAATGCTGCAATGGTTATCGTTTCAGCTGCAGTTTTCTTTAAAAACGGAATGGTTGTAGAAACTATTGAGCAAGCTCATGGCTCACTTTCACCCTTACTTGGTGCACTATCAAGCGGCGCCTTCGGAATAGCACTTCTGGCATCTGGCTTGTCATCTTCCGCTGTAGGTACAATGGCTGGTCAAACTATAATGCAGGGCTTTATAGGATTAAAGATTTCAGATAATATAACACGGCTGGTTACGATGGCCCCTGGTATGCTTATAATCATACTTGGTGTAAACCCAATGCAAGCACTTATACTGAGCCAGGTTACACTGAGTTTTGTTCTCCCCATGGCAATAATACCAATGCTCCTCATAACCCGGAGAAAAGATGTAATGGGGCCTTTCACAAATAAACCTATAACTAATGTTATAGGCTGGATAATAGCAGGAATTATAGTTTTAATGAATATAGTACTCTTATCTACGACATTTTTCGGGAAGTGACAATAATAAAACTGGGAATGTATCCATAATCGGGAAAATTTCAGGCCTTTTACCTCTCAAAATGTGTGTAAGGGGGTAATCCTATTTACAGCAAGGGAAACAAATACTTTGCTACAGATAGTGCTAAAATCATTTGAGCGATCAGGTTATGTACATTGCTTCTCATGGCTTATATACCAATCTGTTTGAGGAATCTTTACAAATACAGTTTCAGATATCCTGCTGCGATTTAGTCATTTGAGCGCGTATCCTGAATTTGACTAATTAGTCATTATGGTTTTATTACATTCCCAGTAAAATTAACAATATTAAATTATATATTTTAAATATATATCCATGTTTACAAAATATCAAGCTGTATTAATTTCTAAACAAGGGTTATAATACCATTCAATACGTCATTATTATATACTTCAAGAACCGACTTCGATTTTATGTACCTTATGGTGCCGTCACCCAAGCTAATGACAGGATCGTTTCCAAGAGCATAAAATATATCGTCACACATGGTTTTAATACATTCCTGCTTTTCACTTTCAGACATCTTATTCCAAACATCCGGTTTCATATCAAGGAATTCATAAATTCTTCCTATCTGAGAAATTTCTTTTGCCATATCACTCATAATTTCATTATATTTTCTTATATATTTAACTCCCATTTTTCAAATGTTCTCCTTTCTCTTCCAACAAAGAGTATATCAGAATGTCACTTTTTACGGAATACTATTTAATATTTAAAATCTCAGCGCCAAGTTTTACAGGCAAATATCTGTTCTTACCCCAGATGGACTGATATTCACGGAATGGAATGGGTCTGTCAATACTACCCTTACCCATCTCAACAGTAAAGCCGGGCTTGTGCATTTTATCTATAAACCAATCCTTAAAGCCGCCCCAGCGTTCGCTTCCTCCAATACTCTGCTTAATTGTCATTGGATGGTAGCCTGTCATCCTGCCAAGCATATCAGCAAGTCTTGAATCCCGCTTCAAATCCCCACTCTTTTGAGTAAAATACCAGTATATTATTTCTCCTGCAGCATGATAAGATACCGATGCATCAAAAAGTTCTCTTTCGCAAAGATCCTTAAGGGCTTTGGTTTCAGGCTCCGAAAAAGGGTATTCACCTGAGGAGCCCAAGCCGTTATCACTGGGATCCTTTACCCATTCGGCATCATAATTCCTGTTAAGATTAACACCTCTGGCATTCAAATACCATTCAGGCTTTCCTCCCGTACATATTTCAACACCATCCGGGTTTACCAAAGGCATAAAGTAAAAGGTTACTTCATTTAAAAGACTTTTTACATCTACCCCACCCAACTTATTAGACTCTTCATATGCATCTATTATCTCCTGAATCTGATTAAGCACCACAATAGTCGTAATGTATTCACGCGGGTGATGCTCAGCATTTATAAAAATCTTTTTAGCTCCCAAACCTATTTTCAAAACTTCAAGTTCACGGCCTTCATAGGATTGCCCTGCCGAAAAAAGTTCGGTAATGTCAGGCTGCCTTGAGCAGACCACTTTGAGGAATTCCATTACATCAGAACAAACATTCTTTCCCTCATAAATATCCTGAAAACTTTTGTTAAAAGTGACTTGTATCTTTGTTGGAGTTGTCTCTTTTTGCAGGTCGTTGTTTGGTAAGAAGCCCGAAGAAGATTGGTTATACTTAGGTTCATTGTTCAAATCATTTCCTGAGCCTGAGTATGTGAACAAGAGCATATTTATAAGAGTTAAGAGTACCAAAACCAATAATGTTTTATTTTTAGAAATAAAGGAAAAAAACATTTCAACCTCCATGTGCATTAGCTTTCAGACTAAAGTCTTTCACGCTAACCCCCATAACTCCAAACACCCTTACAACATATATATCGTACCACAAATAGAACTTATTGATAAAATTTATTATTTCCATATTATGATATTTTATAATACATATTGACAATTTTTACTAAATTTATTAGAATGAGTTTGTAAGAAATATTCCTATTTTGTAATTTTATGGAGGATGGTAAATGCCAAGAATAAATATATTTATTACAGATAACGATAAGTTCTATTCCGAGAGCCTTGGAAAGTATTTAAGTTCCAACAGCAGGAACTTTAACATAAGTGTTTTTACAAATATCACTGCAATGCAAAAAGAGATTTCTAATAGCAAAAAGCGGCCTGATATTGTTTTAATCTCTGAGGACCTGTATTCGCCTGATGAGTCATTAGGCAAAAGCACATTCATTCTTACCGACAGAAGTATTACGGGCACAGACAGTAATTATATATGTAAGTATCGGACGGCGGAGAGTATCCTGGACAAAATAAATAAACATATTGAGGACATCTCCCCATCTGTTCATATAAAGACATCAGATATTAATATCAACACCAGAATTATTTCTGTTGTTTCTCCTGAAGGCGGCTGCGGAAAATCAGTTTTATCATTTTTCCTTGGTGCAGAAATTGCACAGACGGGTTCGAAGGTACTTTTGCTGGATCTTCAGTCGGTAAGTTCACTATCCTGCTTTATAGATATAGAATATGCGAAGCCAGGACTTTCGGATATATTCTATTATATTAAAGGCTACAGGGAAGATCTCTGTTCAATTATAAATAAGTATTTATGTACCAATTCCCGTTTTGGTATAGATTACATACCTCCGCTTGCAAACCCTTTGGATATGGAAGAGCTCAACCCTGAAGACCTTGAGATTCTTATAAACGAGCTTAAGAATATGGGCAAATTCGATGTGATAATTATTGATTCTGATGCTATGATAAACATTAAAACCTCCTCACTGATGGACTGCAGTGATGCCGTCCTGCTTGTTTCCGGTTCAGGGCCTATTGAAAACAAAAAGCTTTCGGTATTTGAAACTTCCTTTAACAAGCTTTATCAGGACAAGGATATATTAAATGGAAACCTCTTTTATGTAAACAATAGCTTTAAGGGAAATTGTAATCCACAGCTCTTTAACAATTCCAATCCTGTGCTGCAAATTCCGTATGTAGAGGATATCTTCATAGTTCAGCAGAATTGTGCGGTTCTCAACTTTAACAGCTGTTTTCGCTCATATGTATCTAAAATATGCAGGCTTATCGATGAGAAAGCCTTAAGTATTATTTACGGGTGTAAAGTATGAACTATAACAAACTTTTACTGGATATCAAGAATGAAATAAATGATTCTATGGACACCTCCCGGGATTACAGCGACAAGGAAATAATGGACCTCATTGAAAATTGTGTCCTTACCAAAGCCAGAGCGGAAAATATAGGGCTGCACAAAAAAAGAGAGATAGCCAATGCTGTATTTAATTCCATGAGAAGGCTGGGCATGCTTCAACCCCTGATTGATGACCCTACAATAAGCGAAATCATGGTAAATGGAACAGATTCAGTATTCATCGAGCGGAATGGAGCTGTCCTTAAGGAAAAAATACATTTTGAAAGCAGGGACAAATTATATAATATAATTCAAGCCATTGTATCAAAGGTAAACCGATCTGTAAATGAATCCTCGCCTATTGTCGACGCGCGGCTGGATGATGGTTCAAGAGTGAACGCAGTTCTGCCACCGGTTGCCATTAACGGTCCTATCCTCACAATAAGGAAATTTCCTGAAAAGCCTTTTACCATACCCGACCTTATAAAGATGAGGTCAATTACCGATGATGCTGCAAAGCTGCTAGAAAATGCAGTTAAAGCCAAATATAATATATTTATTTCAGGAGGAACAGGCTCAGGAAAGACAACCTTTTTAAATGCACTTTCAGAATATATTCCTTCATCTGAAAGAGTAATTACGATAGAGGATTCAGCCGAGCTGCAAATAATGGGAATAATAAATCTGGTCCGGCTTGAGACACGAAACGTAAATGTCGAGGGGAAAGGCGAAGTTACAATAAGAGACCTTATAAAAGCATCTCTCAGAATGCGTCCCGACAGGATAATTGTTGGTGAGGTTAGAGGTCCAGAGGCACTTGATATGCTTCAGGCAATGAATACCGGACATGATGGGTCGCTTTCAACAGGACATGCAAATTCAACGGCAGATATGCTTTCCAGACTTGAAACAATGGTGTTGTGCGGTACCATACTTCCGCTTGATGCCATCAGAAGGCAAATAGCATCAGCAATCGACCTTATTGTCCATCTTGGAAGAACACGTGACCTTTCAAGAAAGGTACTCGAAATAAGCGAAATAACAGGATACGCAAAAGGGGAATTCCAGCTTAATACCATTTATAGGTATGACGATAGCGACGGGAATCATGTCAAGGTATCCAAGGGCTTGGTAAACATTGAAAAGCTTCAGTCTTCAGGACTATTGAATTAACAAATTTAAAGGGGTTATTATGGCTATAGTACTTGTGTCCATTTGTGTAATGGCTGGATCATTGGTATTGATAATTCACCAATATAAGCCACACAATAAAAAGCCAGAAAAACAAGCTAAAAAAACAGAATCGTCGGCTCAAGCCTGCAATGATTATTCCAGGTATTCATATTCGATACCTGAAAGAATCAGGTACATACTTACAGCCTCTGCAATCTTGTTTGCAATTGGCTATATATTTTTCAGAAGTATTGTATTATGCTGCATATTAACTGCTTTTTCTCCAATATACCTCAAATTCAAAAGGAGAAGCCTAATTAAAAAGAGGCTTCAAAAGCTGACTGTTCAGTTTAAAGATGCCCTTTATTCAGTATCAAGTTCTATCCAGGCAGGCAAATCCCCTGAATGGGCATTTAAGGATTGTGTAAGGGATTTACGGATATTGTATCCCGGGCAAGATATGGATATAATTCTGGAACTTGAACTTATTAGCAGAAAGCTTGACCTCAACGAGACCCTCATTTCGGCTCTTAATGACTTCGCCGTCCGGTCAGGTATTGAGGACATAAAAAATTTCGCAGATGTTTTTGCCATATGTAAAAATACAGGAGGCAATCTCTCTGACGTGATAAAAAACAGTTATTCCATTATCAATCAAAAAATTGATATAAAAAATGAAATACAGGTAATTATATCTGAACAGAAACTGAGTCAGAAGATATTAAATTTTGTTCCCTTCGGGTTACTCATCCTGTTATCATCCTCTTCTCCAGACTATATTGAACCCCTCTATAGTCCTACCGGGAAGTTTGTGATGGTTATTGTACTGTTTCTGCTTTGTGTTTCAAATTTAGTCAGCACAAAAATAACAAATATCGAGGTTTGAAGAATGTATCTTATACTTTGTCTGGAAGTTATAGCACTGGTGCTTGCTTATGTATTCTCTAAAAATAAATATTCTGAAGAACTGAGCGAGATAGAAATAGGCGATAAACGGCTTAAAGCACTTTTACCGATTGGGTTTTATATTGAGCGAGTCTTTAACCTTAGGCTGCTAAGTAGTTACAAGCAGCATATAGCCTCAAAGATAAAAGATTTAACAGGAAGCAGGCATATTGAACTTTATTGCAGGTACCAGCTTGCAAAAACCATACTGATTCTGACATTTATAATTCTATTTTTAACCTTTGTGGGAACGCAAATTGAGCCGGATACCACCTATGGAATCTTCAGCCTGGCATTCCCTGCAATAGTTATGTTTGCAATGGACAGGCAAATAGATAAGCAGATTAAGCAAAGGAAAGCTCTTATGCAAATGGACTTACCTGATTTCCTGAACAAGCTTGTACTAATGGTAAATGCAGGGCTTACGGTATCCAATGCCCTTTCAAGAATTGTAAAGAACAGCAATATAAAACGGCCGCTTTACCAGGAGCTAAAATGCGTTATGAATGAAATAAGTGCCGGAAAGCCTGAAATTCAGGCTTATGAGGAGTTTGCACGAAGATGCAGGCTTCAGGAAGTAACAATGTTTGTTTCAACCCTGCTTCAAAATCTAAAAAAGGGCAACGACGAACTTGTTCCAATACTGAAACTTCAAGCCAACACCTGCTGGGAGGGAAGAAAACTTGCGGCAAGAAAGCTGGGAGAGGAAGCATCAACCAAACTTCTTTTTCCAATGATGATTATATTTGTTGCAATTATGGCAATGGTAATGACTCCTGCCGTGTTGCAGCTCAATTTTAATTAAAGGAGGAATAAAAATGTTTAGAATTTTAAAGGGTTTTTTTAAAGATGAGGACGGTTTGGGTACTGTAGAAATTGTAATTATTGTAGCAATTCTGGTAGGACTGGCATTGATTTTCAGGAAACAGATCTATGCCTTGGTTAAACAAATATTTGACAAGATCTTCAACAACGCAGGAAGCACAATAGGTACACCCGATAGCTCCTATACCACCCCAGGTTCAATTAACTGATATGTATATAGCTTATATTCAAATAGTAATTCTTCTTGTTGTTGCTCTTATATCGGATATTAAGACACATAAGATAAAAAACTCCATCACATACCTATTCTCTCTGACGGGGCTATTAACTAATGTAATACTTTATGGAGTCCACGGGTTTCTGTCCTCAATTGCAGGCTGGCTGATACCCTTTCTGCTGTTAATAGCACTATATGCAGCCGGAATGCTTGGAGCCGGTGATATTAAGCTCTTTTCGGCAGTTGGCTGCGCTACTGGTCCATGGTTTGTAGTAGCTTCAATAGTTTTCTCCTTCCTGCTTGGAGGAGTTATAGCAGCAGTAATATTGTTCATTAGGAGAAATACCAGGGTTAGATTTAAAGGGCTATGGAATTATATAAAAGCATGTTTCCTCACTCAAAGCCTGATGGAATATAAAAATAATGATAAAAGTGTAAGCAGTGGCAGATTCCCTTTTACAATTGCTATCACTCCGGGGGTTTTAATGCAGCTTGCACTTACTTTGACCAAAATCAGGTTGTTATAATTCGGGTTTATCCCATTACACAAGGGGTTTAAATGGATATTAAATATTTAGGTGACTATTCTATAGGTTTTGAAAATGAAAACGGACGTAAAAACCTCATTATTGAAATTAGTCTTTCAAAGGATACAGTAATATATGATTACCAAGTTGAGATGCTTGAATTTAACCGTACTGCAGGTATTCTTCCTGTAGAGCTCAGACGAAGCGATAACAGACTAAAGCTTATTTATGATATTACAGGTCTGATGACACTCCAGTATTATACCGTATTATCCAAACCTCACTTTACCGAGCTTTCGGCAACGTTTGGTTCTGTCTTAAGCATCATCAGAGATTCAAAAAAGCTTTTACTTTATGAAAGCAATTTTTTACTGGATGAGGATTTTATATTCGTTGAAGACAGCTCCATCAAGCTTATTTATATACCTGTTCAGACAAGTATGGATTTTGGCGGAATGTTCAGGGATATGGTTATAAAGTTGCTCGCAAGAGCGGGGGGAGAAATCAACGAAAAAGCACTGGGAGATATAATCAGATGTGTCAAATCTCCTGAATTCAGACTTACCGAACTTAATACTCTTTTTGCATTCAATAAAAAGGATTTATTCACACCTAGTGAGGTTGAAGAGCCAATTATTCAAGTGCAAAAGGCTATGCCTGGAGCCAATGAAAAAAAGCAGTTTGATTTTAAAGCTGTAACGAATTCCAAAACTAAATTGATTGCTTTGTTTGAGATTTTTATTATTTCATTTGCTTTCTTTCTTAATTATATACTCGGTGAGTTCTCTGTGGAGGCAGAAACAGGGTACATTGCAGCTGCCATGATTGTGGTTGTCGGTAACCTACTGCTTTACAAGAAAGTATCATCCATTAAACCGCCAAAAGAAAAAAAGGCACCTGATATAAGTATTAAAAATAAAAAGGAAAATCCGAAGTCAAAGTATAATACTGATGAGGTTAAACTGACTGTAACAGAAGAAACTACAATATTAAAGCCTGATAGCAATTCCGCATATCTTATTGAAACCGGTAAAAGCCCACCGGAATATACAGAAATCAAGGGTACGAGCTTTATTATAGGACGTAGTCCTTCCATAGCCGATATGGTCATTGATGATAATGCAGTTGGCAGAATACACGCTGAGATAATAAAAAGAGATAATGATTATTATATCGTTGATAAAAGCTCCAAAAACGGAACTTACCTGAATGACGTCAGACTGGACGCTTTTGAGCATAAACTGGAAAGCAACTACCTGATTATATTTGCAAACAGGGAATATAAGTTTATGGCAGATAATATATCCTGTTAACACATCACATTTGAATGATAATACAGCTCTTATTTATTATTCATGCGGATATTTATGTAAATTAGAATTTTATTTTAATAAGCATATATTAAAAAGTAAGCATATCATTTAACCTAACATAATATAGTATTAATTAAACTATAAAAATCCTTTTCTATACATAGTACTGTCTTCATAGTTATAGTTAAAATAAGGAGGAACTATATGGAAAAGGGTTTATTAATAGGTAAAGGAAAGACAGCAGAAGTATATGAATGTGGACCGGATAAAGTATTAAAACTTTTTTTAAAGAATATTAGTAATGGAAGAGCAATATATGAAGCTAGAATTGGAAAAGCCGTAAATGAAGCAGGAGTACCTTCACCCAAGGTTTATGACATAGTACAAATTGATAACCGTAAAGGGATAATTCTTCAAAGAATTTATGGCAAAACATTATTAAGGCTTATTCAAGAAAAACCATGGGAACTATGCTATTATGCCAAACAGATGGCAAGATTACAATACAAAATTCATAACTACTCTT
The DNA here is from genome assembly GCA_023397675.1 of Bacillota bacterium. Classification (GTDB taxonomy): domain Bacteria; phylum Bacillota; class Clostridia; order Acetivibrionales; family JANLFN01; genus JAEZTC01. The sequence goes on along the minus strand of JAEWTV010000028.1, from coordinate 6,193 downwards.
TAACAGATATACTGCCTTCCCAAGAAGAAAGGTTTTCAAGGAAAATAAAAAACTCCTTAAATATACTCGGCGAGAAAGGGAAAAGAATATGGAGCTATATTAATAGTTTACAGGATGGCAATAGTATCTGTCACGGAGACATTCATTTTAAAAATATCATTATTTCAGATAAAGGGCCTGTAGCTATTGATTGGAATTCAGTGTACAAGGGGAATCCATTAGGAGATGTAGCCAGAACATATCTGATGCTAAATTCACCACCAAATTCCTCTATAATCTCAAATGTAAATAAGATATTGCCGGACTATCCTAGAGAGTTGATTTGTTCGACTTATCTAGACGAGTATATGAAGCTTGCAAAGGTAAAGCTTGAAGATATTGAGGCCTGGATAATTCCAGTGGCTGCAGCCAGGCTCAAAGGCAATAGACCATGGGAGCATAAATGGTTGATGGATATTATTGATATACATTTAAAAAGGTATAATGTTTAATTCATAACTATATACAAAGAAGTTCTTCTTAATGCAAAACTAAAGGGGCCAAAAGGCCCCTTTTTTTTATCTTATATCCTTTGCTACTTTTAATCTTGCCAGAGCCCTCGAAAGTGCAGCCTTAGACCTGGTATATTCAGCCTGACTTATTTGCCTTTGAAGTCTTTCCTCGGCTCTTTGTTTCGCGGCCTTTGCCCTGTTGATGTCTATTTCGTTTGGCCATTCGGCAGTATCGGTAAGAATAACTGTCTTATCCGGCTGAACTTCCATGAAACCTTCAGTAAGTACAGCTTCCTGCCATTCACCGTTCTTTTTAATTCTTACCGGACCTATGTCTACAGCAACTACCATTGGAACGTGGCCTTCAAGTATACCCATTTCTCCCTGGGGCGTCCTGAGTATAACCATCTCAACCTCATCTGAAAAGAATTTTCTTTCAGGGGTTACTATTTCCAAATTAAAATTGGATGCCATATGCTACACCCCCTACATATTCTTTGCGTTTTCGTATACGTCTTCGATTACTCCACACATGAAGAATGCAGCTTCAGGAACATCATCCATCTTGCCGTCAATGATTTCCTTGAATCCTCTGATTGTATCTTTCAGTGGTACGTATTTTCCTTTATAGCCTGTGAAGGTCTCTGCCACGAAGAATGGCTGTGACAGATAACGTTCAATCTTTCTAGCCCTGAATACTGTAAGCTTATCGTCCTCGGACAATTCATCCATACCGAGGATAGCAATTATATCCTGAAGTTCCTTATACCTCTGCAGAACCTCCTGAACCCTTCTGGCTACTGAATAATGCTCTTCTCCAACTACCATCGGGTCAAGTATTCTTGAAGTTGAATCAAGCGGGTCAACAGCTGGGTAAATACCCTTTTCAACTATCTGCCTTGACAAAACGGTTGTAGCGTCAAGATGGGCAAATGTTGTTGCTGGAGCCGGGTCAGTAAGGTCATCAGCAGGAACATAAATTGCCTGAACCGATGTAATTGAACCCTTCTTTGTTGAAGTAATTCTTTCCTGAAGTTCACCAACATCTGTTGCAAGTGTAGGCTGGTAACCAACGGCTGATGGAACCCTTCCCAGCAATGCTGAAACTTCTGAGCCTGCCTGAACAAACCTGAATATATTATCTATAAACAAGAGCACGTCCTGATTAAGTTCATCTCTAAAATACTCAGCCATAGTCAAGCCACTGAGTCCAACCCTCATTCTTGATCCTGGGGGCTCATTCATCTGACCGAATACCATGGCGGTCTTTTCAATAACACCCGAATCACGCATATCATGCCAAAGTTCGTTACCTTCTCTTGACCTTTCACCAACACCGGTGAATACGGAATATCCACCATGCTCGGTGGCTATATTTCTGATAAGCTCCTGAATGAGAACGGTCTTACCAACTCCTGCACCGCCAAAAAGACCTATTTTACCACCCTTTGCATAAGGGGCAAGCAAATCAATAACCTTAATTCCAGTTTCCAAAATCTCGGTGGCAGGTTTCTGATCTTCAAAGCCAGGTGCCGGACGATGTATCGGATAATACTTTGTTGCCGGAACATCTCCAAGCTTGTCAATCGGTTCACCAAGTACGTTGAAAACCCTGCTTAATACTTCTTTTCCTACAGGAACCATTATCGGGTCTCCGGTATCAATGGCATCCATTCCCCTTGTCAAACCGTCGGTAGAGGACATCGCAACGCACCTTACAGTGTCGTTTCCAAGATGCTGCATAACTTCAGCAACAACCTTACCCTCACCCAGATTGATTCTTATAGCATTATAAATCTTAGGAAGTGAACCACCATCAAATCTAACGTCGATGACTGGTCCTATAACCTGAACTATCTTTCCAATATTCTCAGCCATAAATTTCACTCCGATCAATAAAACTCTTGCATATATTAATTATTTAAAATTAATCATTACTGAAGCGCTGAAGCGCCGCCTACTATTTCGGTTATTTCCTGGGTTATTGAAGCCTGCCTTGCCCTGTTGTAATATAAGTTCAGCTTTTGAAGCACTTCATCTGCATTTGATGTTGCATTATCCATAGCTGTCATTCTTGAACTCTGTTCACTTGTAAAGGCTTCCACAAAAGTACCATATACAATGCCCTTTACATACTTAGGTATCAAAACATCATAAACAGCTTGAGGTGAAGGCTCATATACTATCCTTTCACCCTGCGGTTTTACATCCTTAAGATCTTCTCTCAAAGCACCTATATCAAGCGGGAGAAGCTTCATTACCTGAGGTTCAAGCTTTATGGAAGAAATCATTTTAGTATATATGACATAAACCTCATCAACCTCACCTTTTTTGAACATATCAAGAAGTATATCTGAAATTTCCCTAGCCCTATATACAGTTGGATTTTGAACAGGATAATCAAAATCCTTTAAAACGTTGGCATTCTTTCTTGTAAAATAATTTCTTCCCGTTATACCAGGTATAAGTAATAAGGCATCAGGATCAGACTCAAGCTCATGCTCAGCCAGCTTCAATATGTTATGGTTGTACCCTCCAGCAAGCCCTTTATCACCAGTAAGTATAAGATAACATTTTTTCTTTGAACCTTTGTCTTTTCTGGTATCAAAAAAAGTATTGCTTATATCACCACTTTGCAGCAAAACATCTGCAATGGTAGTTTTTATCTTGTCAAAATAAGGCAAGGTTTCTTCAAGCTGCTGTCTTGCCTTCTTCAGCTTTGCAGCGGAAATAAGCTTCATGGCATTGGTAATTTGCCGTGTTTCTTTAACACTTTTTATTCTAAGTTTTATATCACGCATGCTAGCCATATGTTATCACCTGCCAATCAACCTTATTTCATAACAAATGATGCCTTGAACTCTTCAAGAGCTTTTTTAAGAAGTTCTTCGGTTTCAGGTTTAAGTTCACCAGTAGTCCTTATGGCCTCACCAACTTGAGGATATCTGTCTCTAATGAAACTGATAAGCTCTGAATTATATCTCCTTACTTCCTTTAAAGGCAAATCCATTAAGTACTTGTTTGAAGCCGAATAGAGTATTATTACCTGATCCTCAACAGGCAAAGTTGCATACTGAGGCTGCTTTAGAGTTTCAAGCAAACGTTCGCCCTGTATCAGCTTATCTCTTGTTGCCTTGTCAAGGTCAGAACCGAACTGTGCAAATACAGCAAGTTCCCTGTACTGTGCCAGGTTAACTCTAAGTGGTCCGGCAACCTTTTTCATTGCTTTTATCTGAGCTGCACCACCAACTCTGGAAACTGAAAGTCCAACGTTGAGGGCAGGTCTTTGACCAGAGAAGAATAACTCTGTTTCGAGGAATATCTGTCCGTCTGTAATTGAAATAACATTTGTAGGTATATATGCTGATATGTCACCTGCAAGTGTTTCAATTATAGGCAGCGCTGTTATGGAACCTCCACCCAGCTCATCACTAAGCCTTGCAGCTCTTTCAAGCAGTCTTGAGTGAAGGTAGAATACATCTCCCGGATAAGCTTCTCTTCCCGGCGGACGCCTGAGAAGAAGTGACATCGCTCTGTAAGCAACAGCGTGTTTGGACAGGTCATCATATATTATAAGTACATCCTTATGATCGTTAAACATGAATTCTTCAGCCATTGCACAACCTGCATAAGGTGCAATATACTGAACTGTAGCCATTTGACTGGCTGTTGAGGAAACTATTATTGAATAATCCATGGCACCATGTCTGGTCAATGTATTAACAATACCTGAAACCGTAGATGCCTTCTGTCCTATTGCAACATATATACAAATAACATCCTTGCCTTTCTGGTTTATAATTGTATCTATTGCAATAGCGGTTTTACCTGTCTGTCTATCTCCAATTATAAGCTCTCTCTGACCTCTTCCTATAGGAGTCATAGCGTCTATAGCCATAATACCTGTTTGGAGAGGAGTGTTTACACCCTTTCTGTCTATAACACCAGGAGCGAGGAACTCTATCGGTCTATATTTATCAGTAGCTATTTCACCCTTACCATCAAGAGGTTTTCCAAGAGGATCTACAACTCTTCCTATTAAAGCATTACCAACAGGAACCTGAACGGTTCTTTCAGTTCTTTTTACTGTTGATCCTTCCTTTATGTCCTCTGCGTCACCTAAAAGAACGCATCCGACATTATCCTCTTCAAGGTTCAAAGCCATTCCAAAAACACCATTATCAAATTCTAGAAGTTCACCGTACATACATTTCCCAAGGCCGTATATTCTTGCGATTCCATCGCCCGCCTGAAGAACATAACCTGTATCCTCGGTCTTGGTTTTAGCCCCATAACTTTCAATCTGCTGCTTTATAATTGAACTGATTTCTTCGGGTCTTAAATTCATTTTAATCACCTCATATAATCTAAAAATCCGGCAATATTATCTTAAAAGCAGATCTCTCAGGCTTTCGAGCCTTCCTTCAATTGAACCGTCGGTAACTTTATCGCCGACTTTGACCTTGATGCCTCCCAGAATGCTTTTATCAACTGTAACCACGGCTTCAACCAAATTTGCTCCGTAAAGCTGTTTATACTTCTGTTTTATACTCTCAATCTGCGTTTCATCCAATGGAACCGCAGAAATAATAGTCATATTTAATGTATTCCTCTTACTGTCCGAAATAGCGGAATACTCTTCGGCAATGCCGGGAAGATTGCTTATTCTGCCCTTATCAAGCAATAGCATGATAAAACTGAAAATATTTTTCTGGATTTTATCCTTCAGACTATTACTTAATAACTTTTTCTTTTCTTCAAGTTTTACTTCAGGATTAAGAAGAAAGAAACGGAATTCAGGGCTGGTATTATAAGTTTTTGCCAATGTATCAAGGTCCTGCTCATAAGCATCAAGCATACCTTCGTTTAAGGCAATAGTAATAAGCGCCTGAGCATATCTTCTTTCTATCAGAGGCATTAAGCAACACCCTCTTCATCAATAAACTTATTAACCAATGCTCTGTTACGTTCATTGTCCATATTGGCCTCAATGACCTTGGAAGCAGCAGCAAGTGCCAGACCTGCAACCTGACCCTTGATATCCTTGAGCATCTGTTCTCTTTCACGGTCAATTTCTTCACGGGCCTTTTCCATAACAGCTTGTGCATCGGTTCTTGCCGAAGCAAGTATTGAATCATATTCCTTTGTTGCTCTTGAACGTGAATCAGCCAGGATTTTATCAGCCTGTTCCCTTGCGGTCCTGAGCTGTTCCTCATATTGCTTTTTAAGTGCTTCAGCCTGTATCTTATCATTTTCAGCACTGTCAATAGCTTGCTGTATAGAATTGGTTCTGTTATCCATGAAGTCTGTAACACGCTTAAACAGGAATTTCCTTAAAAACAGGTAAAGCACTATCAAGTTTAATGCAACAAATGCAAAAGTCCATGCTGAAAGACTTTCAAACATCTATATTCACCCTTTCAAACTGCTTTAATCAAGCAAGGTAATTTTCGACTTATTAATTGCAAAAGGGAATTAATTCATAACACTTAGGGGGAAAACAACGTTTCCCCCTGGGTATTCACTTGTACTAAAAAGCTTTTAAACTACTATCTTTCCAATTAAAATCAATGCGATAACGAAACCGTAAATAGCGGTAGCTTCTGCAAGAGCTGATGCAACAAGAGTGATTGTGGTAATCTTACCTGAAGCTTCAGGCTGTCTGGAAACGCCTTCAGCAGCTTTGGAAGCTGCAATACCTA
>JAEWTV010000062.1 GCA_023397675.1 Bacillota bacterium | reverse complement strand
ACATATGCCTTGAATTCATCCATTGACATTCTTCCGGCAACAGTTTTTGTTTCGTTTGCCTTGAATGTATTTTCATACTTTGGCCATACCTTTTGCCAGGTTTCAGAAACCAATGTGCCATTACCCCATAAGTCTACCTTGCCGACATCTTCGTAACCCTCAACCGACTTACGTCTGGCTTCGTTATATTCCTTTGAACCGGCGGCACTGTCAACCTTGCCATATTTCATATATGCAAGCGGGCCAACGCATTTACTTGAAGTATTTATCTGGGCGATACCCAATTTATTAAGAACCGGAGTACCATCAACAACATCATGATGCACGCCTTTTATTCCATAGTATGCCAGATCGGTTACTTCCTGGGATGTTGCATCCTCCATGTACTGAAGGATCCTGAGCATCTTTTCTTCGGGTACCTTCTTGCTTATGTAATATCCGCCCGAAACACCTGTGTTAAGCTGAATACCTGTATCCCCCTTCGGACCTGTGAGTTTAAGTGAAACAATCTCAGGTACAGGATCCTTCTGAACCTTTGCAGATCCCTGCTCCTGTTCCCATATGTTCCAGATGCTCATAACATATGCAGCCGCCCTGTTTGAGGTATACATGTTCATACCATCTTCATACTTGGCATTCATGTATTCCTTGTCAATAACGCCTCTGCTGTACAGATCTCTGCAATATTCCACATAATCAATCCAGCCATCGGTTAAACAAGGATAGTATTGTCCGCCTTCATCATTGTACTGAGGTGTCAGCGCACCAAAAGCCACCTGCAGTGAACCTGGGAGTGCACCAGTTGCAATAAGGCCTACAGTGTCTACCTTACCATTTCCGTCAGCATCGGATTTCACTATTTTTTCAAGAGCATCCGCAAATTCTGTAGTATTTGTAGGAAGCGGGATTCCCAGTTTATCCAGCCAATCCTTTCTGATGTTCACACCAAGGTCAATTCTTGTACGCGAACGTGGAAGTGCATATATTTTGCCTTTAACAGATAAATAGGAATAACAGTTGGCTGCTACATTGTTTTTTAAATTGGGGTATTTGCTAAAATCGCCCAGAGGTTCGGTAAGATCCCAGAATACACCATTATCAATTGCGTTAAGGAGCTGCAGGCTTCTTATGTCAGGAACACCTGAAACCTCAGGTACATCTCCCGATGCCACTCTAAGATTAAAAGCAGTATGGAAATCACCGGAATTTACCCATTCGACATTCAGCTTGCTCCGAGTCAGTCTCTGGTATTCAGTCCAGAATTCATTATTCATATCCGGTGGATCAGTAAACAGTGGTGCAAGTATATTAATCTCAACAATATCATTCGGGTCTTTCCCATCAGTTGAGGCTGCCGTTTGCGGCTGAGACGCTGAAGAAGGGTTTGTTTCCCCGGCTGTTTCACCAGAACCGCCGCATGCAGATAACATAAGAGTTATTGCCATGCCTATTGGGAGAAACCTGAAGACAAATCTTTTAAAATTTTTTAACACTTTTATATTCCTCCTTTGTGTTATTTTAATAGGACACATCAACACGATTTTTTAAGAGCTCCGGATACTCTTATCAATCTATTAATGAAACCATATTAAATACAATTGATTAACGTTTTTGTGCTTTATGCACTATTCATTAATAGTATTCTATATTAAATTTGTCTAAATCTCACAAAATTAATAAACTATACGATAACATCGAAAATATCTGATTCAATTTAAGAAAAACTTAATTCTTTACCAAGTAAAATCCGCTTACAGACCGTTAATGATTCTCAAGCTTACTTTGTCCAGCCTCTCAATCTCACTCTCAGAAAGATTTATTTCAACAGCCTTTATGTTATCCTCCAGGTGCTTTTCGCTTTGGGTTCCTATAATTGCCGAAGTAAAGCCTTTCTGGTAAAACAGCCAGCTTATAGCTACTTGTGAAAGACTGCAGCCTTTCGAATCAGCTATTTCTTTTAATAGATGAATAATATCCCATTCCTTTTCAAGATGCTCCGGCAGGAAAAGTCTTTTTTTCCTTCTGAAATCGTTATCCGTAATTACTGCTCCGCCCAGATGAAATTTACCTGTTAAAATACCTTTTGCAATTGAATTATAGCCGCAGACGCTGATGGAGTTCTCGCAGCAATACTGCATTATGCCGTTTTCAATATCTCTTTGCAGCAGATTGTATTCCGGTTGTATTAAATCTATACGTGCAAACTTCATAGCCTCCTGCAGCTGTTTCAACGAAAAATTCGATACCCCTATAGCTCTGATCATGCCCTCGTCCTTGAGCTTATTGAATTCCGACATAGTTTCCTCTATAGGTATTTCATAACTTGGCCAATGAACATAGTATATGTCCACATAATCAGTCCTCAGCCTTTTTAAACTTGCTTCTACTGACCTTCTGATATCTGCGGGCCATAAATGTTCCTTATTAACCTTTGTCGCAAAAATGCATTCCTTCCTTTTTCCTTCCAGAGCTTTACCGAGAACCTCCTCAGAATGCCCGTTACCATACATTTCTGCAGTATCAAAGGTTGTTATGCCTTTCTCAAAAGCCTTTTGAAGCACTTTTATGTTGTCCTCGTCACTGCTGACCTCCCAGGGGCCTCCTCCCAGTTCCATACATCCAAAGGTTACAATTGATAAATCAGATTCCGTCCTTCCCAGCCTTGCATATTTCATATCCAATCACCCCATCCTTTTGATTAGTGTAAAATATTTACACTTTATAAAATATTTGAAACAATTTAATAAAAAAGTTATTTAATTTTTTAACGATTTTGAAAATTATAGGATATTACTTTAAAAAGCAAATTAATTGAGTAGTAATTTTATTTTACACCGTAAAAATATAAACCAATCCAAAATTGACAATAACTATTTAAATATGTCTTTCTTACAACATATTTAAGTTTTCCTTAATTTTTAAATGTCAATAGAGGGTATAATATAATAAAAAAATACAACCCCCAATATCAGTTTCGTGAACTTTGGCTATAAACCTTATCATTCAACGTTTCCCTGAAATTGAGAATTGTATTTTATTGAATCATTTTATATTAACTTTTTACTTGAAATATCTCTCTAAAAGTCCCTTGAACCCCGCGCCGTGTCTCGCTTCGTCCTTGCACATTTCGTGAACCGTGTCATGTAT
>JAEWTV010000119.1 GCA_023397675.1 Bacillota bacterium | reverse complement strand
GCCTTCCTTCATGCACCGACATGACAATTCCGTTACAGATCATATCTCAGAAAACTACACAAAACTGGAACAGGCTTTTTTTGACAGAAAAGCTGCAGTTAAAGCGTCTTTCGGCAGCGCTGCCTGTATTCTATGTGATGCGCAAGCTATCTATGAAGTAACAAAAGATGTGTTATCCCATCAGATTAATTGTTTAATAGAGCTGCAGACCATACCAAAGGAATGGTGGGTAACGACAAAGGAACTACGTAAGAAGCAGTTGGGAATCTAGGATTTATAATACGTCACGTAATACTGGATATCAGTAATTTCGTGGCGTATTATATTATGGCGTTAAATAAAAATAGTACTGTGTTTTCAATATGAAGGAGAATCTGTCTACCTGCGCCAGGTAAAAAGCGGGTAACAAGTGTACGAAAAAATATATTGCAATATTGACACCATATATGACACCAGAGTATAATAATGGGATAAATTATTAGATAGAATATGCTCTTTATCAAAGGATCTGCGTTTTAATGAATTGCGCCGCGTCCTGGAATCTTATGGGTACGAAATGAAGTCCCCTAAAAGGGGAAGCATACATTACACATTTAGAAAGTCAGATTGTATGCCAATTACCATACCAAAGCATGAACCGATTAAAAAGATATATGTGCAGATGGTAAGAGAAATTGTTGAAAGTGAGGTGCCGGACGATGAGAACACTTGATGAATATATGGAGCTACATTATAGAATGGAAATAATAGAGGACCCTGATGAGGGAGGTTATGTTGTATCATTTCCAGACTTAAAGGGTTGTATAACCTGTGCGGATACTATTGAAAAGGCTGTTGATCAAGCAAAGGAAGCTAAAAGAGTATGGATGGAGGCTATGCTTGACGATGGTAATGAGATACCAGAGCCAGATGATTTAGATAAATATTCCGGACAGTTTAAACTGAGAATACCTAAATCCTTGCATCGCCAGTTAGCGGAGCATTCAAAGAGAGAAGGAATCAGTATGAATCAGTATTGTTTGTATCTTCTCACCCAAAATGACAAGTTACGTAATTAAATAAATGTTTCTCAAAACAGGGCTCGAACTTTCCCACCTTAATCGCATAGGCATCGGGGTGAGTAAGAGCCTGCCCTGCAATTAAAATCCTGCTGGGGAAAAAAGGGGTACGCTCTTGTAAAACACTTTCTATTATGCTATAGTTACACACGTAATAAGGCCGTGGAACCCTTGATATAAAAGGAAAGTCCACAAAATAGACCGGTGTGTTCGAGACCTCAAAATAGAAATTAAATACAGTTATTTGGGAAGAGTTATGAAGCCTTGAAAAGCTTGGATTTATCAAGTTTTTCAGGCTTTTTTGTTTGAGAAAAGATAAGACCGAAAGAGGTCATTTTGGCTCAAAAAAGAAAGAAAAAGACCGATAGAGAGGTGGGGGGAAAGTATAATCTGAAAAGTAAAGATACTGTTGGTTTTGTGGATATGAACGGGTAAAATACATATAAAACAATGAATTAAAATAGTATGCTTGAAGAAGTCCGAAAACCAAATGAAAGATCATACGTTTACCCTGCGGTTATGTGGGCGAATCGATGTTTATGAAGAACTATATCATAAGCTGGGGGGACAAGACTTTCGAAAGTTGTTTCCAATAATTTTAACAGATAACGGAAGTGAATTTTCTAATCCGAAGAGTATCGAGTATGGTGCAGATGGAAACGGAATTCGAAGAACCAGAATCTATTATTGCAATCCAAGAGCGCCCTATCAAAAAGCAGAAATAGAGGTAGGTCATGAATTCATAAGAAGGGTATTACCAAAGGGAAAAAGCTTTGATGAACTGATACAGGAGGAAATCAATCTGATGATGGATCATATCAATTCCTATAGACAAAAAAACTAAATGGGAAAAGCCCGTATGAAGCATTCTGTTTTTATTATGGAAAAGACCTGGCAGATAAACTAGGATGCCACGAGGTTGGCGCCAAAAGCATCAATCTAACACCAGGTCTTTTGAAAAAGTAGCAAGATAATCGAAACATGAAGCCACCGGCTGGAACGAAAAAACAGATACCAGTAGACGTGAATTTCGGAGTACAAAATTTGTAAGCCCAAAGTGACGTCCGGTTTTTGTGCGCCAAAATCATCTTGTTACCAGAGATTATACCATAGAAAGCAAGTGAAAAACGGGAAAGTCATAACAATTGTGGAATTTCGAGTTCAAAAATTGAAGGTCAATTTCAAAATGTGAAACTCGCTTACAAAACGGGAAACTCGGAATGCAATTGACCATAATTTTACCAACTTATGGATTTTTTTTGCTCTTTACTCCCATAATATGCCGTTTGCGCCGAATCTATTGACATAAATTATGGAATATAATAGACTTTACCAGAATTGCTCTGCCACTGATATAAAAGGAGCTTAGGGCAAATTATTTATTCTATTTAATAGGGGGCTAATGATATGAAGAAGAAATTATCACTTTTACTTGCAATTATTATGGTGCTTGGAGCTATGTTAGCAGGCTGTGGATCAGCTAAAAATGATTCTGCCTATGTAGGAACTACTTGGACGCTAAATTCAGTTGAGGCTCAGGGAATCACACTTGAAGGAGATGCCTTAAAGGGTGCTATGGAGACTGCTACCATTAAATTTGATGCCAAAAAAGTAACACTTAATTTTGGTGAGGAAAATGGAGAGGGTACATGGACAGAAAAAGATAATGTCATTTCAATCACATCAGATGGTGAGACGGTTGAATGTCCAGTTGAAGATTCTCAGTTGCTTTTTGAAGTGGAAGGTACAAAGATGTATTTCGTGCAAGATGAAAAAGCGGAATAATCCGATTGTATAATAAAAGAAATCAGAACGTCTTTTCGATAAGGGGCGTTCTTTTTTTACTTATGAAAGGGGCTGTAAAATAAGTCTCTGAACGAAGAATCGCCAATCCCGGCAAATGTCGGTTCTGGCGATTCTTCGTTTTTTTATCTACTTTTTATGATAATGTTTGAT
>JAEWTV010000108.1 GCA_023397675.1 Bacillota bacterium | reverse complement strand
GTTTAATTCTTGAAGGGTCATATTCAAATAAGCCCTTATTTGTTGTTAGATTTACATTAGCAGTGATGACCCCTTCCAATTTGCGGGTGGCCCTTTCAACTGCCGCAGAGCAGGATGCGCACGACATACCTTCAATATGCAATTCAACCTTCTTCGTGCTCTGTTCTTCTCTTAGTCCGTAACCGGAGTTTTCAACTGCTTTTTTCAACGTATCAAAACTGAGCTTTTCTTCATCAAAATTAACATTCAGTTTTTCCGTTGCGATATTGACTTCCGAAATTTCAATGCCATCAAGCTTTGAAACAGCTTTCTGCACATGAGCAGCGCAAGATGCGCACGTCATGCCTGTTACTTTGTAGTTTTTTTGCACCATCTCGTTTTCTCCTTTCAAGATTTAATTTGTTACGCTGCCTGTGCAGCAAGACATACCGCCTGAAGCTGCAGCATTATTTGACGACGCTGTTGATTCATCCGATGCTGCTTGCGCTGATTCTCCATTTAGATCATCGACTACATTTATATGACCAATCTGCATTCCCATCCAGCAAGAATATGTCAGTTTTCCGCTTTCAGTTGGCGTAAATTTGATAATATTATCTCCAGCTTTCAGCTTAACCTGAATATCATAATCAGATATCACCAATGCATTATTACACCCGTTTATATTGCTTGCATCAGCCTTTAGATTCCATACCACCGGCACGCCTTTTTGTACTGTTATATCCGGATAGCCTCTTGATGGCAGGGTTGATGTGATATTTTGTACCCCGTTTTTAATACTGACTGTTGATGTCTCATTAGTTCCTGTAGCCGAAGCGGAAGTTGCAAATGACGGCAATGAAGCGTTCGATAGCACAAGTCCTCTTCCTAACATAATAACGCCTAATACGACAACAAGAACAGCGCTTACTTTCATCATGCTTTTCGTGAACTTGCTTCCTAACATCGTTATAACAGCTCCGAACCCAAACATTAGCGGTAATGTACCCAGGCTGAAAAACAGCATTGAAAGAGCACCTGCTAATGCGCTTCCTGTACCGAGGGCATATATCTGCATTGCCTGAAGAGGACCACAGGGCATTAGTCCATTTAGTAGCCCTACTATATAGGGGCCTTTACCACGACCGGCAGAGCCGGCTTTTTCGCGGAATATTCGTGGAAGTCTAGGTGTAATTTTGTTTATCCATGGGAAGACACCTGTCATGCTTAGTCCCATAATGACCATGAAAACACCCGACAGTATAGCTATAATGCCTCTCGCCCAACCTGAAAAACTAATTACTGAACCAATTGCGCCAATAATACCTCCTATTATTGTATAGGAAGTTACACGTCCAAGGTTGTACAAAAGACTAGGCTTAATTTTAGACTTCCAGTCTGGTGATACTGCACCACTGTTAATACACTGAGACATATTGATGCCTCCGCACATAGCCACGCAGTGTAAAGACGTGAGAAGTCCGACCACAAACAAAACGCCGTAGCCCATCGAAGAGCTTACTTCGGGTATAAAGTTAAAACCTACTGTGTTATTGATTATTAAATAGGCTGCAAGCAGAATTACAGAAATACCTATAAATTGAATTGCAGAAAACGGCTTATCTTTTTCACTAAATTTGTTAATCTGTCTCACAGGTTCTTTATCCATGATATATCCTGCTTTTTTTACCGCTGCTCTAATTTTCCCTAAATTAGTAAGCTCAGGATTGTAGGTGATGGTGACTGTATTATTTGTAAAACTAGCGTTAACATTTATTACGCCATCAAACCCTAAAATGGTTTTTTCAATTATCTCCTCACAACCTGTGCAGGACATACCCTGTACGTTAAAGGTTTCTTTCTTATTAATTGTCATGAGTTGCTCCTTTCATGAATGATAAATCGTGTTTAATATTTTCTTGTATTAATCATTCTGAGTATTTTCAGAAGATGTTTTTCCATGGCATCCGCTATTATCCTTGCTCTTAAGAAACATCATCGGTATCATAATCAGCATCATGATCGGGCAAAGAAATGGCAGAATACTGACTAACGCCAACTTTATTCCGGGAAAGCTAGTCCCTAATAATGAAATCACAAATAGCACCAAAATAGGCGCGCCGCAGCACAATAGCATCATCCAAATGTGGTTAAGATGGCTCTTTTTTTTATTTGTTTTGTTTTCATTTTGATCACAGCATTTCATAATAATCTCCAATCTTTTTTGTTTTCGTGCCGATAATAATAAAAAGAAATGTAGATTGTATGTAGAAACTGAACTGCTCCCTGTCAAGTAGACAAATGAAAAATAGAAAACGGTATTTCTGGACTCAATTTTAAATGGGGTCCAGTTATTTATGCAGCATTTTCGCGCAACTGACGATAAGACATAGTCGCGAGCTTGTTCAACTTTTTCTGAGGTCTAACGTAATTGTACGGCTTCCATTTTCACTTCATAACTGATTCCTTTTCTAGCCAAAAAAATGCTCCCCCTTGTGTAGTCCTGAATTTTTGTTATTTCAGGTGTCTACTCAATGGGGAGCTTATCACAACTTTGAGTGTGCCGCCCTTTTCGCTATTTCCCGTGATGGCAGCTGCCGCCCATAGGGCAACTGCCGCAATTGCAGCCGCAGGAGGACCTAT
>JAEWTV010000102.1 GCA_023397675.1 Bacillota bacterium | reverse complement strand
AGGGGAGTTGGGGTCGGATGGTCGGTAACATCATAGAGAACAACGTTGTGACCATTTCCGGGAGAGTTGTTTCGGATACCGAGTACAGTCACGCGGTTTATGGGGAAGGCTTTTATTCTTTCCTGCTGGAAGTACCGAGGTTAAGTAACAGCTATGATAAAATTCCGGTAACAATATCTGAACGGTTAATTACCACACAAAAACTGGAGATTGGTAAGGTTATTGAAATTGAAGGTCAATTCCGTTCATATAACAGCTATAACACGGAAGGCAACAGACTGGTGCTGACAGTGTTCGCCAGAGAGATTAATTTTCTGGAGGATGAAAAAAGTATAAAAAATCCTAATCAGATTTATCTTAACGGTTTTATCTGCAAAAGGCCTATTTACAGGACTACTCCATTTGGCAGGGAGATAACTGATATGCTGCTTGCAGTTAACAGACCTTATAATAAATCTGACTATATTCCATGCATAGCCTGGGGCAGAAATGCAAGATATTCCGAGGGCCTTACCATTGGTGACAATGTAAAGGTTTGGGGAAGAATCCAAAGCCGCGAATATCAGAAAAAGTTTGAGTCAGGTGACATTCTTACAAAGGTTGCCTATGAAATTTCTGTTTCCAAGATGGAGGTTGGCGATTCCAAACAGCAACCGGATGGTGAAGATGAGAACAGAAATGATGATGAACTTGAACAAGATTGATATTTTATTACATAAAAAAATCTTCCATTAATAAATGGGAGATTTTTTGTTTTCATTAAAAATTTATTTGTGAAATTTATTTTAATTTAGCATAGGCAAGAGTATTAAACTTTGTTAAAATATTTATAACGAGGCAATAGATGTCCTCCACCTCTATAACCTATAAAATTTGCCTTAATATAAATAAAATACTTCAAGGTTTTATTTAAGGCACGAAAGGAAGGTTGATACCGTTGGTTAAAGTACTATATGGCAAAAAGGGTTCGGGAAAAACAAAGAACATGATTGATTCGGCAAACAGCCTCGCTGCTGATTGTAAGGGGTACGTAGTATTTATTGATGACAGCAATCAACTTATGTATGACCTTAAGCATGAAGTGAGATTTATTAATGTATCTGAATTCCCGGTATTATCGCCTGATGCTTTTCTGGGATTCGTTTGTGGAATTGTATCTGCAAATTATGATGTAGACGGTATTTTTATTGATGGTTTGACCTATATTGTTAAAGAAAATATCAATGAATTAAAAGGATTTGTTGAAGTTATTAATAAACTATCCACTCAGTTCAATGTTAAGTTTTATATCAGTATAAACGGTGATGCTGAGACAATGCCAGAATTCCTTAAAGAGTATATTTAAAGAATAAGAAATCTTAACGGAGATACTAATAATATCTCCGTTTTTTGTTGCCATTCTATAGTATTTGTTTTGCATTGGGCAGCCGGGTTGGTATAATTAATATAATAAATATTAAAGTTAAAGGTATTTTATGGGGAACATTGCGTCTGTTTATTTAAACAACACTACACGAAAATTTGATAAAGAATACCACTACTTTATTCCTGATGAACTGCAAAACGAGGTTTTACCGGGTAAAAGAGTGCTTGTACCTTTCGGAAGGGCTGACAGAACCGAAGAAGCGTTTGTGGCAGATGTTTTGGACAATTCGGATTATAAGGATTTAAAAAATATACGCAAGGTAATAGATGCTGCTCCTGTGCTTACCCCTAATATGATTAAACTTGCCGGCTGGATGAAGGAAATGTATATTTCCACTTTTGCGGATGCGGCAAAATGTATGCTTCCGCCCGGAATCGGTGCTAAAACTTCGAGATTTGTAATTCTTGTGCATAGGAATATCAAGCTTACTCCCAATGAGAATAGACTCATTGAATTACTTGAAAAAAATGACGGCATTTATGAATATGATGAACTTAAAGAATTATCAGGACTAAAAACGTTTTCAAAATATATAAGACAACTTCGTGAAGCGGGAAGTATCAAAATAGAAGAACGTTATGATTCTGGTATATCAAAAAAGACAATTCGGGTAGCAAGCCTTGCAATAGACCGCGAGGAAGTAATAAGTGATATTGAAAGCAACAAGCTGAAAAAAATACAGCATATCAGGGTTCTCGAAATGCTTCTGGACAATGAGGTTATTTCTGTACAGGATGTTTCCAGGTTTGCAGGCGTATCGGGAAGTGTTGTTAATACACTTGAAAAGTACGGGTACATTAAGCTATGGAATATGGAAGTGAAACGTGATCCATATAAACACAGGGTGTTTGAAACAACATATCCGTTAAAGCCGCTTGAACAGCAGACAGCTGCCTTAAACAGGGTTTCGCAGGCGATTGAGAGCGGTACGTTTGAAGAAATACTTCTGCATGGTGTTACTGGAAGCGGGAAAACAGAGGTTTATCTACAGCTTATACAAAAGTGTTTTGAAATGAATAAGCAGGCAATTGTGCTTGTCCCTGAAATTTCGCTTACACCTCAGATGGTTGAAAGATTCAAGGGCAGGTTCGGGGAACAGGTAGCCGTGATACACAGCAGACTTTCAATGGGTGAAAGGTATGACCAATGGAGGCTTATAAAGGAAGGCAACATCAAAGTAGTTGTTGGTGCAAGGTCAGCTGTTTTTGCACCCCTTGAGAATGTAGGAATTATTATTATTGATGAAGAACATGAGAATTCATATAAATCGGAAGTAACGCCCAAATACCATGCCAGGGATGTTGCCCGGAAAAGATGCACGGACGAAGGCTGCGTATTGCTGCTTGGATCGGCGACGCCATCAGTGGAGACCTATTACAGGGCTGCTGCGGGTCAAACAGCACTCATAGAAATGACTAAAAGGACGAATGACAATCCGATGCCTGCTGTGGAACTTGTAGATATGAGAATGGAGCTTGAAAACGGCAACCGGACTATTTTCAGCGGCAAACTATATGAAGAGATTTTAAGAAATATTGAAAACACGGAACAAACGATACTGTTTATGAACAGAAGGGGTTATTCCTCCTTCGTAATGTGCCGCAACTGTGGATTTACAATAAAATGTCCTGACTGCAATGTTACGATGACCTATCATTCCCATGATGAAAGGCTTATTTGCCATTACTGCGGTTTCACTGTAAAAAATCCTTCCGTTTGCCCGAAATGCGGTAGCAAACATATAAGGTATTTTGGAGTTGGGACTCAAAAGATAGAAGAGGAAACCAAAAAGAATTTTATCAATGCTTCAGTCATAAGAATGGATATGGATACAACTTCTTTTAAGAATTCACATGAAGAAATACTTAATCAATTTAAGGAGAAAAATATTAATATACTTGTAGGAACTCAAATGGTCGCAAAAGGGCACGACTTTCCAAGAGTTACACTTGTAGGAGTGCTTGCGGCTGACAGTATGCTTAACCTTAATGATTTCAGAGCTTCGGAAAGGACATTCCAACTTTTGACCCAGGTTGCAGGAAGGGCTGGGAGATCTGAACTGCCGGGACGTGTTGTAATACAGTCTTATAATGTTGATGATTTTAGTATCATTGCAGCCTCAAAACAGGATTACAGGGAATTTTACAATAGTGAGATTATTATCCGTGAAAAGCTTGGTTACCCGCCGTTTTCAAATATAGCTTCCCTGACTTTAAGCGGGGCTATTGACAGGAATGTATTCATTCAGGCTAAACAGATTACTGAAGCAATTAAAAGCAAATATTTGGATTTGATAACCCATGCGGATGTAATAGGGCCTTCAAGAGCACCATTATCCAAGATACGTAATATGTACAGGTGGAAAATTATAATTAAGGAAGGCAATTTGGATAAACTTATTAAGGTGCTCAGCGATTTGTCAGATAATTATAATACACAACCGACTTCACGTTATGTGAACTTAAGTATAGATGTAAATCCGGTTAATATGCTATAATTTTGACTTGGCAAACCATAAGTTAACAATTTCCCATTAATATATATTCTTGGAGGTAGAAATGGCTATCAGAAATATAAGGAAAGACGGAGACGAAATTCTTAGGAAAAAATGCAAGGAAGTTGACGTAATTGATTCCAAAATCAAGACTTTGATAAAAGACATGGCTGAAACAATGTATGATTCTAACGGAGTCGGGCTTGCGGCACCTCAGGTGGGAGTTCTTAAAAGGATAGTGGTTATTGATACCGGAGAAGGTTTGCTTGGACTGATCAATCCAAGAATTATAAGTGAGACTGGTGAGCAGAATTATGTTGAAGGCTGCCTGAGTGTTCCTGGGATTTATGGTGAAACTAAAAGGCCTGCAAAGGTAATTGTAGAAGCACTTAACCCTAATGGGGAAAGGGTCGTAGTTGAAGGTGAAAAGCTTTTAGCTGTTTGCCTTTGCCACGAAATTGATCACCTTGACGGTAAGCTGTTTAAAGATATTGTTATAAAATATATCGATGAAAAAGACCTTTAATAATCGGGAGGTTTAATTATGAAAATTGTATTTATGGGAACACCTGATTTTGCTGTTCCCAGTCTTGATATACTTGTAAAAAACGGTTATGAAGTAGAGGCAGTTGTAACTCAGCCTGATAAGCCAAAAGGCCGTGGTAATAAGCTTACTCCGCCTCCTGTAAAGGAATACGCCTTAAATAACAATATAGCGGTTCTTCAGCCGGAGAAGGTCAAAACTGGAGCTTTCGCGCAGGAGTTAAGGGGAATTGCACCTGACCTTCTTGTTACAGTTGCTTACGGCAGGATATTGCCTCAGGAGGTCCTTGATATACCGCCATTTGGCTGTATAAACGTTCATGGTTCGCTTCTGCCAAAATATAGGGGTGCAGCACCTATACAATGGTCTGTAATAAATGGTGACAAGATTACCGGCATAACAACCATGTATACCGATATAGGCATGGATACTGGTGATATGCTTTTAAAAAGGGAAGTTGAAATAGGCCCAAATGAAACCGCCGGTGAACTTCATGATAAGTTATCTATAATAGGTGCCGAGGTATTGCTTGAAACACTTAAGGAGCTTGAGAAAGGCACATTGGTTAGAACTCCTCAGCCAGCTGAACAGGCATCTTATGTAACAATGATAAGCAAAGAAACAGGTCTCATTGAATGGACTAAGACCATGGAAGAGATACACAACCTTGTGAGAGGCATAGACCCGTGGCCTGGGGCTTATACCTTCTACAAAGGTGAAAGAATAAGAGTGTGGAAGACCGAACACACAGACGTTGAAAAAACTTCAAAGCCTGGGGAGATTCTTGAAGTTAAAAAGGAAGGAATACTGGTTGGTACTGGCAAAGGTAATATAATGCTAAAGGAAATCCAGTTTGATTCAGGAAAAAGACTGAAGGTTGAACAATATTTAGCGGGACATTCTATAGAAAAAGGAGAGCTTCTGGGATAGTAGCTTTACAGGCGGTTAAAATGGACAACATACTGGAATTTAATTCGGAATTCTGCAATGTCAGGTATATTGAAGAAGACAATGTAATATTCCTTCAATGGAAGAAATTTTGCTGTTTTGAGGATTACAGAAAACCAGCAACTTTTGCATTGGAGTTGCTCAGAAAATTTCCAAATAGCAATTTAATAGTAGATGCAAGAAATGGTTTTGAAGATACAAGCGAAGATACTGAGTGGGGATTTTCAGTATTGCTTCCAGAAATGGCAAAGACAGATTGCAGTTATGTGGTATTTATTATGAATGAGGCAAATGATATAGAAGAAGAAATGGATATGTGGACCAAGGAATTTGGAAAATACTTTGGTGTAAGCAGGACATCTTCGTATGAGGATGCGGTTAAGGCGTTACATACGGAATTACTTATGCATGTCATATATAAAGTAAAAGAAGGAAAAAGAGACGAATTCATTCGCAGAGTAAAAGAATCAGGTATTATGACTGCTTCCAGGCAGGAACCGGGCAATCTGTGCTATCAATATTTTTATCCGACTGATGACAATAATAGCGTATTACTTATTGAATCTTGGACCAATATTAAGGCACAGCAGTCACATTGCAGGACAGAACATTTTAAAAAGCTGTCAGAAATCAAGAATGAATATGTTGAAGCAGTTGATATAAAGAAGTACTGTGTAACTGATAAGGT
Source organism: Bacillota bacterium (assembly GCA_023397675.1). Classification (GTDB taxonomy): domain Bacteria; phylum Bacillota; class Clostridia; order Acetivibrionales; family JANLFN01; genus JAEZTC01. Next base: position 62,456 of record JAEWTV010000102.1, on the reverse strand, counting down.
ATAATCTGATACTGTTTAAAAAACGCATTCATGAAATGCGTTTTTTTGTTAATCAATTGAGAAAGCCTTAATAATGTAGAAATATATACATGCCTTCAAAACTCATCATTTTGACAGGGCAGACAATAATATAAATATTGATTTTAAACATTATTTAATCTTTTACATTATGGAGGTGCTGCTGTGTTCGGACGTTATTATTATGGTATTGATCCTTTTTATATAATTCTTGTACTTCCAACGTTTGTGTTTGCACTTTATGCGCAGTTCAGAGTTAAAAGTGTATTTAATAAATATAGACAAATTTCCAATAGAAGAAGCATTACGGGAGCACAAATGGCGAGAGCAATACTCGATTCAAACGGGCTTTATGACATATCTGTTGAACGTGTGGCAGGGCAGCTGACAGACCATTATGACCCACGCAAAAGGGTGGTAAAGCTTTCAGAACCGGTTTATTCAAGTGCTTCGGTTGCATCTATAGGAATAGCTGCACACGAAACAGGACACGCTTTGCAGCATAAGGAAGGCTATGCACCTCTTGCACTCAGAAGCACCCTTGTACCGGTAGCAGGTGTTGGCTCATCCATAGGGCCATACATGGCTATTTTCGGGCTTATATTTAATTTCGGACTACTTATTGAACTAGGTATAATTCTCTTTGCAGTTGCAGTTGTATTCTATCTTATAACATTACCAGTTGAATTCAATGCAAGCAGTAGAGCTGTAAGTGCACTCGAAACAGGCGGAATGCTGTCAACGGACGAAATAGAGCCTGCTAAAAGGGTTTTAAGTGCCGCAGCCATGACTTATGTAGCTTCTGCCGCAGTAGCAATAGCTAGTCTTCTGAGGCTTATACTTTTGGCTAATGGAAGAAGGAGAAGCTAAATCAAGTGTACAGTTTACAATGTACAATTTACAGTTAAACGTTGTTTAAGGGATAGTTAAGGAATTGTATGGTGTAAATGGGACAAAAATATTTTAATTTGTTACAATTATAGTGGACTATGTTAGTCTCTATTTTTTATTCTTATGAGGGAAATATGGATTTTAGTGTTGAAGCATTTAAATGGGATACCAACGAAAGAGTAAAGAGAGCAAAGATAATTGCAGAAAAGATACAAGAAACAATTAATATTGCAGAACATTTTACAGCTTTGGAATTTGGATGCGGTACGGGTTTAGTAAGTTTTAACCTTTTCGAAAAGTTTGAAAGCATCACCCTCGTTGATACTGCGAAGGGTATGATAGATGTAGTTAATGAAAAAATTAGCAAACACAGTATTAAGAATATGAAGGCTGTGCAAATAGATATCAATAAACAAGTAGAATTAACTGAAAAATATGACGTAATCTATACTTCAATGGCATTACATCATATAAAAGACACAGAAACAACTCTTATAAATCTACATACACTCTTAAAAAATAATGGACAATTATGTATCGTAGAATTATCAAAAGATGATGGTGTTTTTCATAAATCTGAACAGGATTTTGACGGCCATAATGGTTTTGAACAGGATGAACTGAAAGAATTATTAGAAAAGATAGGTTTTAGGGGAGTTACATATGAAGTTTTCTTCAGTGATACAAAAGTAATTGACTGTACTGAGGTTAAATATTCGTTGTTCCTTATGAAAGCAGAAAAATCCGACGAATAATATTCTTAACTTAATATAAATTTTGGAATAATGCTTATTATAAATGGTATAATGTTTGTTATATAAAATTTAAAAGGAAAATAAATGATGGGTTTGGATATACCAAGGGAAACGGCCCTTAAAATAATTTATGATATTAATGAAAAAGGTGCTTATTCAAATATTGCACTGAATAAACATATGGCATCTGCGGACCTGAAGGGTGTTGACAGGGCTTTTATCACCGAGATTGTATATGGTGTTACAAAGTACAAGCTGACGCTTGATTGGTTTATTGAGCAATTTTCAAGCATAAAACTTAAGAAAATCTCACCATGGGTTCTGAATATATTAAGACTTGGGGCTTATCAGATAATGTTCATGGACAAGGTTCCCGATTCGGCTGCATGCAACGAGAGTGTTAACCTTTCTAAAAAATATGGTCATCAGGCTTCCAGCAGGTTCGTAAATGGTGTTTTAAGAAGTCTTTCCAGAAACAGGGATAGCATTAAATATCCGGATAGTCAAAAAGATACTGTCCGCTACCTTTCTGTCAGGTATTCACACCCTGAATGGATGGTAAAAGAATGGCTATCCAGGTTTGGAAAAGAATTTACAGAAGCCCTTCTTGAAAGTAATAATAAGATTCCTGAGCTTACTGTCCGCGTAAATACGCTAAAGACAACAAAAGACCAATTGGTTGAACAATTGAAAAATAGCGGACTTGATATAAAACCTGGTTTGTATTCTGATGAAGCGCTAATTATAAAGGGTTCCTCAAATATTGCAGGACTTGAAGCCTTTAAAAACGGAATGCTTCAGGTTCAGGGAGAAAGCTCCATGCTTGCCGGTATAATACTTGATCCAAAGCCCGGTGAACGAATTATAGATGTATGCAGCGCTCCTGGAGGGAAAGCAACACATCTCGCCCAGCTTATGAAGGATAATGGTACTGTTATTGCAAGAGATGTGCATGAGCATAAAATAAAACTTATTGAGGAAGCCGCTAAAAGACTTGGAACTAATATTGTTAAAGCGGAAATGTATGATGCAACAATGCTTGACGATAATTATACTGGTAAGGCGGATAGGGTGTTGGCAGATGTCCCTTGTACGGGTTTTGGAATAATAAGCAAGAAGCCTGACATAAAATGGTCAAGGGCGGAAGGCGATAAAAAGGAAATTCTTAGCCTTCAGAAAAAAATACTTGATACTTCTTCAAGCTATGTTAAACCCGGAGGAACCTTATTGTACAGTACCTGTACCATTGAGGAAGATGAAAATTCAGGAATGGTAAAATGTTTTCTTGAAAGCCATAAGGATTTTGTAATGGATGACATTTCAGATATACTGCCTGCCAGGTTACGCAAGACTGACAACGAAAAGGGTATGCTTCAGCTTTATCCGAACATAGATGGAATAGATGGATTTTTCATAGCAAAGATGAGGAGATTATTGTGATGGAAGGAAAGATAGACCTTCTGGATCTCACCATAGATGAGCTGCAGGAGAAATTTACAGAGTTAGGTCTTGAAAAGTTCAGGGCTAAACAGGTATTCCAATGGATACATAAGGGGATAAAGGATATTGAACAGATGACCAATCTATCCAAGTCCCTGAGAACGGCTCTTAATGAAAAGTTTTATATCGGAAAGCTTGGTATAGAACAGAAACTTGTTTCTAAAATAGATGAAACTGCAAAATACATATTTGCGTTAAAGGATGGAAATATCGTAGAAAGTGTTCTTATGAAGTATGTACATGGCTACAGCGCATGTATTTCGTCACAGGTTGGGTGTAAAATGGGCTGTAAATTCTGTGCTTCTACTGGGATAGGCTTTGTACGGAATTTGACAGCAGGAGAAATGCTTGATGAGATAATTTCTATCCAGAATGATGCAGGACAAAAAATAAGCAATATTGTTATAATGGGTATAGGTGAGCCCTTTGATAATTACGATAACATAGTTAAGTTTTTACATCTTGTAAATCATCCAGAAGGTTTAAATATAGGCATGAGGCATATATCAGTTTCTACATGTGGACTTGTGCCGGAAATCCTAAGGTTTTCAAAGGAAAACATGCCTGTGACGCTGTCTATTTCGCTTCATGCACCTACAGACGAGAAGCGGCTTCAGATGATGCCCATTAATGGGAAGTACCGTATTGACAAAATAATTGAAGCATGTAAGATATATACAGAGGTTACTAAAAGGAGAATTACTTTTGAATATGCGATGGTAAGCGGTGTTAACGATTCCGCTGAGGATGCCGTCACGCTTGCTCACAAATTAAAGGGCATGCTTTGCCATGTTAACCTTATACCGGTAAATAATGTGGAAGGTACAAGTTATCATAAGAGTTCAAGGAATGTTATAGAGAAGTTTAAGAGTATTCTTGAACGTAATGGCATTGAAACCACGGTAAGAAGGGAACTGGGAAGCGATATTAATGCTGCATGCGGTCAATTGCGCAGAAACATAATCAGCGAAAAAATGACAGACAGTATTAATCAGACAGATATGACATAAAATTGGGAGTGGTAAGGTGAAATTCGCTTTTAAGAGTGACAGGGGGATTATCAGAGAAACCAATGAGGATAGCTGTAACATTATAACAGGGTACCCGGATGTACCGCTGTCTTTTGTTGTTGCTGACGGTATGGGCGGCCACAACTCAGGAGAAGTAGCAAGTAAAATGGCTGTTGATATTGTAAGTAAATTTATAATTGATTATCCTGAGTCCTTCAAGGATGAAAAACTCATTCCTGATTCTATCACTGCTGCAATGCTTAGTGCCAATGAAAAAATATTTTCAGATGCTTCCGAGCAGGAATCCAATCATGGTATGGGAACTACCCTTATTGTAGCAGTAATTCACGAAGATAAGCTCTTCCTCGGTCATGTAGGAGACAGCAGTGCTTTCCTGATAAGAGAAGATGAAATTGAAAAGCTTACAATGGATCATACATACATACAGGAATTAATAAAGAACGGTACTATTACAAAAGAAGAAGCTGTTAACCACCCGAAACGAAATGTATTGACACGGGCTATAGGCTGTGAACAGAACATTACAATTGATTCTTACGTCTATACTATTAGAAAAAATGATGTTGTTCTGTTATGTACTGACGGGTTAACAAATATGGTCAATGAAAATGAGATTATGGATATTATAAATAACAATGATGATACTGAAAAAATATGCTCAACTCTTGTAGAGATTGCTAATAGCAGAGGCGGAGACGATAATGTTACGGTAATGGCAATAAAAATTGATTAGTTCTTCGCATTTAATAACAGGTATAAGTAGAATAGAGGTGTTATAATTGGAAGGTCAAATGCTTGGAAATAGATATGAACTGCTTGAAAAGATCGGCGGAGGCGGAATGGCTATCGTTTATAAAGCCAAGTGCCACTTTCTAAATAGATTTGTTGCTATAAAGATTTTAAGGCAGGAATATACAAATGACGATGAGTTTGTAAGAAGATTCAAAATAGAGGCTCAAGCAGCAGCAAGCCTGTCCCACCCGAATATTGTTTCGATTTATGATGTTGGTCATGAAGAAAATACCCATTATATTGTAATGGAATATATAGATGGCATTACTCTTAAGGAATTCCTTAATAGAAGGGGAGTTTTGAACTGGAGAGATGCCATTGATATCAGTATACAGATTTGTTCTGCAATTGAGCACGCGCACAGAAATCATATAGTTCATCGTGATATTAAACCTCACAATATAATGCTTACAAATGATGGCATTGTAAAGGTTACCGATTTCGGTATAGCACGTGCTGTTTCATCTGCTACTATTACTATGGTTGGAAGTACTATTGGCTCAGTCCATTATTTTTCACCAGAGCAGGCAAGAGGTGGATATATTGATGAAAAATCAGATATTTATTCGCTTGGAATAACTCTTTATGAGCTTGTCACAGGAAAACTTCCTTTTGATGGGGATTCCCCCGTAGCTGTAGCTATAAAGCATATTCAAGATGAACCAGAAAGCCCGATTAATATTAACCCCGAGATACCAAGCGGAGTTAATGAAATCATTTTGAAGGCAATTAGGAAGGACCAGACAAAAAGGTATCAGTCTGCAGGCGATATGCTTCAGGACTTGTATAGGGTTATAAAGGAACCCAATGGTGCTTTTGTTGTTTCAGAAAGTATGGAAGGCAGCCCCACCAGAAGATTACAGGCTATCGGAACCCCACCTCCTGTTAGAAAAGAAGATTTCCGTATCAAAGAGGAAAAACCCAATAATGGTGAAAGGAAAAAGGCTGACAAACTTACTGTAATTTTTGCAATAATCACAGCAGTAATTGTAATTGCTATTTCAGTATATGTAGGTTATTCGGTAGTCAAGCCGCAGCTTTCGTCTGATAAGACCAGCAAGGAATTTGCAGTAAAGAATTATGAAGGACGAAATATTAATGAAGTGCTGGATGAACTTAAACAGAACGGAATTAAACCTGAAGTCAAGACAGAAAGCAGTAAGACTGTTGAAAAGGATATAATTATAAGGCAGAATCCAAAAGAAGGAGTTACATTAAAACCGGACGGGTATGGTACTTTAACACTCTTTGTTAGCAGCGGTCCTGAACAGGTTAATATGCCTCCACTGTTAAAGATTGAAATAAGAGAAGCTGAAAGAAAGCTTGATAACGCTAATATCAAGTATGACATACAGTATGAATTCAGTGATGTAGCGAAGGACTTTGTTACAAGAACCGATCCTGCAGAAGGAGAAAAAATCGAGCCGGGAAGCACTGTAATAGTTTATGTAAGCAAGGGACCGGAGATAAAGAAAACACGTGTACCTAATCTCTTAAACATGACTGAATCAGAAGCAAAAAAGGCCCTTGCTGAAGCTGGGCTCAAAATAGGAAAAATATATCCAGAAGGCAGCAATTCTACGGGTAAGATTACAAACCAAAAACCTGAAGCAACTACAGAGGTTAATGAGGATACACCAGTAGACATTTATTTCAGCAGCAGTAGTAGTGCTACTGCGAGAACTAATGTAACTAAAATTATTACTTTGGATAACCCCGGCAACTATCCGGGTGATACCGTGAACTTACGAGTAGAAGCAACTCCTTCAGATACCAACGTTATGGAAGTGCTAAAGAATGAAACTGTTAAAAAATCTGATTTCCCTGTAAGGGTATCAATACCGGTTCCTAACGGTGGAAAGACTAACGTAAAGATATTTATTAATAATAAGGATGTATTGGATGACTCTGTCATCCTACCATAAGGAAGGTGGCAGTTTGCCAGAGGGCATTATATTAAAAGGCATTGGTGGGTTTTATTATATTAAGACCGCTGATAGGTTATATGAATGCAAAGCCCGTGGAGTATTCAGGAAGGATAAGATAACCCCTCTTCCTGGTGACCGGGTTAGAATATCTGTTGTTGATGAAGAAAAACTTATCGGCAATATAGATGAAATCCATGAAAGGTCTTCGGAACTTGTACGCCCTGCCATAGCAAATGTTACACAGCTGGCGATCGTTGTTGCGGCAAAATCACCCAATCCGGATTTCGAACTGCTTGATAAGCTGCTTATATCAGCATCAATACAAGGCATTAAAGCTATTATTTGTATCAACAAGATTGACCTTGATGAAGACAGTACCTATCAGAGAATTTCTGAAGCATACGGGAAGGCACATTATAAATGTCTTCCGTTAAGTTCTGTTAAGGACATTGGATTTGAAAAGTTAAGGGAAGAGCTAAAGGATAACATAACGGTTTTTGCGGGGCAATCAGGTGTAGGAAAATCCACAATCCTTAATAAAATAATGAAAACTATGGTTATGGAGACGGGAAGTATAAGCGATAGGATAGAAAGAGGAAAGCATACCACAAGACATGCTGAACTGCTTTACCTGGAAGAAGGCGGCCTCATTGCAGATACACCTGGTTTTAGTACAATGGAGCTCCCGGATATTAAATGTGAAGAGCTTTCCTTGTATTACCATGAGTTTGATAACCTAACCGGGAAATGTAAATATACCGGATGCAGCCATATAAGCGAACCTGGCTGTATTGTAAAGGAAGCTTTGGAAAGATCAATGATAGATACGCAAAGATACGAGCGATATATAAAGTTTTATAACTTGCTTAAGCTTAATAAAAAATACAATAAAAAGGTGTGACAAAAATGATAAAAATTGCTCCGTCTATACTCGCGGCAGACTTTTCTAAATTAGGAGATGAAATAAAAAAAGTAGAAAAAGCCGGAGCTGACATAATCCATATTGATGTTATGGATGGGCACTTTGTTCCCAATATTACAATGGGTCCCTCTATTGTTAAAGCATTAAGATCTGTTACCGGTCTCATGTTTGATGTTCACCTTATGATAGAAAACCCGGCAGAGTACATAGATAGATTTATAGATGCAGGTGCAGATATTATTTCAGTACACGTTGAAGTAACTAAAAATCTTGATAAGGTCATACAAAGTATAAAACAAAAGGGAAAGAGGGCTGCTGTAGCTTTAAACCCTGCAACCCCCTTAAGTTCAATAGATTGTATCCTGCAGGATATCGATATGGTTCTCTTAATGACTGTAAACCCCGGTTTCGGAGGTCAGACATATTTGGATTCCGTTACCGAAAAAATAAGAGAATTAAAAGCAATGATAAAAGAAAGAAAGCTCAAGGTTGAAATAGAAATAGACGGTGGGGTTGACCTTGGTAATATCGAGAGGGCGGCTGAAGCTGGAGCAAATATATTTGTTGCAGGTACAACCATATTTAATGCAGTAAATACTTCCGAAATTATTAAGAAATTAAGGGAAAAAGCATATGAAGGCATTGATAGCATGCAGCGGTGAAATAAAGGATTATTCCTTCTGCGGCAAACATATTGAAGATATTGATTATATAATCGGCGTGGACGGTGGTGCTCATCACCTATTAAGACTCGGTTTGAAGCCTGACGTTTTATTAGGTGATTTTGATTCTATCCTTGAATCAGACTTGGTGCATTTTAAACGTGAGGGTATTGAAATTTTAAAGTATCCTTCACAGAAAGATCTTACAGACTCGGAACTGGCTGTTGAAACTGCAATAGAAAAGGGCTGTGATTCAGTTGTCATGATTGGATGTGTCGGCAGCCGTCTAGACCATTCCATTGCAAACATTCATCTGCTTAAGAAGCTGCTGGACAATGGGGTAAAGGGCATAATAGTTAATGAAAACAATGAAATCACTCTTATAAGAGATCGTCTTGAATTAAAAAGGGAAGAGGATACTAGGGTATCTCTACTGCCCCTCACCGATAAGGTAACTGGAATTACTCTTAAGGGTTTTTACTATCCGTTAAATGACTTTACATTGGAATTAGGGTCTGCACGTTGTGTCAGTAATGAGTTTGCTGAAAATATAGCGGAGATAACGATAAAAACTGGACTGCTCCTTGTAATTAAGGCAAGGGATTAGTTTGTTAAGGGAATCAAACATGAATCAAATATTTAGAACCTATTACAACTCGCCAATAGGAGTGCTGCAAATCACCGCCAGTGAAGATTCTATAAAGGCTTTGGAGTTTTGCAATACTCAGCCCGAATTGATAACAATGGAAAATGAACCGGCTGTGATCAAAGATTGCAAAAGTCAGCTCGATGAATATTTTCGGGGAAATAGGGCTGATTTTAATCTGAAACTGTCACTTTCGGGGACGGATTTTCAAAATAAGGTCTGGAATGAACTGCTAAAAGTACCTTATGGCAATACCGCATCTTACAAAGATATTGCTAAGGCATGCGGAAATCCTAAAGCTGTTCGTGCCGTAGGCGGAGCAAACCATAATAACAGGATTGCAATAATTATTCCCTGCCACAGAATAGTAGGCAGTAATGGAAAACTGACAGGTTATGCGGGTGGTCTGTGGCGTAAGGAATGGCTGCTCAGACATGAAGGAATAATTAAGTAAACAAAGCCGGCATATCACTTATGCCGGCTTCTACTTTTATATACAAGAATTGAGATTATTTAAATTCTTTTGCCAATGCAGTAAATGCAGGTAAAGAATCTTCAACCATTTTCGGGCTTACACAGTACGCAAGTCTGAAATAGCCGGGGCAGCCAAAGCCGCTTCCGGGAACAATGATAAGATTGTATTTCAACGCTCGGTTTTTGAATTCAACATCATCAGGAATTAAAGCTTTGGGGAACAGGTAAAATGCACCCTGAGGTTTGGCACAGGTGAAGCCTAAGCTTGTTAGATGATTGTAAAGCATATCCCTTCTTTGTTTATATAAGGTGTTATCAACCTCTTCTTCAAGAGCTTCTGCAATTACCTTCTGGAACAGTGCCGGTGCATTAACGAAACCAAGAGTTCTATTGGCAAAAACCATTGCATCGGAAACTTCGATGTAATTGTCAATATTGCTGCTTATTGCGATATAGCCTATACGTTCACCCGGAAGTGCAAGGGATTTGCTGAAGGAGTTTAGTATTATGGCATTCTTGAATAGTTTCATCATATTCGGTACTTTAGCATTATCATATATTATTTTGTTATAGGGTTCGTCCGAAAGTACATAGATAGTTGTTCCGAATTTCTTTTCGGCACTTTCAAGAACCTTGGCAATTTCGGAAAGTACCTTCTCACTATATACCACACCTGTCGGATTGTTCGGAGTATTTAGTATTATAGCCTTTGTCCTTTTAGAGAGATGTTTCTCAAGTTCTTCAGGATCCGGCTCAAAGGTGTCCTTTTTAGTAGGTACTATTACAGGTTTGCCACCATGGTTGTCTATGTAGAAAAGATATTCAACAAAGTATGGCGAAAGAACTATAACCTCATCATCAGGATCCAGCAATGCTTTGAAGCATACATTAAGTGCTGCTGCGGCACCGCATGTCATTATGATATTTTCACTTCCAAGAGATACTCCGGACTCTTTTTTAATATATTCGGCCACCTTCTGCCTTACATCTGGGTAGCCTGCATTGCTCATATATGCATGCATATTAGGCCTGTCTTCAAGCACAAGTTTTTTTAGAGTTTCCTTTACCTTTGCCTGTGGAGGATTATCAGGGTTGCCAAGAGAAAAATCGTATACCTTGTCTGCACCGTATTGTTTGCGCAGCTTTTCTCCTTCTTCAAACATTGCTCTTATAAAAGAAGAGTTTACAAGGTTTTGTTCCATTTTTTTAGAGATCATATACAGCACTCCAATCTTAATTTTTATCCAAAGCTTTAACTATAGCTTCATCAGGATTTACAACAAGTGTTTTAAATTTATCATAAGTAACCATTCCGGGCTTGGCCCCGGGCGGTTTCTTTACGTTCTTAACTAAGGTGTAGTCCACCTGTACGCTGGAGGATTGCCTTGCCTTACTGTGATATGCAGCAAGTATTGCAGCTTCAAGCAGTGTTTGATCGGGAACAGCTTTTTGGTACACACCTTTTATAATTACATGGGAACCCGGGGTATCCTTTGTATGGAGCCAGATATCATTACCCGAAGAGGTTTTTAATGTAAGCTGGTCGTTCTGTTTGTTGTTTTTTCCTACAAAAATATCAAACCCATCGGTTGAAACAAAATGAAAAGGTGAAGACAGCTTATTTGCTTTTTTATAGCCGTTTTTCCGCTTTGTATTTATATATCCCTGCTCGACAAGCTCCTGCCTTATTTCATCAATTTCCTGAACAGTTGTACAGTTATCTAGAAGATGACTTACATTTTGCAGATATTCAAGTTCAATCTTTGTCTCTTCCAACTGACGACTTGCATGGAGAAATGTATTCTTTGCCTTGGTATACCGCCTAAAGTACCTTTGAGCGTTTTCCTGAGGAGAAAGCTGTTCATCAAGAGGAATCTTCATGTAATCTCCTGTTTCACTGTAATAATTCAGTAGAGATACTTCCTTTAAACCCTTTGACATCGCATATATATTTGCAGTAATAAGTTCCCCGAAAAGCTGCAGTTTATCACGGTCTTCCACATCCTTCAAGGATTTTTGCTGAATCCCCAGTTTTTTTGAAGCCCTGTCAATATTGTTTGAAAGTACTTTGGTTATATCTGATTTCTTTTGCCGCAGCCTTTCTATAAGGTCACGGTAATAGTAAAATTCATCAAGTGTTTCATTGATTGTGTCCAAATATTTAGTCTCTGAAACGGAATATATAGGTATACAATGAAAGTCCAGCGGTTTTTCCATATCATCCGGAGCATATACAATACATGGCTTATATATGTTTTCATTAATATCAGTAATGACTTTTTCTATTTCCTGTGTCAGCTTGGCAAAGTCGTTATCTGAAAGTGTAGACATTAACGTTTTGCTGTCAATGTCTGCTCTGTTGCAGATTTCCCTGCAAAGCAGCGGACTGAAGCCCTTTATGTTATCCAAAAGGAAACCATCTATGGTTTTACCTTCTTCAGGGATTATATTGAGCATAGCTCTGATATCCAGCCGCCCCGGACTGAATTTATCCTGTGCAGGTGGAAGCATATATTGCTTCCCGGGCATAACTTCTCTGACACTGCTGGTTCCAAAATCTACGTGTTTTATTGAATCAAGAATTTTACCCTGGTCACTTACAAGTATTATATTGCTGTAACGTCCCATTATTTCTATTGTAAGCTTTTTAACTGTATATTCCTCAATATCATTAATGGACTCAATATTAATAGTGATTATTCTTTCATAGTCATGAAACTCTATGTTTACTATTCTTCCGCCCGAAATATATTTGCGCAGAAGCATGCAAAAAGTTGGAGCTGCCTGTGGGTTCTCCTTTTGACGGGTTGTAATGTGGACCCTTGGATACTTTGCACTGGCACTCATCAGAAGCCTGTAATTATTTCCGTTTGCCCTTACCATAAGTATTATTTCATCAGGTTCAGGCTGATATATTTTTTCTATTCGTCCCCCTAACAATAAGTTGGAAAGCTCGAGGGAGATGCATTTTGTTACTACACCATCAAAAGGCAATTGTTATTTCTCCTTTGTTTTCGGTTGTTGTCTTTAATGTTTAATTATATCAGAATTTCCTTTTGGTTTCTATAGACGTATTGGCAGGCTTTTCAATATGTTTTACCTTTGATCGATTAAAATCCTAAAAATATGATTTTTTAAGTATTGACAATCAATCACATTACATATATACTACATTACATGAGTAACGTAGTGAGGAGGTGCTGATTTGAAAATCGAACAAGACAGTATAAAACCAATTTATCTGCAAATCGCAGAAGGGATTGAAGATGACATACTTAAAGGAATATTACTTGAGGATGAACAGGCATATTCACAGTATCAGATATCAAAACAGTTTAATATTAACCCTGCAACAGCCGCAAAAGGGATAAACCTTTTAGTAAGTGAAGGAATTCTATATAAGAAAAGAGGAATGGGAATGCATGTTTCAACGGATGCTAAAAATCTGATACAGGATAAAAGAAAGATAAACTTTTTTTCCAATATGCTTAAAGAATTGCTGATTGAAGCAAAAAAACTGAATATCAGCAAGGACGAAATAAAACAGATGCTGGATGGTATAGAGGAGGGTGAAACCACATGAGTGTCATTAGCTGCAGCAATCTGGAAAAACGATATAAAACCAAACTTGCAATAAATAATCTCTCAGTATCCATAGATGAGAACAAGATAGTAGGTCTAATCGGTAGAAACGGTGCAGGAAAAACAACATTTTTAAAAATGTGTGCTGGTTATTTAAGACCTACCGGTGGGCAACTCAAAATACTTAATGAAGAAGTGTTTGATAACATCGATGTTCTCTCGGAATTAATTTTTGTTGATGAAGAAATAAAATATCACAGGTCATATAGGATAAAAGACATCTGCGAATTAGCTGCAATATATTATAAGAACTGGGATGCAAAGTTCGCAACTAGGCTTTTAAAATATTTCAACCTTGATGAGAACCAGAGGTACAAAAGACTGTCCCGCGGAATGAAAACACAGTTGAATATGATAGTTGGATTGTCAAGCAGAGCACCTGTTACAATTCTCGATGAGCCGACTCTGGGAATGGATGCTGCGGTAAGAAAGGATTTTTATAATATACTTCTTAAGGATTACATGGACAATCCAAGGACAATATTAATTTCAAGTCATCTGCTCAATGAAATCGAAACGCTGCTGGAAGAAATAATACTTATTGACAACGGTGAACTGGTTCTCCAAAAGCCCATAGATGAAATGCAGGAATTTGGAATATATTTAAGCGGAAAAAGGGATGTCGTTGAACCCTATATAAAGAACAAACAGGTGCTAAATACTGAATATATGGGGAATAGCTTGATAGCTGCAATAAAGAATGATTTAACAGACGGCGAAAAAGAAGAACTTATGAACAAGAATATTGATATCAGCAAGGTAAAAGTAGAAGATGTATGTATATATTTGACCAGGAAACAGAGGGGCGGTGCTTTTGATGATGTTGAGTGATAACTATAAAAGATCTATTAAAGGCTATCTCAGAGATATGACCTTAACATATAAAAGAATGACAATTACATTATTCATAATCATAGCATCTATACCTGTATTGGCATTTGTATTTATCATGGCTTGCAAGCTATTTGCAACCTCCTTTGATGCCTACACTTCTGCAGGAACCCTTGCTATCGGTTATGCTACTGTTGCTGCTGTTTTTTCAACAGCTATGTTTATATCATGTTCCTCCACCAGAATGACAGAAAAATTCAGGTGGCCAATTAACCGAAAAGTTATTGCTGTTGGTAATTTTACATCAATAGTTCTGGCTTCAGTAGTGGCTGTTTCGGGAATATCAGTACTTCTTGTGCTCGAACTGCTCCCTGGAGTTTTACCAAAATTATTCTTTAATGATATAGTTGTAGTTAATTCATTGAATTATGGAAATTTCCTTATAGGTTTCTGGAGCTCACTTATATATATGATCCTTGGAATGTCGATAGCTTACTGCCTTGGAATGTATATATTCAGATATAAGCTGCCTTTCATATTGATATTGGTAGCAGCACAGTTCCTTTTCTTTATACCATTTATGCGGGATGCGTTCACAGCAATTATAGATTTTGTTGGCAAGGAACCTTCAATAATTCTTTTCACTTTGAAAGCAATACTTTATGCAGTTGTATTTAATGTTCTGGCATACATTCCTCTTAAGAGAATGGAGGTAAAAGCATGATTAAGAAAATAGCGATACTTGTAGTAGCAGCTTTAATTTCAGGCTTCCTGGTTCCAACAATTGTCGGAGCAATAGACAACCCTTCAGGTAAACCGGTGAAAGTAGAAGTTTCAACAAACAGCAGCTTGAATTTGGATTTCAATACGGCTTCTGTAAGAATATCAGGTTGGGATAAGGATTATGCAGCAGTATATAGCTCGGTACCTGTCAGTGATGAAGAATATGTAAGGCTTTTCGGAAAGAAATATAATATTGATATAGGTAATAATAAAGTACAATTAAAGGATTTCAGAAATGTTGATGCTACTGTTTATAGTATGATTAGCTGGCATACTGCAAGCCAATTTGACGGATATGGAGATCTTTTCGATTTCTCAATGCATCCTGATTCGGTGGGTACAAACTTTGATGGAAATGGGTTCCAATTCGTTGTGAGGGTTCCTAAAAACATTCCGGTTGTAGCAACTGGAGTTCATCTCAAATTCCAGGACTGTACTGTAGCAGGTGCAAATGCTAATGTGCTTGAAATAAGAGATAGCACAATCGTAAAAGGTTTTGAAGGAACTGGCGGAAGTGCTGTCATAAGAGATTCTAAAATCAGCAAAGATATTAAAATGAACTACGTGCAAAAAGAAACAAGAGACAATAGATATACAAAATAGATGCAGGTCTTACTCTTCCAAGAAAAGTATCATCATATATGATACTTTTCTTTATACCATGAATTACTTATAAAGGAAATAGAATAACAATGAGGAAAGAAATTGTTTTTAAGCTTCTTGCTATAATTGAATTACTGTTTATTATACTTTCAATTGTTTTGGATATATTCTTGCCGACCATTATTATTTTGGCTATTGGGTTATTGTTTATATTAATCCATAAAGAAAAGTTTTCAGGCATTGGACTTAATAAAAACAGTAAAGTTCTGAGATTTGTTCCTAAGGTTTTTGGACTGACGGTGGTTTGGACAATATTTGATTATGGTGTTGTTTTGCCAATTTTAAATCACTTGACGGGGACTACGCAAGATCTAAGCACTTTTGAAAAATTAAAGGGGGATCCTGTACAATTACTCTTCTTACTTGCAGCAAGTTGGACCTTAGCTGCAATTTGTGAAGAATTTGCATATAGAGGTATTATTCAAAACAGAATTTCATCCTTATTTTCCAATAATAAAACTGGAATAGTTGTTGCTGTTATAGCCTCTTCGGCTTTATTCGGCTTTGCACATACCGAGCAAGGTGTTATCGGTGTTGTAGTTACAGCGATAGATGCAATCTTTTTCAGCTCCCTGAAATATAAATACAAATCTATTTGGGCTTCTGTTTTGGCACATGGTTTTATGAATAGTATAGGAATAATTACTTTTTACTTTACCGGACCCATTTATGGGTTGTGGTAGGCTTGACAACATGAATAATGCATTTATTACAAGACCGTCTCTGTCAGAGATGGTTTTTGTTTTTTTAAAATTGGAAGTAAAAAAAATATTACTTCATGTAAAAAATATTTGACATCATGATAAAAATATTATACACTATTTATAGATGGTATTACTTTCCAAGAATAGGAGTGATTAAATGTATTATCAAGAGAAAAAGACAATTGCCTCAATTATTTCAGGGGTATTGATTTTGGCAGCATATATTATTTACGGAATTTCAAGGTATCTGGAAGTTGGAGAGAGCTTACTGCACGATTTGAAATTCTGGGCGTCTGCAATGCTGTTTGCTATCATAGGTGGCATAGTTGTAACAGTAGTTATTCAGATTGTATTTCATATTATTCTTGCTGTTGGTAACGAGATTTCAAAAGAAATGTCCAAACGAGCAAATTGTCAAGGTAAGGGTGAAACCTATGAGGAACTTGAAATAGGGGAACCTGAGGATGAAATGGATAAACTTATTGGACTTAAAGCAATGAGAAACTCATTTATTTTTGTTGGTGCGGGATTCGTTATTTCACTTGTGTCATTATATATGAAAATGCCGCCTGCAATTATGCTTAACATTGTTTTTGTTTCTTTTAGTCTGGGATCACTTTTCGAGGGTTTTTCACAATTATATTTTTACAGAAAAGGAGTTAAAAATGGCTAAACTCGTGATTTCTAACAATATCCGAAAATTGCGCTTCTTTAATAATGAGATGACACAGCAGGAGTTAGCTAAGAAAACAGGTGTTACAAGGCAGACGATTGTGGCTATAGAAAACGGCAAGTATTCTCCAACCTTAGAACTTGCATTCCGTATTGCCGATGTGTTTGGAACAAAACTCGATGAAGTGTTCTCTTATGAATTTATTGAAGATAAAAGTAAGAAGTCGGATGATTTAAAATGAGCAATGCCCATGGGAAGGTTATTGTTACTGTTTTTAAGGAGGGAAAGTAGAATGAAAGCTATTCGTGCTATGAAATACGGCGGCCCTGAAGTCCTTAAAATTCATGAGGTTCCTAAGCCGTTACCAAAAGATAACGAGGTATTAATACGCATCAAAGCAACTATAGCTGCATATCCTGATTGTGCGTTCAGGGAAGGTAAACCTCTTGTTTCTAGGTTCTTTACAGGACTTGTAAGACCAAAACAGATTCCAGGCGACGTATTTGCAGGCATTGTTGAATCAACTGGAAAAGCCGTATCACAATTTAAAGCTGGCGATGAAGTATACGGGTCTTCCGGTTCCTCTTTTGGTACTAATGCTCAATATATTACATTATCTGAAGACCAGGCGATAGCTGCCAAATCACAGAGCATCTCATTTGAAGAAGCTGCTGCTATAAGCGAAGGAGTATTAACTGCTTTGCCTTTCTTAAGAGATAAAGGGAAAATCAAAAAAGGGCAGAAGGTTCTGATTAATGGTGCATCCGGGGGAGTAGGTGTAGCTGCTGTACAAATTGCAAAATATTTTGGAGCAGATGTTACTGCAGTATGCGGGCCTGAAAATATAGAGCTGGTTAAATCAATTGGGGCCAAAAGAGCTATAGATTATACAAAGGATGATTTTACAGCATCGGGTGATAAATATGACATCATTTTCGATGCAGTTGCAAAAAGCTCATTCTCTAGGTGTAAAAAAGCATTAACAGAAGAAGGAATATACCTTACAACCGTTCCATCGGCAAGTATCATGTTAAACATGTTGCTTTCCTCATTTTCTAAAAGGAAAGCGGTTTTTGCAGCTACAGGTTTGCGAAAGCCAGCAGAAAAAAGGGAAGACCTTAATTTAATCAGTGCTATGATAGATACCGGAAAACTTAAAGCTATAATCGGCAGAACATTTACGCTGGAACAAATGGCTGATGCACACAGATATGTAGGAACAGGACATAAAAAAGGAAACTGTGTCATTCAAGTAAGTCATACTGAATAACACAGTTCATTCTTAATAAAACTATTATTTTTCCAGCTTGAAAAATCGGGAAAATGAGCCTTGAAGTGATAAAAGTTCATTTAGGCTACCTGTTTCAACAATCCTGCCATTCTCCATATAAATAATACAGTCGTATAAACCAAGTAAATCCTGGCTCATATTATGAGTAATTGTTATAAGAGTAAGATCATCTATATTCAGAAGACTATTTTCTATATCATATGCGGCTTGCATATCAATTGCAGAAGTTCCCTCATCAAGTACTAATATGGGTTTTTCCCGGATCAATGCCCTTGCAACCGCCACTCGCTGACGTTGCCCGCCTGAAAGACTGCATCCGTTTTCTCCAACCGGGGAGTTTAATCCGGATGGCATTTGCATAAGGAATTTATTAACACCGCTGGTTGAAAGGGCTTTTTCTATTTCATAATCGGTGAAATTCTCATAGAGGCCGATGTTTTGCCAGATAGTATCATCAAACATATAAATGTTCTGATGTATAAGGGATATTTTTTGATTCAGCTTTTCAATGTCAAGGCTTCTAATATCGGTGCCATCGTAGCATATTGTTCCTTCAAAATTTGAATAATAGCCCGTCAGCAGTTTAATTAGGGTTGTCTTACCACATCCACTGTGACCTACAACAGCATATTTTTTACCTCTTAATATGTCAAGTTCTACATTATGTAAGATTTCCTGACTGCTGTCATATGAAAAACTCAAATCTTTAACCGTAATAACCTGTTCAAATGATGGTAAAGTCTTGCCTGTAAATGAACTATCATTATAATCGATAAAGTCCTTCAGACGACTAAGAATAGGCCTGGCTCCCTGTATTTTAGGTATGCTTTGCATAATCATCATTATTGGGTTTACAAATGAACTGCTCAATTGCACTATTGCAAGCAGTGTACCTGCTGTAATGTTACCTTTAATTACCAGATATGCTCCGATGAAAAAGCTTGCGAACAGAGTAAAGTATGCAAGAACTTCTGAGATGCCTTCACTTACTGCAATCATCCTGTCAGCCCTGAACTTCGCAGATGCTGATTCGTTATTCATGTTATCAAATTCGGACTTTATATGCTTTCCCATATTATAAGATTTGATTATTTCAAAACCTGAAAGAATATCTTTCAATTTGCATGTAAACAATGAGAGTTTCTTTGACAAATTATCCTGCCTGGTCTGCAAGGCTTTCCCGAAAAGACTTGGAATAATAAGCATCAATGCAAGAAAAACGATGAGACACAGTGCAATTATTGTGTTGATTATAAAAAGCATAACAATGGTTGCAATGAATATTACTGTATTTTGTATTGTCATAAGTAAAGGCTGCAGGAAATTTTCTTCTATAAGTTTAATATCATTTGTAAATGCCGATAGGTAATCTGCTGTATTTACCTTTGTAAAATCCTGAATATTACTGTGCATAATACCCTTAAATACGCGCTCACGCAATAGCTTTACAACATTTCTGGTTAAAAGCTTGGTACAAATGGAATAAACATAGCTTATAATTCCTAACAAAAGAAGAAATACAGATGTACTTAGTAATACCTTCCAGAATTCTGCCATGTTGCCGCTAATTGCGACATCAGTGACTTTCTTTAGTATTATTGCAACATATACTGATGCTGCGGAAATAATTATGGTAATAACTACTGTAATAGAAAGCAGTAAAGCGTTTTTCTTTAAACATTCTTTCATATGACCACCCCTTATAATAGTGAATACGATTTACGTCTAACTAATTAGATAATACTATAATGTTATACGTGAGTCAACAAAATTAGATGAAAATCTAATATATGTGTAAAAAAAGACCTTTTGTCATATAAACAGAAGGTCTAATGTTACCAATTCTACAATAATAATTGTTCCAGTTCTTCAATAAATTGCTTTGCAGCTGTTTTATCCAGATTATAATATACACGTCCATTACGTTTTTCTACCCCAACAAATCCACAGGTAAGTAAAACACTCATATGGTGAGACATTGTTGCAGCAGTTAGACCCAATTGCTCGGCAATTTCAAGATTGTATTTGGGACTGGACTTTAAAGAGGTCAGTATTTCAAGCTTGCTTTTATCACTAATTGCTTTTAGTTTAATTTGCAGTGACTCCTTAGAAGAAAACTGATCGCTTTGCTCATCTTTTAAAACCTTTTTACAAAGAAGTCCGTAATAGCAGCTTTTTTCAAAGATCATCTGAGAAAGTGGGAATACCATAGTCGGGTAAATAACCGAAGTTTTGGACAGAGAATCCTGAAGTTTGTTAAAAACCCTATCACTTTTGTCTTGAATTGTTTTATAGTATTCATCAGTCAACATGGACAAAGGCTTGTTTATTTCTTTTAATGCCTTTTTATAGGCTTCCAGGTTATTGTTTATTGCTGCAACTAATTTTTGAAGCATTTGCTTTGGGTCTTGCATAATACGCATGAGCTTCCATTTCGCCTGTTCCGAAAGGTCTGTACTATCTATAAACTGTATTATTTCAGTAAAGCTGTCCAGTTTAACTGATTTTGCATGCGTATCAAAAAGAGCTTCATATATTTCAATTATTCCATCGTTTATTTCTTTGTTATCCAGCTTATCGATGGAAGGAAGCAAATCTTTATTGTCTATAAGCAAAGACAGCAGGATTAAAAAATAGCTGGAGTCACCATCATTAAAAAAGACCAAATCCTCTGGACTGACAACCATATGTTTTGTAAATGTCTTGATATATATTTCGAAGATGCTTAAATGCTGTTCATAGAATTTTTCTCCATCATAGCCGGCCTCTGAAAGGGTTTTTTTAGTCTCTTCCCGTATTTTATCCAAGCGGGAGCATAAAGCCAAAAGGCCGATAGTTTCAAAAAACGGGTCTAGTTCCTTGATTATTGTTCTGGACATTTGGTCTTCATCCTTTCAGTGGAAATACAATACTATTTGATAAACATCTAACTTGTTATATTATATTTCAAGACGGGATATAAGGCAAGGTTTAGAAAATTATATACCATATTGTAATAGTATACGGCATATGCTAAAATTATCTCACATGTATAATATGGGGGTGTAGCTCACCTGGGAGAGCGCTTGACTGGCAGTCAAGAGGTAAGGGGTTCGATCCCCCTCATCTCCACCAAAACATGAAAAGGTACTACCACATGGTAGTACCTTTTTCATGTTCATAGATGTTTGAAGGGGGATCGAACCTAGCGGCTTGGAGCGTTAAGGAAACGTGCTAAATGCACGTTTTCAGCGACAAGTGAGGAGCCAGGACCTGCTACGGGTGGCGACTCAGAAGTATGCGAGCAAAGCGAAGTAGACGGTCGATCCCCCTCATCTCCACCAAACGAGTATTATACGAACACTTATTATTTTAAGGGTGGCTTTACAGTAACGGGATGGAGTACAAAATGAAACGAGTAGTAAGTTTTTTATTTACTTTTAGTTTTTTATTTTTTTAAATTGGTTATTTCAGTTTACTTTTTAACATCAAAAAATACAATTATTAGAAGTTAATAATTTACAAAACATTGTTGAAAAATACACATATGAGCATTATTATGTTATTATTGACAATTCTTTTATCTTGGAGGCTTATAATGGATATTAGAGAATTAACAAAAAATGAGGCACTCGAGTTGTGTAGTATGCAGGAAGGGCACTCTTTTGATAGAAAGGCTTATGAAATACAACCAAAAAAAATTCAAAAGATAGCTGTGGCTTTTGCAAATTCAGATGGTGGAGAAATTGTAATTGGAATAGCAGATGACAGTGATGAAGCTATTCCTGAAAAAAGATGGAAAGGTGCTTTGCGTATCGAAGACTATAATTCACACATCCAAGCTTTAACAGAAGTCATTCCTACCTTAGATATGAAAATCAGTTTTTTAACATGCAAAATACTTACTGGATATGTACTACATATAATTATTGAAAAAAGTTCATCTGTGCACCAAACATCCGATAAAACAGTATATCAACGCGTTTCTGCTCAATCAATACCATTAGCTCCTCAAAGAATAATCGAGCTTTCTTATGCAAAGGGTATGTCATCTTTTGAAGATCAGATTATTGTTGATGCTTTAACAGAGGATATTGTAGACTCTGAAGAATTAAATAGTTTTTTGACTGAAGTATCCCCTAAAAGTGATCCTATTGAGTTTGTTCTAAATCAAAATTTAGTAGATAGAAAAACTTGGGAACCAAGAGCTGCTGGAATACTATTATTTAGTAAATTACCTTCTGCAATTATGCCTAGGAAGTGTAGTGTAAAGATAAGTAGATATGAGACACGTGAGGATGAGCCAGAACGTGATCATCTTAAAGAACAACATACAATTGAGGGACCATTATATTTATTAATTTATAAGACAGTAGAAAAGATTACTGAAATTATGTCAAATGTAAAGATATGGACGATAGGTGGTTTGAAAGAGGTTGAATACCCTCCAGAAACTATTTGGGAAGTTATTGTAAATGCCATAATTCATAGAGATTATTCAATTTCTGACGATATTCAAGTTCTGATTTTTAATGATAGAATTGAGGTTACGAGTCCTGGAAAATTTCCAGGATATGTTACAGTTAATAATTATTTAGAAGCTCGATATTCAAGAAACCCTAAAATAGTAAGGACTCTTAATAGATATAAAACACCTCCTAATAAAGATATGGGTGAAGGTCTAAATACTGCTTTCCAAAAAATGAAGGAATGGAGACTTAAAGATCCAATAATAACTGAGGAGGGTAATTATGTAAAGGTAGTTTTACCACATACTCCTCTTGCAAGTCCAGAAGAAATTATACTTAAATTTTTGGAAACGAATGAAGTTATAAAAAATGCACAAGCACGTGATATTACAGGAATAAGATCAGAAAATGTTGTTAAAACAGTATTTTATAAATTGAGAGATGAGAATTATATTGAACGGGTTCCTGGTTTAGATGGCTCAGCTTCGGCATGGAGATTAAAGAAGGATGCTTAGGTATTTAATTTGGGGGTTTCACACCCCCAAAGACTACTAAATTACTTAGTATTTATTTGCTTTTTTTGCTATTTGCATTGCAGTTGAACTGCTTGTATTAATAATATTGAATAAAGTATCGTCATTTTCTGAAACTTAATCTTTCTTTCATTGATAAGTAGAAGGTATTGTGATGATAGATTTGTTTATGCACTTAACTATTTTATTTGACATTAGTTTTGACAAAGACAGGGGGACGGTTCTTTTGTCTAGAAATAAGAGTTCTTCCCTTGTATTTAATAGTATTGAAAAGAATTAAGGATAAAGCGGGAGGTACAGGTATGACTCTTGTTGTTGCTTGGTTAGGAGTTGACCAAAGGGGTCCATGCTCTGCTTACATTGCCAGCGATAGTAGAATTTCATGGGGTAATGAAGCATCATTTGATTATGCGAGAAAAGTTTTTGCATGTAATAATTATCCTGATATATTTGGATATTGTGGGGAGGTTTTGTTTCCCTCAATTGTGATGTCTCAGATAGTTGAAATGGCTGATTGTGGGCTTCTTTTTAGAGAAGAATTTTCGTGTGAACAAAAATTCTATGTTGTATTAGAAAAGTTGAATAGTGTATTTGAAAAATATCCTCATGAGGTTAAGAATATTACTTCTGATGTATTGCAAATTGTACATCTATCTCGTGAAAACAATGGGAAAGAATTCAGTTGTTATCTTATTGAATGGAGGAGATCTTTAGGCTGGGAATATAAAGTCATTGATCTGCCGAAAAACTCGGATACTCTTGCGCTAATGGGTACTGGCTCAATAGAATTTGACCAAAATTATAAAAGATATAATAAAGGATTAAACGTTGGAACAAGCCGTAATGTATTTCATTGTTTCTGTGATACATTATTTAATATAGCGGATAAAACTTGTGGTGGAGCACCTCAATTAGTTGGTCTTTTTAGGAAACCTAGATCGCACGCAGTAAAATTTGGAGTATTAAGTAATGGGAAAAGGTATTTATTCGGTGCTGAAGTTGATGATTTAAATAATTTCGATAACATTCAATGGAGAAATGACTTGTTTGAATTATGTGATGGAGTTACAATGAAGAGGAAAGAAGGGGCTATCCCCCAGCCTGATATTCTTAAAAGATATTAATATGGCAACTCCCTGACCCTCCACCATTTACTTTTCACATGGGGGGAGCGAGGTGCTTAAGGATTATCGGTGCGTAGGCACCGATGCCTTATCAGGGTTAATTTACCTAGCACCTTTTCAGGTTTAATATATATATTGTTGTTAAGTAAGCAGAATTAAGTATATTAAAAAACGTTAAAGTTGTCCGCTTTTTTTGATTAATATACTAAAATAATATTTTGAAAGAACATAGTTATTAGCCCTTTGAGGAAGAATTCTCAGGGCTGTATTTATATTCTTTTATATTTGGAGACATTAAACTTTCTTCTTTTGACACTGCCTGGTTTTTAACTAATGGATGGAAGCTAAGTGAAATTCCGATTAAACTTTAAAGCTATGTAAGCATCCCAAATGTCCTGAACTGACCAGTGAAACCAACTGCGACAAGCATAGTGGGCTAAATGTAAACATGAATGAGAGCACAAAGGAACCTAGTTACTACAGTATATGGGAAAGATAGAGCAAGAGATACTTAACTAAAGAACCTTTATGTGACAGCTGTTTCAAAGGTAAAAGAAGATCAAGTTTATAGTGGTTTATTATCCATACTTCAATCTGGAGACAGGATACCCTTTTGGGATAAAAGTAAGTGGGAATATGTGTGTAAGAAATGTATCATAGAAAGACAATGACTAATGAGATTTTTCGAATATAAATTTTAGAAAGTGTATTAATACAGTGGTATACTTAATATAACTTATAATGCTAAAAGTGATAAACCGAGGAAAACCTAAACCATTGGAGGTACGAAGTTTGGGAAATAAATCTTTAAAATATGTATTTGTTATATATTTTGTCATAATACTCATTGCAAATTTAGAATGTATGATATGGGCTAACTATCAAGGTCTTCAATATAAAAACCAAGAAAAAGAAAAAATAGAATTTGTAAATAGTAGCATCAAACTAGAAGTAACCACAAAAAAAAGTACGGCGGATGCATTAAAAGAAATGAATGATTCAAATGATAAAACTTTGGGTTTGTTAAAACCTTTTATGGATACAGGTAAGAAGGCTGAATCAGCGACTCCTGTTTATATAATTGAAATATGTGGAGGATTATTCTGTTTTTGTATAACTTTTTTACCAAGTATGATCAAGAAAGCGATCGATAAATGGGTAATAGATCATGGATATAACGAACTTGACTGGGGTGTTATTGTTAAATATGAAAAAGGGGTATTTGTAACAAATCTTTTAGTAATATTCTTTCAATTTATTGATGCAAAAGACTTCATGGAATTCAGCTCAAAAATTGCAAGCGCGTTTACATAATGTTGGGGCGGCTTTTAATTTAATTTTTTTATTTCTCTTATAGTAACTGCATTTTTTCCTTCAAAGTCCAAATGGTGTTTGGCTTTTTCCATTCCTGTATGCAACTACTGTTTTCAATACTCCTATTTACCAATTTTTAACGGGTCGTCCAAGGTGGTTTTCAATATACTGTTACTATGAGTATAGGTGACACCACGAGCCATAGATGATGCTTAGGCTTTCATCGTGTCTTTTTAGATAAAGAAAATATACTTCACTATTCAATTAAATAGTCAAAATGAAATCAACTAATCAGATTAATTTTTATCAGATAATT
Organism: Bacillota bacterium; assembly: GCA_023397675.1. Lineage (GTDB taxonomy): Bacteria > Bacillota > Clostridia > Acetivibrionales > JANLFN01 > JAEZTC01. The sequence continues at coordinate 36,515 of JAEWTV010000102.1, read as the reverse complement.
CACGAATTTTCTAAGGTAGATATTCCAGATGCTCGCGTAAACAAGTGAAAAGGATAAAAAAATTACAAAAGTCAGAGGAACTGATAACGAATTGGTTAAATCGACAAACCCTGAAATACCTATTATATAGGTTAAAAATATCATCCCAAGAGATAATGCTATGCTTGAAAATAATATGGAAATTATTATTCCCTTCCTATAAAGTAATGTTCCGATAACGATACCTAGCAGTCCGGTGGTAAAAAGCAGGATTATTGCCTCCTGTGCACTGACTATAATAAGAATCAATGTGGAAGATAAAAATACACTAAAGCCGAGAGCAATATTAGAAGCGGCTGATATCGCAACAGGCAGAGTACTTAATGGACTTAAGGCCATCCCAATCGTAGGTAAAAATACAGGAGCCGATTGGAATAGTATAGTTATTGCTGTCAATATTCCTCCAATGCAAATAAACCTGCCTATACTCATTTTTTCCAAATTAATTGCCTCCTATAAGGAGATACCAGTTCAAAATTAAATTTTATAATTATGAATCATGGACCAATTTCAAAAACAGTACCTTGGTTAAAATCAGTCACATTCATAGAGCCATAAACACCTAAATATAGCCTGGTTTGATCCAGATTGGTTCCTAAACTGGTATAATAAGCTGATTGAGATCCAAAGTTATAATCTGTTTCAATAACACTAAAATCATTTAGTTTACAATCTGTTCTTGCCCTGGTATAGGCTAAAACTCCTCTGATTGGAGGTTGAGAACCTTCATTTTGAGCAAAATCAGTAAACACAACACTTCCGGTTAAACCAGGGATTCCATTCCCCATATATGACTGCACCCCAGTAAGTGCAGTTGCTCCAAATTTATCCGGTCGGGGATCTTGGTGAAAATAACTAATCAGAGGTGGAATACGCTGTGTCGAAGTAATTACTGCATCATCATAGTAAGCAATTGTTTTCTCATCCAAAGTTGGATTTGCAGGACAGCCTCTTATAATCGAAGTGGGAAAGGCACCTTCCCATCCTCGCCAGCCAAAGTTAATAAAACCTTCCTGGTCAGGTACGGTTTTCATTAAAGAAGCTTGAATAAGCTGAAGAACCGGTATTGGCTTATAGTTTATGAATGAATAAATTGACTCTACCAGGTCCTGTCCTACAATTCCTACATATTTGACGTACTGGTTATAAAACCTTTGAAATGAAATGCCGGGGATATTGCGAGTCCCTTTCGCAATTACCGTAAGAGTTTCCTGAATAGGTGCGGGAAGTTCATCAAAACGTGTTACCACTGGTGGATTATTATAAAAAGTATTCTTTGCTACATCAATTTCTATTATTTTACCGGCAATTTCCATATCGTTCTGGCTTAGATTAAATGGATCATAGCCAGATCCGCCATCTCCTACTGTTAAAACAAGTTTTCCTGTTTCAGGTGAAAAATTCAAGCTGTTGATGCCATTATGGTTAAAAAATGGTCTTCTTATATTAAGTAATGTACGGCGTCTTTGAGATTGGCCATTGGATTGCAAAGACCATTCTTCAACTGCATCAATATGATCATAATTAATTTCTCTATGTATCCATTTTTGATTTAAGGTTCTGAGGTCGCAAGGGTTAGGCTTAAAAAATTCCGGAAGACCTTGTCTTGAAACTTGTGGACTGGGAAGAGCACCTGGACCTTGTGTTCCAGCTAATGAATAATGAAGATAAAATAGGCCATTATAATGAAACTGGGGATGAAATGCCAGCCCTATTAATCCACGTTCGTCATACTTACCGCCAGAAAAGCCCAGTATTATGATCCTGGGGCGAATATCTAAAAAAGTTCTTATAACTCCGTTTCCAATGCAAAAGATCTCTCCTACCTGGGTTGCAATAAATAATCTTTCCATTGAGTCACCTGGAAGTATAGCTGTTTTTAAAACAGTAGGCATATTTATCTTTCCAGCAATGGGCTGTAAACTAACTTTAACTTTATTTAACAACTGACTTTACACTCCTTTATTCTTTTCTTTATAAGAATATGATTAGAGCCGTCCTGTTAGTACCAAATAGGACAGAGAAAACTGATGAGGTGCTGCCAGAGGCCCGCTATGGTCAATACATAAATAAAGTTGAACCTTCCAAAAAATACTTTACCAATACAGCAGGAAAACGGACATTAAAAGAAGAAGTATGAAGTACAGGGATGCATGTGATTACAAATGTGAACCTTTATGTTTTTATTTTCGTCTTAAACCTTAGTTGTACATTTAAAGTATTAAAATACATGGGGGTTGTTATGTTAGATTCTTCAAAAATATCTAGGCCTATTGGTGTCAAAGGGATTATTGCCGCAGTTCTTATTTTGATTATTATTGGATTAGCTGTTGTGGGGTTTGTTCGTTACAATGGTGAAATTCCTGAAGTTAAAGCCACGGCATCAGCACAGGATACTGTTTTGCCAGGCCAGCTTTCAGTTACTTTTCCAACACAAGGCGAATCTGCAGTAGGAACGGATAATTTTGGTGTGATAGCATCTTCAACTGACCAGTCAGCAATTCCAATTGCCAGTGTGACAAAAATAATGACAGCTTATTTAGTACTGAAAGCTTATCCGTTAAAATCTGGTGAGGATGGGCCAAGCCTGACCATGACTGCAAAGGATGTAGCCGGTTATGAGTTTGCCAGGAAAAATAACTATTCTCTTTTGCCTGTTACCTTAGGGGAAAAGCTTACTGAAAGACAACTCCTGGAAGGTTTAATGCTGCCGTCGGGGAACAATATAGCTGATACATTGGGCCGCTGGGTTGCGGGAAGTGATGAGGCATTTATTGCTAAGATGAATGAAACTGCACAATCCCTTGGTATGACAAAAACTCATTATGCAGATGCAAGCGGGGCAAATCCAGCTACTGTGAGCAATGCTGTTGATCAAATAAAAATTGCTCAGACAGCAATGCAAGATCCGGTTTTCCGTGAAATTGTTGCTATGCCGCAAGCCACTCTTCCAGTTGCAGGCAGGGTTTATAACGTAAATAATATGCTTGGTAAACATGGTATTGTAGGTATTAAAACCGGTTCAGGCGTAATAGCCGGCGGATGTTTTGTGTCGGCAGCACCATTGGTAAATGGAAGTGAAAAGCATTATATAATAGTTGCCGTATTGGGAAGCAGATCGTCAAATCAAAACCTGCAAAGCGCTCTGGAGACAAACGCACGGATTTTGGATCAAGTTGCACCTCAATTCAAGACATATACATTGACACCGCCGGCCAATGGTTATGGTAAAATTACTACTCCATGGCATACGAATAGTGAATTGGAATTGAAGCAACCAATTCAAGTATTTGGTTATCCGGGTATGAAAATTTCTTATACTATTGAGCCTGTAGCAATCAAGCTGCCTGCTCCGATAGGTACAAATGCCGCTACTTTCAAGATCAAAACAGGAGATAAGTCTCAAAGTGTTCCTATGGTAAATAAAGTACAAATCGATCCTCCGGAATTTATGTGGAGACTTCTCAGAAATTAATTTGTGATGTATCTATAAATAATTATTATATGTTACACTTATACCTATAATAATTTATAAATAAATGAAAAAGAGGTTTGTATGATTACAAGAACCTGGCACGGAATAGTGCCTATAAAGTTTAAAGATGATTTTAAAATATATCTTGGGGAAACAGGGGTAAGCGATACAACATCCATCCAGGGAAACAGGGGAGCATTTGTTAAAGTTGTGGAGCAAGGGGAGTATGCTCATTTCTTTCTTTGTACGGTATGGGATTCCATGGAAAACATAATTTCTTATGCGGGCGAACACCCTCAAATTGCTGTGACATATCCGGAGGATGAAAAGTTTGGATTGATTTCCGATCCTATCGTTATTCATCAGGAAGTAGCTGCTGTAATAAATCCTTTTGAATAAATTTCACTTTTTGAACGTTTTTTAATAATACTATTGCCAGGATAAAGAAAAAGGTTTATTATAATAATGGGCAGGTGGTCGTTAATGCAAATTTTAAAAGATGAAATAAAAAATAGAATAATTGAGGCTGCAACCGAAGAATTTTTTAATAACGGATTCAGGATTGCATCTACTAGAAGAATTATTGAAAAGGCTAGAGTCAGCAAAGGTAACTTATATAATTATTTTCAGAGTAAAGAAGAACTTTTTTATGAGATAGTTACACCTGTATATAATTATATGGATTATACATTAAAAGATACCTTTGGGCATGGAGATACCGAAACATTTGATCCTTTGCAGATAAATCTGCTCGCTAATCAGCTTTGTGAATTGTTGGCTGAGTATAGGAAACAATTTATTATTATTCTGTCAAAAAGCGAAGGAACAAAATATGAAGGCTATAAAGATCAACTAATCAATAAATTAGCAGAACACTATTTAAAAAATTTCAAGACAGAAAGTGATAAGGAAAAGATGCAGATATTGATGCAAATTTCTGCAATGAATATTATTAATGCTTTGCTTGAAATAGCCCGAAAGTATAAGGATCAACCATGGGCGAAGACCAGTGTCGAATTATTAATGAAATACCACTTGAGTGGTATTAAGCAGTTCTATTAAATTTTTTACTATAAAAATGGGCACTTGGTCGCTAATAGTGAAAATATTAGGTGTGGTGGTGATGGAATGCAGTGAGCTAAAAAGATTCGATTTATGTATTTCAAATTAATTTAGGTATCATATAAAAAATATTAAGAGGTGATATAAATGGACACAGAGGCATTAGCTAATAAAAGAATCGGTAAAGTATTTATTCGAGTTGTGGGAGCTGCAATGGAGAGTGGTTTGCGCTACCGCTTTTTTGGTCCTAAACGGATTCTCAATGGTACAGAAATTCAAAATGGTCAAACTGTTTTAGAAATAGGATGTGGTACAGGTTATTTTACTCTACCGGCAGCTGAATTACTCGGGGAACATGGAAGTTTGGTTGCTATGGATATACTGCCTTTATCCGTTGAGATTGTTGCCAGGAAGGTTCAAACAGCCAACCTGAAAAATGTGAATATTGTAAAAGGTAATGCACTTGATACTAAATTAGAGGCTGAAAGCCTGGATGTGGTTTTGGTTTTTGGGGTGATTCCAGCACCGATGATACCAACTGAACAGTTATTGTCAGAAATCCATCGTATTTTAAAACCAGGGGGGATAATAGCTGTATGGCCATCAAGACTGGTACATAAAGCAATCGCCAAGTCCGGGTTGTTTACATTCAGCAGCAAGAAAAATGGTGTATCTAACTATAGAAAGTGAAAAGACATTAACTAGTACAATCCGAAAAAAAGAAATGGTTGCATACTTAACTAAAAAAGAAGAAATGATTGACATACATAGCAAACTATGCTAACCTTACAATAATTCAATACTTAAACCGTTAACGTGGAGATAAAGGTGATGATGCTCTTACAGAGAGCCCGCGATGCTGGAAATCGGGCAGAAAACAAATCATCAAATGGACCACCGAGGGCGCAGTCAAAAGCGATAGCTGAGTATTCTGCGACGTGTATACATACGTAAGTTGTAGGGGATATGATAGTATCCTGCTAAGTGCACGGTATAATGTACCGTGAATCAAGGTGGTACCGCGAGTTATAGCTCGTCCTTGACAGAATTGTCGAGGACGGGCTTTTGTATTTTCGGGGAAATTGTTTTTGAGTTTCCTTAGATGTGGTTTTGAAAGGGTTAACATGGCACTTTGGTCTTTATCCTTAATTATTGGGAAGGTGAGAAAAAATGAAAAAGCATGTATTGAATGTATGCGCTTACTGGCCAAAAAGGGAACGGCGATGGCGTCATTAATTTAAAATATGGAGAATCAAAGGAGGATAATATAATGTCAAAAGGCAGATTTGGAATTCACGGCGGCCAGTATATACCGGAAACACTTATGAATGCCGTAAATGAACTTGAAGAAGCATATAATCACTATAAAAATGATCCGCAGTTTAATGCAGAATTGACAGGCCTTTTTAATAATTACGCTGGAAGGCCTTCACTCCTTTATTTTGCGGAAAAGATGACCAAAGAATTAAACGGCGCAAAAATATATCTCAAACGTGAGGATTTGAATCATACAGGATCGCACAAAATCAATAATGTACTTGGTCAGGTACTTCTGGCAAAGAAAATGGGCAAGAAACGTGTAATAGCCGAGACCGGAGCCGGGCAGCATGGCGTCGCTACTGCCACCGCTGCAGCACTAATGGATATGGAATGTGAAGTATTTATGGGTGAAGAAGACACAAGACGGCAAGCTTTAAATGTGTATAGGATGCGTCTTCTCGGAGCCAAGGTGCATCCTGTAAAGTCTGGTACGGCGACTCTGAAGGACGCAGTCTCCGAAACCTTTCGTGAATGGACCAGCCGTATTGATGATACACATTATGTTCTCGGCTCGGTTATGGGACCACATCCGTTTCCAATGATTGTAAGAGATTTTCAGGCAGTTATATCCAAGGAGATAAAGCAGCAGATATTGGAAAAGGAGGGACGCCTTCCTGATGTGGTGATTGCTTGTGTAGGAGGCGGCTCCAATGCAATAGGTGCGTTTTATCATTTTATTGAGGACAAATCCGTACAGCTTATCGGCTGTGAGGCAGCAGGCAGAGGGGTTGATACATTTGAAACTGCGGCGACTATTTCTACCGGCAAATTAGGAATCTTTCACGGCATGAAATCTTACTTTTGCCAGAATGAATATGGACAGATTGCACCGGTGTATTCCATATCAGCAGGCCTCGATTACCCGGGTATCGGTCCGGAACATTCCAGTCTGCACGATGCCGACAGGGCACAATATGTTCCGATAACTGATGATGAAGCAGTTGATGCTTTTGAGTATCTTTCCCGTAGTGAAGGTATTATTCCAGCCATTGAGAGTGCTCATGCAGTAGCTCATGCTATTAAGCTTGCACCTTCGATGAGTAAGGACAAAATCATTGTCATTAATATTTCCGGACGTGGTGATAAAGATTGTGCTGCAATCGCACGTTACAGAGGGGAGGATATATCAGAATGAGTAATATATATAAAGCTTTTGACCATGGGAAAGCATTTATCCCTTTTATTACATGCGGAGATCCGGATCTGGATACTACTGAAAATCTTATAAACGCTATGGCCGATGCTGGTGCAGACCTAATAGAACTTGGAATCCCCTTTTCTGATCCAACAGCAGAAGGGCCTGTTATTCAGGCGGCGAACATTAGGGCGCTTAGCTGTGGCGTGACGACTGACAAGATTTTTGATATGGTCCGCAAAGTAAGAAATAAAGTTAATGTTCCAATGGTATTCATGACGTATGCGAACGTAGTATTTTCATATGGTACAGAGCGTTTTTTGAAGATTTCTGCAGAAATCGGCATGGATGGTTTGATACTTCCGGATGTGCCTTTCGAGGAGAGGGAAGATTTTGCACCTGCCTGTAAAAAATATGGACTCGATTTCATTCCTCTTGTTGCACCTACCTCAAATGAGCGTATCTCTATGATTGCCAAGAAGGCAGAAGGGTTTGTTTACTGTGTATCTTCTCTTGGAGTTACAGGAATGAGAAATAAAATAACCTCAGATGTAGGTGCTATGGTAAAGCTTGTGCATGAATCCACTGATACTCCGGCAGCAATTGGATTCGGTATCTCAACGCCTGAACAGGCGGCAGAGATGGCTGCAAAAGCAGATGGTATAATAGTCGGCTCAGCTATTGTCAAAATTATAGGTGAGCACGGCAGGAACGCTGTACCCTACGTTACCGATTATGTAAAAGCGATAAAAGCTGCAATTCGGTAAATAAAATTATTTTACCAGTTTAATATTTTCAGGAATGACATTTAACAGGTAATTAATTAAATATAGGGGACATAATCGGGGTATAAAGACTCGCCAAACATATTTGTTAAGATAATGTGTTAAGGTTACTATAAGTAATAATCCTATTGAATATAATTTCATTGAAAGTACCATTCATAAAAATGGTACTTTTTTGCATTTTTGCTGTCACATAAAAGTAACCACATCGTTCTTTCTTGGTGGGGCTTGCGGCTCTAATGCCTTATAGCCAAATGCACATGAACCTGTAAATACATAGCCTTCTGGAATGATTCCTTTATTTATAAGAAAGTCCTTACCTTGTGTGTCTGAATATAAATGATATATCGCATAAATCCAGCAAGAACCTATTCCCAAGGATTCAGCAGCAAGGGACATGTTTTGGATTGCAAGGGCACAATCTATCTGTGGAGCAGTTGCATTTCGATCACCTGAAACAATTATCAATGTGGGCGTATTATGCATCACGCTTATGTTTTTTGCATCTACTTCTTTAGATAGCTGCTCAAAGCGTTCATTATGTGTTTTTATCAGTACATCTTTGCAGGCTTCATTGATTTTATTCAGCATTTCCTTGTTTTGAATAACAGTGAAGTGCCAGGGTTGTTGGTTCTTTGCGCTAGGGGCATATTTACCTGCCTCTAGAATTGTTTGTAATTCCTCATTTTTTATTTGTTCTGGTTTGAATTTCCGGATACTCCTTCTGCTTATAATAGTATTTAATATCTCATTCATTGTTTAGTCCTCTTTTCGTTTAAATTAATTACATACAATCTTATATAAATTGAACTGCTCCATTAAATCTAATATAATGGTATTATTCGGCAGGTTACAAAACAAGTACGATTCTTTTTTGTACCTAGTACAATTGATTGTACTAATGGGAGACAATTATGGATAGGAAAGAGGAACTTTTAAAACTGGAATGCCCTATATCAATTGTTCAGAGTGTTGTGGCAGGAAAGTGGAAGATTGTAATAATATGGCGGTTAAAAGATGGTGCAAAACGTTTTAATGAGCTTCAAAGAGTATTGCCTAATATACGGCATAGCGCTTTAACTCTCCAATTAAGGGAACTTGAGAGGGATGGGCTTATCCATCGGGAGGTCTATAAAGAAATACCTCCAAAAGTAGAGTATTCATTGACCGAAATAGGAAGGAAATTCTTAAAAGCCCTAGACAAATTCGGAGAATGGGGATTTGAATATATTGAATACTTAAAAAAGCTATAAGTTTTCAAGGTTATTAATTACCTGTAATTGCTTATATTTAGATTGTTTTTATAATTTTATTATAGGGAGATAATTGGTATGTGTTACAGTAAAAGTTGTACTAGTCATGTTGAAAAAAATGATTCATTTATTGATAAAACTTCTTGCACTAAGCAAATGAACAGTTATGGCACTGAACGGATTTTGAAAGATTTCAGTGAGGGACTTCGCAAGTTTGTAGCAAGCCGAGTATCAAATTATTCACATGTTGATGATATCCTACAGGATGTATTTATTAAAATTCATATGAATATTGATTCGCTTAAGGACAGTACAAAAGTAAAAAGCTGGGTTTTTCAAATAGCGCACAATACAATAATTGATTTTTATAGAAAATTGAAAATTAAGGCAGAAAATATAGATGATATCATAATAAGGGACAGTTTTTCAGACAGTACAATAGAGAAATTACATGTAGAAAACCCTGAACAGGAAATAGCTTCCGGTTTAATGGAAATGATAGATGCATTGCCGGAAAAATATTCACAAGCGCTTTTTTTGGTGGAAATTCAGGGACTATCACAGGTTGAACTCGCGAAACAATTGGGGATTTCAGTATCAGGAGCCAAATCGCGTGTTCAGAGGGGACGTCAAATGCTGAAGGATAGTCTTATGAATTGTTGTCATTTTGAATTTGATCGGTATGGAACAATAATTGATTTTCATCCTATTTGCTGTTGTTGCTGTAATAAAAAATAAATTCATAGTATTTCATTCTTTAAATGTAAAAAAAGTGCTTGAAGTATATAACTTCAAGCACTTTTTTTATAGGGGTTATTAATTTGCGTCCATTTTTGTAAGTTATCGTCTTAATATAAAACAAATATTAATTACATAGCTATGTTAAGAGTGGGGTGAAAAAATGAATTATTCGGAAAATATAAATGAAAACATACACATCAACCAGGTAGGCTATCGGCCTGGTGATAAAAAAGTCGCAATAATTAACGGTAAAATCGGGCATTTCGATATCATTGAGAAAAAAAACGAAAAACAAGTTTTTTCAGGAGAGGCTTTTGGTGGAAAATTTGATGACGCCAGTGGGGATACTCTGTATTATTGCGATTTTACAAGCGTTAAAGAAAATGGAACATATTATGTATTAATTCCAGGTTTCGGCCGATCTTATTATTTCAGCATAAGTAATCATGTTTATAAGGATGTAAAAAACTCAATGCTTAAGTCTTTGTTTTACCAACGCTGCGGTATAGAACTGGATGAAAAACATGCAGGCTTATGGAAACATTCTGCCTGCCATGTTCAGAGCGCATATATATATGAGCAGGCCGGAAAAACTATGGACGGTACCGGTGGCTGGCATGATGCAGGCGACTACGGAAAATATACCGTATCCGGTGCATACGCTGTGGCGTTCCTGCTATATGCCTACAAATTATTTCCGGATGCATTCAGGGACGAAATAAATATTCCTGAGAGCGGAAACGGCACGCCTGATATATTAAATGAAGCAAGGTATGAACTTGAATGGTTGTTAAAAATGCAGGATGAGTTTACTGGAGGGGTATCCCATAAACTAACTTCTAAGTTGTTTCCTGATGAATTAAATGAGGGGGGGAGGGTTTTTTTACCTGAATATGACAATTATGATTCTTATCTGTTCCCAATATCATCTATGGCTACTGCTGATTTTGCGGCCATTATGGCGCTTTCTTCAGATATTTATAAACCTTTGGATAAGGAGTTTTCGGAAAAATGCCTTGTGGCTGCAGAAAAAGCCTGGGTTTGGCTGTCAAATAACAAGGACATTGTTAAATTCTATAATCCCCCGGATGTAAATACTGGAAGGTTTGGGGATACTAACGACAAAGATGAAAGATACTGGGCAGCGGCGGAGTTATATCATGTTACCGGTAAAAGAGAATATCATGAGTACTTTATTTCATCTTTTAATAATGACAACATTGAACCAGGTTTTATGTGGAGAGATGTAGGCGGTTTTGGATATATATCATATCTTCTGAACGACATAGATAAAGTAAGCTATACAATATATCAAGAAATAAAATACAAATTTCTATCCATGGCAGACTCACTCGAAAGCGAGAGCATGAATAATGGATATTTTGTATCACTCCCGCCTGATGCATACATCTGGGGCAGTAATTCTATTTTGATGAACGCGGCTTTTTATTTGATAACTGCAGGTATTTTCACAGGCGAAGATCGCTATATTCAAGCCTCTCAATATCATCTTCATAATTTGCTGGGTAAAAATGCACTGAATCAGTGCTATGTTACAGGGATTGGATCAAAACCGGTTAGAAACCCCCATCACAGGACATCCTTCGCGGATGGAATTGAAGAACCGGTACCGGGACTTGTTTCTGGCGGGCCAAACAAAACGCTGCAGGATAAAAATGCACGGTTGCTGCTCCAAGGCATGCCGCCTGCAAGGTGTTTTATAGATGATGCATCAAGCTTTTCCACAAACGAAAACTCAATCTACTGGAATACTCAAGCAGTTTTTGTTTCGGGCTATTTTGACAGGTAATTCAATATCGGTATTATTGAGAAGTGTTTACTTGTATAAGGAGGACTAAACCTATGTACTCACAATTCATTCAAGCCAGTAATGGAGATTTTGTAGTCAATGATGAGCGTATTATGCTAAGAGGTTTTTCCATAGGTTCGTGGATGAACATGGAAAGCTTCATGATAAGAATACCGGGTTCTGAAAAAAGAATCAGGCAAACATTCGCAGAAGTTTATGGGCAGGAAAATGCTGATATGTTTTTTGATGATTACCTGAATTATTTTATTACGGAAGAGGATTTTCTTGTTTTAAAAGACCTTGGAATAAATGTTCTCAGAATTCCATTCGGGTATAATCATTTTGAAGACGACCAACGTCCTGGTGTTATTAAACATCAAGGATTCAAACATTTGGACCGCATACTTGAACTATGCAGGAAGCATAAAATTTATGCAATCCTGGATATGCATTCCTCCCCAGGAGGGCAAAATCCGGATTCACACGGTGGTGGTGACTCAGGAGACAGCGAATTTTGGAAAGATGCATCGTTAAGGGAAAGAATCATAAAATTATGGGGAGTTATAGCAGACAAATACAAAGATGAGTACATAATTGCTGGATTCGATATTCTAAATGAGCCATGTTTCATTTCCGATAAAGATGCATTTAATGACTTCTATGAAAGGGTTATTCAGCGAATAAGAGATGTGGATAACAATCATATCATTTTTCTTGAAGGCGAGGATTGGGCTAAAGATTTCAGTGTTTTTAAAAAATTGGGTGGGTACCAGCAAGCTATTTCTTTCCACTTCTATCCTGGACAGCATGTCTATATGTCAACAGGACGACAGGAGAGAAAAGTTCAATTGGAAGAAAAACTACAGTATTTTATAAATCTTAAAGAAAAAACCGGTATGCCGCTTTGGGTAGGGGAAACCGGTGGGCACTTTTCGAAAGACAAACTGTTGGAAGGAATGGAGCTGGTCAAAGACTGTATAGACCTTTTTGAGAAATATGGCATATCCTGGACAATATGGTCATACAAAGATGCGGGTGCAATGGGGATGATCTACCCAAAGGAAGATACAAGGTGGATATCTTTAACAAACGAGTTTAGGCTAAAATGGCAGGCTAAAGGTAGGAGCAATCCAACTACTGCAAATGAAATATTCAATTTACTCGAATCAAAATTCTCATATGAGATAGATGATAAACTGAGGGAGATTTTAAAATTCAGAATTTTTGCTCTGCTTAATGAACTCCATTTAGACAAGCTTGTCAGACCTAAGCTTCAATCAATTCCATGGGAGGAAATAAAGGAATACCCCCAATCCTTCTTACTAGAAAACTGTGAAGGTTCTAAGGAATTAGCCGAACTTGTCATGTACTATACATCCGGTTCCCAAACTGTACCTGATAAATAAAAGGATAGATTATATTTTAAGTAATTGCGTCCTTTTATCAGATGTATCGTCTTATATATAAAAGAACACATAAATTAAAGGAGGTTATTTTATGTTTGAGTTTAAAAAAGCAATGCAGAATATTATGGAGAAAGAAGATTATGAATGTGAGTGTTGTGGCTCTATGGATGATAAGACTAAAGGGGCATCCGGCTGCAGCTCCGGTTGTGGGTCAGGTATGAGTTCCTGCTGCGGGCCTGTTGAAAATTCTAATGAAAATTCGCCAAAGTCCGAAGGAACAGGCTGCCAAAGCTCTTGTACAGGTAAATAGTACTCAGAATAAGAAATAATAGCGTGCCTTTATGGTTAATTGTAAAAAAGTTACTCATTAAGCCAATATTGATTTAAACTTTGCGGCAATTAATAACATCTTTTTTTATTAAATTGTTTAATTGCCGCTAATTTTTTCTTTTTTTATATAATAGCTTGCTAATCGTTTAGATCTCTAAACGATTTTTATTATTAAAAACTTGAGTCCTTTTGAAAAAAATACCGTCTATATTAAAAAATTAATTAAATTGAAGGGTGAATAAAATGGAAGAGATACTTAATAGTTTACCGGATTTATTATCCAAAACAATTACTGCGGTTATTACAAGCCTTTATCATAACTGGATTCCGCTTACGTTAGCCATACTTACAGCCGTACTTATGAAAGTATATGTAGATGCTCAAAAATTTAAGAACGCTTTACTCAAAAGACCAAATGTCTCTATAATATCGAGTGTAGTTTTCGGAGCATTTACGCCACTTTGTGCATGTGGGACAATGAGTGTTGTAATAGGATTACTGACAACCACTTTACCTTGGGGACCAGTTATGTCCTTCCTTACATCATCTCCTCTTATGAGCCCTGATAGCTTTATTATGCTTACAGGTATTATTGGCCTTAATTTTGCAGTTGCTCTAACTGTAGCATCGGTCTTTATTGGTCTGAGTTCGGGATATTTGACACATGTCATAGAAAAAAAGACTGGTTTCCTTAAGAATCAGACCCGTTTCGGTGAAAAGAAACAAAAAAACCAGGACTGTGGCTGTTCTGAATCTGTGGCTGTCAATGAACCGTGTGGTTGCTCTACTCCTGTAACCAAAGCCATTCCTGACTGCGGTTGTTCCGAATCTGCTGCCGTATCTGATTCATGCGCTTGCTCTGAAACAGCTAGCATTTATGTAGAAGATGAGGGGAAAAAAGCATATAAATTTATAAAACGCTTTAAATTAAAGGAAATATCAAAGGAACTTTATAGAGTTGGAGTTAAACAAATACTTCTCAATTTTGCAATATTCATTGCCCTTGGTTATCTCATAAATTCTTTTGTTCCAACCAATGTAATAATGGCTTTGTTTAGTTCGGACAATATATTTGCAATACCTTTGGCAGCGTTAATCGGTTTACCTTTATATGTTAGCGGTGAAGCAGCAATTCCACTTATTAATTCACTCATGGATAGCGGTGCAAGCGGCGGGGCAATGCTAGCTTTTATGATTACAGGGCAAGCAACAAGTGCATGGGTTATCGCCGGAATTATGGCATTTATGAAAAGACGCGTAATAACTCTCTACCTTGGATTTATAGTAGCTGGTGGAATTCTATGTGGATATTTGTATGAGCTGTATTTAGCGATTGTACGTTAAAACTTATGAAAACAGTTTCATTAATTATTCCTATTATATGGAGAAAGGGTATGAATTTACCCCTAAAAAGGTACCATCACAACGTGATGGCACTTTTTGCTTTCTAATAGTATTTTCCCCATTTGCATATGGAACTAAGCAATGGCTTTAAACTATTATCCAACTCCGACAAATTATATTCCACTTTGGGAGGCACATAATTGATTGTAGGATCTACTGCTGCTTCTCCATATTATCTTTTCCCCAGTCATACATCATTCCCAATATTGGCAAAAGTGTAACTCCTCTTTCACTTAATGAATACTCCACCTTAGGAGGAATTTGATGATATTCCTTGCGAATTATTATTCCTTCATTTTCAAGCTCCTTTAACTGGGTGCTTAACATTTTATGCGTAATGTCTTTAATGGATTTTTTAAGTTCACCATATCTTTTAACCTTATCAATCATCAAATGATATAAAATTAAAAGTTTCCACTTTCCACCTATCACGTTTAAGGTATATTCAATTGGACAAACATGATTTTTATCCTCACATAGCTGCATGGAATACATTACTCTCCTTTCATATAGTATCTCACAAAAAAGTGCATACTTTTCCAAATAACAATATCATTTATAATGAATATATAACAACAAATTAGATATGTAAAGAAAAAGTGAGGAGAAGATTATGAGCAGTGTAATTTATTATTTTTCAGGTACAGGTAATTCTTTATCAGCTGCAAGGCAGCTTGGCGAAAATATTGGAGAAAAGGTAAATTTATTTCCGATTCCGGATTACATTGATAACGCGAGTATTGAGATTACAGAAGACGTGGTAGGGTTGGTATTTCCTGTACACTATCTAACTGTAACCGGAATAATCAAAAAGTTTGTTGAAAGAATGAATTTCAAATCCAAGCCATACATATTTACAGTAGTAACCTGTAACTTTGTATCAGGCAGATGTATTTTTGATTTAAGTGAACTTTTGGCTGAAAAGGGACAGCAACTGTCTGCAGGTTTTACAGTTGTAATGCCTGGAAATGCAATAATAGACCCACCGGAAGTGCAACAACAAAAACTGATAGCGTCCAGAAAAAGGTTACTTGAGGTATCAGACTATATTAAAAATGGTAATTTTGGAACATATGAAGCAACAAATATGAAATATGAGGATATTCCAAAGGAAGAGCAGGTATATATAACCCCTGATATGTTCTGGGCCAACCAGGATTGCATCAGCTGCGGAACCTGCAGTAAGGTTTGCCCTAATAAAAATATCCGTATTACTGAAGAGGGGAAGCCGGCATGGAGTTCGAATTGCACCACATGTTTTGCATGCTTTCACTGGTGCCCTCGCAAAGCAGTCAACATTGGACAAATGACCTCGGGTATGCCTCAGTATCGCAATCCGGAGATAAGCTTGGAAGAGCTGATTGATTAATGTATGGCTGTATAAAAAAATACCAGTTGGAAATGGTAATAAGGAACTATTCAATTATTTAATAGTTTAGTTATACTAAAGGAGTTTTTCTATGAAGAAAATTATTCCCAATATTACCGTTGATAACTGCAGGGAGGCACTTGAGTTTTATAAACAGGTTTTTGGTGGAAAAGTAGAAAATATTCAAACTTCCGATGGAAAGGAAATGTTTAAAGGCCATGAAGGAAAAATCATTCATTCGGAATTCATTATAAATAGTGAGTGCATAATGTATTTTACAGATATATTTGGTTCTAAACCTGAAGGCAGCAATATAAGCCTCATAATGCAGATGGACAGCGAAGAGGAAATAAGCAGAATATATTTAAGGCTAAAAGATAAAGGGAAAGTTACCTTTGAACTGCAAAAAACTTTCTGGGGTTCGTATCATGCCGTCGTAACTGATGCTTTTGACGTTACATGGTCTCTGGATTATTCGGATAAGTAATATATTGTTAATATCAATATCTTTATAAAGGTCTGCCAAGGCAGACCTTTTTTATTGTCTAGGAAAGTATGATTTTTTTAATTAAATAAGTCTCTAGCGAAGCCACCTTTATTCTTAAATAATCTGTGGTAAATTTTTTGGACACAGTATATAATGGTTATGTAAATCTTACCATGAAAATTATACAATTCCTAATAGTTTTTTCATTACCAATAAGGAGCTTCTTTCATGAAAAACAAGGACATTGCCTGCTATCTTACGGATATGGATAAAATTGTAAAGCCTGGATTATTTCCAAAAGGAAAAACCCGTAAAGCAAAACTGAAAGAGCTTCAAAAAATTATTGATAATATTTCGGAAGGCTTGTTTCTAATCGATACCAGCAAAAGATTGAACTACATAAACAATACCGGCAAGGAATTATATAATAAGCTTGGTCAACCATCTTCAATACCTATAAGATATTATGATTTCAGAGGTATTGAAGTTTCTATTGAAAAAGATGTATATATACCTGTTTTAAACGGTCAGACTGTAAGGAACTACGCAGTATTTGCTTCAGTTGATGGAAAGGACATTTATTTAAGTATAAATGGAAGCCCCATATATAATGATGAGGGGGAAATAACCCACGGCGTATTAAGCTTTTGTGACATTACAGCAGAAATAACTTATAAAACTGAGATTACAGATAAAAGGGATCAGTTAAAAAACCTGATAGAATGTATGCCTGAAGCTATTTCACTATTTGACAGGGATGGCAGAATAATTATGCTTAATGAAAGTGCACAAAAGTTTTATGCAAACGTTACAGAAAATATAAATGACATTCATAAGTATTGCAAATTTTACTATATAACTAATCGTGAAGAAATACCTCCTGAGAAGATGCCACATAAAATTGTTATCAATGAACATAAGGTTGTAAAAGATATTATTATTATAAAGACACCTAAAAAAAAGCTATATGTTGGGATAAGTGGAACCCCTGTTTTTGATAGTAACGGTAATTTTATCATGGGAGCTATCTGCGGACGTGATATAAGCAACCATATTGAATTTGAAGAAAATCTCAGGCAAGCAGAAGTTAAGCAAAAGGAAGCATTGGAGAATGCAATGACTATTAAAGATGAATTTTTGGCATTAATTAGCCATGAATTCAAAACACCTTTAACGGTAATTACCTCGGCTATACAGGCAATGGAGTACCTTTGCAGAGGGTCACTTTCAGAAAAAGCGATAGATTTTATTAGGATAATTCGCCAGAATACATACAGACAACAAAGGCTTGTTAATAATATCCTCGATATAACAAGAATTAATGCCGGACACATAAAACTAGAAAGTAAAAATAAAGATATTGTTTTTTTAACAAAAGCTATAACGGAATCAGTTCAAATATATGCGGAGCAGAAGGGCTTAAATGTTTATTTTTTGTCAGCTTTAGACAGACATTTTATTGGTGTGGATGAAGAAAAATATGAACGTGTAATACTGAATCTTCTTTCAAATGCAATTAAATTTACACCTTATGGAGGCACGATCACTGTAAAATTATTTTTGGAAAAGAGTATGATATGCATAGATGTAAAAGATAGCGGAATAGGAATTCCGGAGGATAAACTTGAATTGATATTTGAAAAGTTTGGTCAGGTGGACAGTTCATTGTCCAGGCAGGCTGAAGGAACAGGTATAGGTCTTTCACTTGTTAAAATGTTTGTTGAAGCAATGAATGGTTCCATAGTTGTAAAAAGCAGCCCTGAAAATGGAAGCTGTTTTACCGTAAAACTACCTGACGAATTAATTCCAAACGATGATATCGTGGAACGAACACCTGATTTGGCTGAAAAACATCTGATTCAGACCGCTTTGCTGGAATTTTCGGATGTTTACTTATAAATAAATACATGACAAAAAGAAAGGAAGTAAGTTGTAATGAAGAAAATAATATTAACATTTTTAATGGTTTCACTATTGTTATGTTCCTGTGGAACTGCTGATAAAACAAAGGGTTCTGAAACTACTGATATAACAAATACCAGTACTAAAGAACTGTCAACGCAAGGACAGGTAACTTCCATTCCGCTGCAAAAGCTTGAACCATCTAAAGTTGAAAAGGTTGTTATTAAGAGTAATGCTTTGAAAAAAGATATGAACATTAACATATATCTGCCTGAAGGCTATAGCAATGCCAATAAATATCCAGTGCTTTATCTTCTTCATGGATACAGTGGTACGCAGGATTCATGGATTAATGACCTCGGAGTAGTGGATAATGCAGATAGACTGATTAAGGAGAAAAAGATCAAGCCAATAATAATTGTATCTCCTTTAATTGACAACAGTTTTGGAGTTAATTCCTCAGAAGTAGCAGAAACACTTTATGGTAATAACCGAAATTCAAATATGCATAAGGGAATGTATGAGGACTATATAATTAAGGATGTGGTTTCTTATATTGACAACAATTACAGTACAATAAATTCTCGTGACGGAAGGTATATTGGTGGACTTTCAATGGGCGGTTATGCAGCATTATATCTGTCCTTCAAGCATATAGACATGTTCAGCAAAGTGGGAGGACATAGTCCGGCACTGTTCCTCGATGATATATCGCGTGTTGATAAAGCCTTGCTGTATCCCAATGAAGATGTTCACAGACAAAGAGATCCTATCCTTATGGCAGGATATATGGATTTATCCAACCTGAATATATACCTTGACTGTGGGAAGGAAGACGGATTGAGGTTCTATAATGGATGTGAAAAGTTAAATAATAACCTTAAAGATAAAGGTGTAAATATACAGTATCACTTGAATCCAGGGGCTCACGACGGTGCTTATTGGAGTTCACATGTAGAGGATTATTTGTTGTTTTATGCAGGACAATAATCCAAAGTTACGGTTACAATTTCAAATTTAATATGTTATATGCTATAATTATATTGATACTTAACATAGGAGTGATCTCTTCTTTGTTATGTTTTTAATTTCCATACGACCATAACAATAAAAGTTCCGATAACAAATAAATCGCAAATTTTTTAGCTGAATATGGGAGAATTTTATGACACGCAGAAATAGAATTGCTAGAGAAATTCAAAGATATTTATTTCTCTTTATAGGATCAATTTTAGCCGCAGTTGGACTTGAAATGTTCCTTATTCCGAACAATATAACTGATGGCGGTATTGTTGGTATCTCCATCATAACCAGTTATTTAACTGATTTACCGCTAAGCTTGTTTATAATTGTTCTTAATATTCCTTTTCTATTTTTGGGTTACAAACAAATCGGAAAAACATTTGTGTTTTCATCAATATTTTCTATAGCGTCCCTTTCTTTCTGGGTATCAGTTTTCCACCCTATACCTGGATTAACTAATGATATATTGCTTGCTTGCGTATTCGGGGGAATTATCCTTGGAGTGGGAGTTGGTATTATAATTCGCTATGGTGGCTCGCTTGACGGAACTGAAATGGTGGCAATTATAGTAAATAAACGGACAGCCTTTTCTGTCGGTGAGATAGTAATGTTTTTTAATATATTCATATTAAGCAGTGCAGGCCTTGTATTCGGTTGGGATAGGGCAATGTACTCACTTATTGCATATTTCGTTGCCTATAAGGTTATAGATATTACTGTTGAAGGTCTTGATGAAGGACGAGCTGCAATTATAATATCAGACAATGGTGAAGAAATTTCAGAAGCTATTATGGCACGTTTGGGCAGAAGTGTTACATTCCTTGAAGGGAGCGGAGGAGCGGGGAAACATCAAAGAATGATACTGTATGTAGTTGTTACCCGTCTGGAGGTTTCAAAACTTAAATCAATTATTCATGATAAGGATGAGAATGCATTTGTTACTATAAATGATGTCTCGGATGTAATGGGAGGAAAACATAAAAAAAGACCCATTCACTAAGCTCAAAACCGCTTGCAAAAGCGGTTTTTTATTGTCCGAAAAAGAGTAGTTATATTCAAATAACTGATTTATATTTTTTTGGAACCTTTTTCTTACTTCCCTTATCTATCTAGTGAAGGGGGTGAGAGATGAATGGAGGGAATAATGGACTATAGAGCCGGACAATTGGTTGAAACTGATGTAATAAAATCTAAAAAAGGTGACAAAGAGGCTTTCGGCAGGCTGATTAATGATAACAAGCTATCCATGTATAGAATTTCAAAAAGTATTTTAAAAAACGAGCATGATGTTGAGGACGCTATAAGCAATTGTATACTTAAAGCCTATACAAACCTACTCAAGCTAAGAAAAAATGATACCTTTAAGCAATGGCTGTTCAAAATTCTTATTAATGAATGTTACTCTATGTTGTCAAGAAACAAAAGAGAATTAGCAGTATCTGATGTGAGTGAACTTGACAGTACATACGAAGACAGGTATCCGGACTTTGAACTTGCAAGAGCGGTAAATTCCCTTGATGATGATCAGCGTATTGTAACGGTTCTATTTTATTATGAGGACATGTGCCTGCGCGATATATCCAAAGCATTAGATTTACCTGAAGGAACTGTAAAATCAAGGCTAAGCAGAGCAAGGGAACAACTTAGGCTTATTGTAAAAGCATGAAAGGAGATGCAACACAATGGAAAGTTTTGATAAAATCCTTAAAGAAAAGGCCAACCGGGAAAAAATAGACCTGCCGGATAACCTTAATAGAAAAATAGATGAAGTTATTAATGAGCTTCCCGATAAGCAGATAAAAGGGAAAAAACCTGCAATGAAAGCTTTAATTGCAGCGGCTTTGATTGTGGTCATATCATTAACGGCTGTGTATGCCAAGGATATTCCCATTGTAAGTTCGATTGTTGATTTCTTCAAAGGAGATTCAAATGAGCGCTACAGTTCAGATGCAGAAGCATACGAAAAGCTTTCTTCCAAAATTGGTCAGACAGTATTGAATAACGGCGTAAGTATAACTATAGATAATGTGGCCTGTGACGATAATTTCTTGGTACTCTTTTATACTGTCCAGGGGGATGGACAAAAAGTTTTTAAAGGTGAAGGCGGAGTACCCATTATAAGCAATCTTATAGGGAAAATAAATGTTAACGGACAGCCCAAAAGTATTTCAAACAATGATAAGTGGGACAATGCTTATCTGACGGATGATGATAAGGTTAGGGGAATGATAAGAGCTGACATAAGCAAGGATACCTTGACAGATAACTTCAGTGTGGATTTCCTTGTTTCACGGGCTCTGGGCAAAGATGGACAGTGGGATTTCAAGTTTAATGTCTCAAAGGAAGCAGCATCAAAGGATACAAAAATTTATCAGATTAATAAAACCGCATCAATAAAGTATCCTGGCGGCAGGGAGCATAATATAACTATTGATAAAGTTTCGCTTACCCCATTTGGAAATCAGATTACTATCAGTGAAAAGTACAAAACAAAGGTTTCCAAATATGATAAGGAACTTCCACAGATATTTAATTTGTTTGCACTCTTTGATGATAAAGGAAATCAGCTTGATGTTTTAAGTAAACAAACTTATTCAGGGCCTGATGGAGCCAGTAACAGCTTTGAATTTGCCAAGTGCGGTAAAGATGTCAAGTCTTTGTCTATAGTACCGATATATACATATGCAGATAATACTCCAAAAGAAATAAACCATAATCCGATCGTCAGTCTTGATAAATTCCCACTTGAGCTTAAAATGTCAAGTAACGGATCATTAATTATAAGTAAGGTTTTGTACGGAAATAATGACACAAGGATTTATTACACTAAAAAAGGTACCGTTGTTTATAATCCGCATTTTACTATCCTTGATGAAACTGGAAAGAATGCGTTTGAAAACACAGCGGTATTGTATCAAAACTTTATTATTGACAGGGATAATGGAGTTTATGTATATATCCTGCCCAAACTGGACAACAGTAAGAATTATAAAGTTAAATACCTTACCGAAGAAAGATTAAAACTGTTATACGATCAAAAAATCGAAATCAAGTTGAATTGATAAAATAATTTTGAACATTTCTTAAAGCTGAGAAGTGTACTATGGGGACGTTCTACATAACTATTTATTGAGAAACGTCCCCATTTTTGTGTTATAATGTATTCAAAATTCTATTAGGATGTGAAAATATGATTAACGTGACAAAGGATTGGAACCCACGGCAAGTATTATTAAAAAGCTACCTCGCTAAAAAAGAATCTTTTGATGAAGCAATATCTGTTGCTTTGGAACTCCACTCGCTTGTGCACTCTTCAAACATATCAAGCACCGACATGACAACATATCTGGACGAGCTGACGGACAACCTTGATGAAAATATATTTAAAGCCATGCCAAGTATGAAAGGTACAACAATAGCCTGGAATTTGTGGCACATAACCCGAATAGAAGATATAGCATCCAATATTTTAATATCTGATAAGGGTCAGGTGTTTAATGAAGAATGGCAGAAGAAAATGAATGTTTCGGTTACAGATACGGGAAATGCGATGACAAAGGATAAAATAAAAGCATTCAGTTCTTCGATAGACATGACGGCTTTTCTGGAATACAGGAATGCTGTCGGTAAGCGGACCAGGGAGGTAGTAATCGCTCTGGAACCACAGGATTTAAAGAAAAAAGTTTCGCATGAAAGCCTTAAACGAGTATTAAATGAAGGTGGAGTGCTTGACATTGAAGAATCAAGATGGCTTCTCGATTTTTGGGGACGTAAAAATGTAGCAGGACTTCTGCAAATGCCAATTACTCGTCATCAAATTGTACATATAAATGATAGCATGAGATTAAGAAAAAAATGTGAAAAATAAAAAGCAGAGGGTAACCCTCTGCTTTAAAAATATACTGATTAATAATTCTCAACAAATACTTCAAAATAGCCTTGGGGATGCTGGCATGCAGGGCATTTATCAGGTGCACTGTTGCCTTCATGAATATATCCACAGTTATTACATTTCCAATATACCTTTCCGTCCTTTTCAAACACGGTATTGCTTGAAACGTCTTGTGCAAGCTTTTTATATCTTGCTTCATGGTTTTTCTCAACAGTTGCAATCAATTTAAATGTACGTGCAACTTCATTAAAACCTTCCTCTTCTGCTGTGTTTGCAAAAGATTGATATAACCTTGACCATTCCTCGTTTTCGCCGCTGGCTGCTGCTTCCAGGTTATCAAGAGTTGTTCCCTGGGCTACAGGATATTCTGCTGTTAATTCAACTGATGCAGGCAAATTTCCTTCAAACCCTTCCAATAAAAGCTTGTAGAATATTTTAGCGTGCTCTTTTTCGTTATCTGCTGTTTCTAAAAAGATATTTTTAATTTGAATAAAACCTTCCTTACCTGCAATTGAAGAATAGAAGGTATAACGGTTCCTTGCCTGCGATTCACCTGCAAAAGCCTTTAACAGATTTTCAGCAGTTTTTGTATCTCTCAAAGATTTCATATGTAGATAACCCCCATACATTATTTTCTAATTAATTATACCACTTAAATTTGTATGAAAACATTAAATTGTTCGTAATTTTATACCAATTATTTAAATTGAGTTACAGGGCAAAATATCATTAAGAATTTATTAAGGAGAAGCGGGGATATGTCTATGTTAAATTCCTTACTAAGAGCTTTGGTTGCATTTATTTTATTAATGGCTGTTCTAAGGATTATGGGCAGAAAAACAATTTCTCAGATGACAATATATGATTTTGGTATGGCAGTTACGCTAGGCTCTCTTATAGCAAACCTTGCAATTGGAAGCAAACATACTGAATTGGCAGGGACTGCAATTATAGTAAGCTTTGTTTTAATTATTTTGTTGATTGATTACTTGCACATTAAAAGCTATAGATTCAGAAAATTGATAAACTCTAAGCCATTAACTGTAATTGAAAACGGTCGGTTAAATGATATAAATATGAGAAAAATACGTTTGACTATTGATGACCTTAATATGGTGCTTCGCCAAAAAAACATATTCAACATGGCAGATGTAGAATTCGCAATTCTTGAAGCTGACGGTAAACTCTCGATTCTGCCCAAATCACAAAAACAGCCGTTAACCCCGGCAGACTTAAATATTCCTACCGCTTACAACGGACTTACTTCTGATTTGATTATTGACGGAAACATTATGAATGAAAATCTAAGTTCGGTAAACCTTGATGAGAACTGGCTTAAAAATGAGCTAAAAATGCAGGGTATAGGTAATTATCGGGAAGTATTTTATGCAGGTCTTGATTCTTTCGGAAAGCTGTATATATCACTAAAACATAAAAAATAAAGGCTTAGTAAAAATGCTGCTAAGCCTTTTGTTACTTTATCTTCTTATCCACAACATTGCAATTGGTATAACTATACCCAGAACCGCAATTAGTATAGCTCCAAATCCGCCCAACTTGTTTTTTTCCTCTTTCCAAAGGCTTCTGCCAAATGTAAATGTATGATATCCTACACCAAGAATGAA
This sequence comes from Bacillota bacterium, assembly GCA_023397675.1. Classification (GTDB taxonomy): domain Bacteria; phylum Bacillota; class Clostridia; order Acetivibrionales; family JANLFN01; genus JAEZTC01. Next base: position 11,457 of record JAEWTV010000102.1, on the reverse strand, counting down.
AATTGCCAGTATGATAAGACGCATTTTTCACCCTCCAATCATTGTGATATTCCGTGAACAGGCGATGAATTTATCATTAAACCCGTTCTTCTTATATTAAATTCCACGCTTACATTTATTTTTGCTTCCGGAAAATGAGAAAGCCAGTTATATTTTTCCCATTCCTGAATTGTTGAAAAATACCCTGCAAATTTATGTCCAAAGCGGAAAATATCCGATTTATACTCTTTTTGCACTTTAGTTATTACCTTTATCAAATTTTCTTTTATATAATCTTCCGCCTGTTTGTTTAATTGTTTGAGTTTATCTACATTCTCATAATTTATCCGGCTCTGTATTGAACCTATATCTGCTTCGAGTCTTACTCTTAAATCAATAACAGGTTTCCCGTTTTCAAAGTGTCCCTTTACCTGGGGCAACCTGCTGGGTCGTATATCAAAGACTATTATGTCTTGAGGTGATTCCTTATCTTTAATATCGAAAATTCCTGACTTGAATTTTCCGGTAATCATTAAAAAGTATCTTGTTTCATTGGAATCCAGAGCTCCAATCATTTTATCACCGTCAAAAACAGCAGTTCCTGCAAATTCTCTTTTGGCAACACCTTCCCTGGGTATTTCCCCTGGAAGAAAACCTTTATCAGTCTCAAGGGGGACAGGTGGAGAATTGGGTGTTTGGGGAAGGAGCATGTCAAAGTTATTTACTCCTGAATAAGCAGCATAACTTTGTTCAAACGTTGATACAATGCCGGTATAAAATTGACCAAAAGTTGATCTTGGAAAAAAACCTGTATTTTTTCCCTGTGATCCCATTAGTTCCATAGATTTTGAAAGACTTTCACCGATGTTTGATTTGTTTTCTTTAAGGTAATCCATGGCGTTTCCCTTAACTACAATTATATCCATAGTTCTCCTTGTTTCTCTGAAACGCGCCATCGGAGCAAGATATCGTTCGACACCTTCTCGTGCAAAGGCTTCAGAAAAAATTAATTCCTTTGTATGCATCAGAGATACTCTTCTTGATATTGACATACCGAACATATCAAGTGCCTCTAAAATAGAAGATGCATCAACAGTATGAATGTTTGTCCCTGAAACAGAACTGGAACCGCCCTTTTTATCGCTTTTTTGGCCCTGGTCTCCACTACCTCCGCCCTCCGAACTACTTTTATACGTGGGATACTGAATCGAAACCCTTACTTGATTATTTACCCCCTTATCGAGGCCTATTGCAAGGGCATATACTTCATCGTCTATTTCTCTTGCATCATAGCAGCCTGTGAGTGTTGTCACAAGAAATAATAATAGTATTGATATACTGCTAATGCGTTTGAACATTTGTTAAGTCACCCCTTTTACCAAGAATAAGAGAGAATAGAAGCACCAAAAGAGGTGTCCCATACACAAAAATCATGCTGTATTGACGTATAAAGAGTATATTAACCTGAACAACTTCGGAAATTCCTGAAGGTATCAGAGTTATTACAAAAAGCAGCAAAGCAAACGGCAGTATGATAGGTCTGTGGTTTTTAATGCTGAATGCATTTTTATATAAATCAATTGAAAAGTAAAAGGCAGCAGATACTGCAATCAAAGATGCTATTACCCATATAAACAGGAATATTGATTCCAGCCTCTGTACAAACCGGCTAAAATATATAATTCTGGACAATTGAAATAAGCCTGAAAGATTCTCTCCGCCTACGCTATACAGGAATGCCATAAGATTACATACATAGCATAGACTGAATACTACACCTGTACCAATAATACTAATAATGCCTACCTTTTTAAAGCTTTTGAGACCATGTATCGAGTTTATTATAATAGCCAGAACAAAAAATTCTTCATATGCTGAGCTTCTTAAAATACCTGTTGATAAAGTCTTCTGAATACCATAGCCAAGGTATGGCTTTAAGTAATCAGGGTCGTAGAATGGTGCCGCCAGAATTAATATAAGGGCCAGCCCAACCAATACAGGGATAAAAACTATTTTCGAAACACGTGCGATTCCCTCAAGCCCAAAGTATGCAATAATTGCAGATACTATAATAAAACAGAATATAAGAATACTCGGTGGGGTGTATGGCAGATTGTATGCCTTTATCATTTCAATAAATTCTCTCAGGTTGGATGCAGCATAATAAAGGCCATATGCAGAGAACCCAAGTATAAGAATTTTGCCTATGATTTTACCCATAACTATTTCGAAAATTTGCATTATATTTTTTCCAGGGAACCGTTTCATAAGCATATAAATAAGGAAAAAGAAAATCAGGCTCACAACACATGAAACCAGAGTTCCATACCAGGCAGCAGTACCTTCTGCCTTTATTAATACAGCAATACTTGTATAAAAGATTTTGGTTATCATTAATATCATTACAAGGCTTATTGCCTCATAGGTACCGAATTTGTCAGTTTTATTCATCTGCATCCTCCTTCCCGTTATGTTTTTCACCACTTTTATTTTTTTTGTAAAGCCATTGCCTTGATATTTTTGGCTGTCTTCTTATATCCAGAGGATTAATATTGTCAGGTCTGAACTCCTGCATCCAAATAGGTTTCCGTATTATCAAATCTCCTATGCCTTTTAATTTTGGTGCATAGAATGACAGCAGGGGAACCCCGAAGGATTTTGTATTGGCTAATAGAGCTATCAGCGTAACAAGACCCAGGGATATACCATAGAAACCAAGGAAAGCACCTACAGCTATAAAAAACAGTCGAGTTATTCTGGCAGCAAATGCCATGCTAAAATCTGGTATTGCGAAGTTTCCAAGGCCTGTAATTGCAATTATTATGATAAGTACCGGGCTGACAAGATTTGCCTGAACTGCTGCCTGACCTAGTATCAATGCACCTATAATACCTATGGTGTTACCTATGATTCCCGGAATTCTTATACCTGCCTCTCTTATAAGCTCAAAAGAGATTTCCATAACAAGTACTTCAACAATTGTAGGGAAGGGCACATTTTCTCTTGCTTTTGCAATAGCAATCAATAAATCAGTAGGTATCATTTCTCTGTGGAAATTTGTCAGTGCTATATACATTCCTGGAACAAGTGTTGCAACAAATACTGCTATAACTCTTACTATTCTCAATAAAGTTCCGTATTGCCACCTTAAGGACGTATCTTCCGGCGTATGAAACATGGTTGATAAAGATATAGGTACAACAAGAGCAAATGGTGTGCCTTCCGCCAAAATTACAACCTTGCCTTCAATAATATGTGAAGCTGCACGGTCAGGCCTTTCGGTTGTGAGAATAGTAGGTACAATAGACCACGGATTTTCTTCAATAAACTGTTCAAGCATTCCGCTGCCATTTATAAAATCCGTTTTCAGACTATCTACCCTTCTTTTAACTTCTGCTACAATGGAGGGGTTTACTAAACCATGAATGTACATTATTGCACAAAGATTTTGATTTCTTTCTCCTATTTTTATGAACTCAGTAGTAAGATTATTGTTTTTTATTATCCTTCTAATGAGTGTTGTATTTGTACGAAGATTTTCATTAAAACCCTCCTGTGCACCCCTTACAACGCCTTCGGTTTGAGGTTTCTCAACACCTCTCTTATCAAAACCCTTTGTTTCACTGGAAACATAGTAATCGCAGCCCTCTACATAAAGAACCGTGTTACCTACAAGAATGTCATATATCAAATCTTCATTATTGGTTACCTTTTCGGCCTGATTTGTTTCAAGGATATTTTTTATAATGTACTCATGGGTGCATTCTTCGTCATTACTATACTCCTTGTTCTGAAGGAGGGGCCGCAAAATAAAGTTATTTATTGTTATCCTGTCTACCATACCATCGAGATAAGCAATAAATGCTTTATATTTACCGCCTGCATTGAATTCCCGCACTATAAAATCCTTATTTTTTTTAGCATTAAATGCTTTCTTCAGATATTCAATATTTAAATCGTAATCCGTTGAGATTGAATTATCTTCGCTATCACTATCTTTTCCTTTGTTATCTTTTTCGTTTTTTTCAGGCTTCTCCCGGTCTTTTAATCTATCAGATGCGGGAACGGGCTTTTTAGAATTTTTTACTTCATGTCTATCTGAGCTTTCTTTACTCCCATTGCCTGATCCCGATATGTGATATACCTTTTTCCCTTCTCTATCCATTCCTTCATTTATCTCCGGAATAACAAAGCTATGAGTTTCAATAGGCTTTTTATATGAAATCATAGATAATACTTTTTGAAAGAAATTTTTCTTGTCCATTACAAGTTCTCCTATATATCCTGAAATTCTTATATATAAGTTGAATTAAATACTTAATATGCATCATGTCCTTAATGCCGGCCATGATGGTATGAAATATGATTTTAATTCAACTTATTCATCTGTAATAGGATAAAGCAAATTCTGATTTGATAACATTTGCATTTGGCTTTAGAAATGCAAATAATGTATAAGAAATTTACTTTATCCTATATACCATATAATTTGTACAAAAAGGATTTTTTAAATCTCAAGAGACCATGGTAATTTTAGCTTTTCAAGGTTCTTTTAAGTAAAAATCAAAGAATATAAATATGACTATTTGTGTTTATTAATTATTATCATTCATCTATAATAGAAGAGTAATTAAATTGCCTGCACATTATTTACTTTTGGTGTATATAATAGAAGGTTTTTTTACAATATTAACGGGGGTAATTATGGAAAACATGCGTATTCTTTTTGCATCTTCTGAAGCCGTGCCATTTGCTAAAACCGGAGGACTTGCTGACGTCGCTGGATCACTGCCAAAGGCAGTAAAGAAAATGGGTCATGATATCAGGCTTATAATACCTAAATATAAATGTATTCCGGAGTTATATACTAAAAACGCGGAATACGTAGGCTATACATACGTAGATTTAGGCTGGAGGCATCAGTACTGTGGAATATTAAAGACAGTAATAAATGGCCTTACAGTTTATCTTTTGGATAATGAGTACTATTTTTACAGGGACGGGCTTTATGGTTACCCTGATGAATGCGAACAATTTACCTTCTTTAACAAAGCCCTGCTTCAAGCGCTTCCTATAATTGGTTTCAAGCCGGATATTATCCATTGTAATGACTGGCAGACGGGTATTATCGGCCTTTTACTTAATGCACACTATCGTCGTCTTAATTTTTACAGTGGTATTAAAACACTTTACACAATACATAACCTTAAATACCAGGGCGTTTTCCCGAAGAAGGTTTTAAACGATGTCATAGGCGTAGGGTGGGAGTATTTCACGCCTGAAGGGGTTGAGTATTATGATTGTGTGAACTTTATGAAGGCAGGACTTGTATACTCTGACGCAATAAGTTCGGTAAGCAAAACATATGTAGAAGAAATAAAGTACGACTTTTATGGCGAAAACCTTAATCAATTGATAAGAAAAAGGTCAGACAGTCTTTATGGAATAGTTAATGGAATTGATTTTGAAGAGAACAACCCTGCAACAGATAAACGGCTCTATGTAAACTATGACTCTGAAAATCCTGAAGGAAAGAAAATTAATAAAAAGGAACTGCAGCACGAACTTGGACTTCCTCAGAAAGAGAAAGTTCCGCTAATAGGAATTATTTCGCGGTTAGTAGATCAGAAAGGCTTTGACCTTATTGCCTATGTTCTCGAAGAATTGTTAAAAGAAGACTTGCAAATTGTAATTTTGGGTACGGGTGACTATCGTTATGAAGAAATGTTCAAGTCAATAGCCTACAGGTATAACAAAAAGGTATCTGCCAACATTAAATATGATGGAACACTGGCGCAAAGAATTTATGCAGGAAGCGATATGTTCCTGATGCCTTCATTGTTTGAACCATGTGGACTTGGCCAGCTTTTCAGCCTCAGATATGGCTCGGTTCCTATTGTAAGAGAAACCGGCGGGTTAAATGATACAATAACATCTTATAATGAAGAAACCGGTGAAGGTAACGGATTCAGTTTCAAAAATTATAACGCTCACGACATGCTTTATACAATAAGAAGAGCTTTAAAATTATATAGTAACAAAACAGCATGGAAAAACATTGTAAAAAGGTGTATGCAGCAGGACTTCAGCTGGGATAAATCAGCCTGCGAATATGTTGAACTTTATGACAATCTGATGAAATAATTACAATAATGTACACAGTTATATATACTTTTAAATACTTATTAGGGAGAGTAACTGATATGAACGAAGTTCCTGTATATAAAAATGAAGAATTAAGCTTTGAAGAACGTGCTAAAGATCTAGTCGCAAGAATGACCCTTGAAGAGAAGGTTACACAAATGCTTCACTCTTCACCTGCAATTCCAAGGCTTGGGATTGAAGCATACAACTGGTGGAATGAAGGGCTCCATGGTGTTGCAAGGGCAGGCGTTGCAACAATGTTTCCGCAGGCTATTGCAATGGCAGCAACCTTTGATGATGAACTATTACAAAAAACCGCTGACATTATTTCTACAGAGGGTAGGGCAAAATATCATGAATTTCAGCGAAAAGGTGACCGCGATATCTATAAAGGTTTAACTTTCTGGTCACCCAATATCAATATATTCAGGGACCCAAGGTGGGGAAGAGGTCATGAGACATATGGCGAAGACCCTTATCTTACAGGAAAACTCGGTGTGGCTTTTGTCAGAGGACTTCAGGGAAATGATAAAAAATATTTGAAAACTGCGGCATGCGCAAAACACTTTGCCGTACACAGTGGCCCCGAAGGAGAGAGACACAGCTTTAATGCCGTTGTTTCAAAAAAGGATTTATATGAAACATATCTTCACGCATTTGAAAAGCTTGTCCGGGAAGCAGGAGTTGAGGCGGTTATGGGGGCTTACAACAGAACAAACGGTGAACCCTGCTGCGGAAGTAAAACCCTGTTAAAGGATATACTCAGAGATAAATGGGGATTTAAAGGACATGTAGTATCCGACTGTTGGGCTATAAAGGATTTTCATGAGAACCACAGAGTAACTGTTACAGCGCCTGAGTCGGTTGCGTTGGCTGTTAATAACGGCTGCGATTTGAACTGCGGTAATATGTTTGCAAATCTTCTTATTGCCCATAAGGAAGGACTTGTTTCCGAGGAAGCAATAGATAAGGCAGTTACAAGACTTATGACTACAAGAATGAAGCTTGGAATGTTCGATAAGCCCGAGAAGGTACCTTATACCGGCATACCTTATGAGATGAATGACTGCGACGAACACCGAAAATTTGCACTTGAGGTAGCAAAAAAGTCAATTGTACTGCTCAAGAATGAAAACAACCTGCTTCCGCTTGATAAAAACAAATTAAAATCTATAGCTGTTATAGGACCTAATGCAGATAGCAGAAATGCACTTTCGGGTAATTACTATGGAACAGCTTCCAGCTATGTAACAGTACTGGAAGGGATAAAGAGTAGGGTTTCACCGGGTACAAGGGTTTATTATGCACCAGGTTGTCACCTTTATAAGAATAAGGTTGAGGAACATGCCTTTGACAGGGACAGGATACAGGAAGCTGTGTCCGCTGCCGAAAGGTCTGATCTCGCAATTATGTGCCTGGGACTAGATGCTGGACTTGAAGGTGAAGAGGGAGACCAGTCAAATGCCTATGCCAGCGGAGATAAGCTTGATTTGAATCTGCCGGGTTTGCAACAGGAATTATTAGAGGCTGTTTATAAAACAGGAAAACCCATAGTACTGGTGCTCCTGACAGGAAGTGCGCTTTCCGTAACGTGGGCGGATGGGAACATACCTGCAATCGTTCTTGGATGGTACCCTGGAGCGCAGGGCGGTGACGCTGTTGCATCCATGCTTTTTGGTGAATATAGCCCTGCAGGGAGGTTGCCTGTAACGTTTTATAACAGCACCGAAGAATTGCCTGATTTCTGTGATTACTCAATGTTCAACAGAACTTACAGGTATATGAAAAACGAAGCTCTATATCCTTTCGGATACGGACTCAGTTACTCAAAATTCGAATATGATAACCTTAAGCTAAGTAAAGATAAAATAAAAGCTGGTCAGCAAATTGAAATAAGTGTAAGTGTAAAAAACGTTGGAAATTTCAATTCTGAAGAAACTATACAGCTGTATGTACAGGATGAACAGGCAAGTGTTGAAGTTCCAAGGTGGCAGCTCAAGGGCTTTAAAAGGATTCTTCTGAATTCAAATGAGCAAAAAACCGTTGAATTTGTTCTTCAACCTGAAGATATGGCTCTTGTAGATAATGATGGGCATTATATAATAGAAAAGGGTAAATTTAAAATTTATATCGGAGGAAAACAGCCGGATGGCAGAAGCAGGCAGCTTTGTCCCGATAACATATTGGAAGGATTCTTTGAGGTAACAGATACTAAATGCTTGGAGTAGCACTTGACAGCGTAATGGAGGATTATATGGACGATAATTCTGGTAGATTTTTTAACTTGAACGGAAATGTGGAACCTATATCAAGACTTGATGATATCCGTATTCCCGAAAAAAATGTTGTATATGAGGTAATAAGAGTTATTAGTGGGGTGCCGCTGTTTTTTGAAAAGCACTTTACGCGGATGCAAAATTCTATGAATTCCACTTCCACTGACCTAATTATAGATGAAAATGAGCTTAGGGAGCGTATAGAAAACCTTATACTGGCGACTGAAAATAAAAATTGTAATGTGAAAGTAATTGCATATAATATAGAAGGAAAAGAAAATATCCTTATATATGAAAGCAAAAGCAATTACCCTGGTGTTGAAGAAATCAGCAAGGGTGTACCGGTTGGATTGATGCATTTTGAAAGAAGAAACCCTAATGCCAAGATAGTTAATAATGCATATAAAGTTGAGGCTGCAGACAGAATTGCCAGCGGAGGCGTCTTTGAGGTGCTTTTGGTAAATGGATCAAACCAAGTTACTGAAGGCAGCAAATCAAATGTATTTTTTATTTCCGGTAACAAGGTATTTACATCCCCAGGATCATTTGTACTTAAGGGTATTACCCGTGAATACGTTTTTGAAGCATGCAGAAGACTTAAAATTGAAGTTATAGAAAAGCTTTTACAGCTGGATGAACTGGATAAGCTGGATGGTTTATTTATTTCTGGAACCTCAATAAAGGTTTTGCCTGTTTGTTCTGTTGAAAGCTATAAGTTTAAATCCGCAACAAACCCGTTAATAGTGTCAATTAGAGATTGTTTTGACTCAATAATATATGAATATATCAAAAAATAATATTTATACCGGAACAATATTGCCTTGGTGTTTTTAATACCAGGGCTTTTTTGTGCAATACTTTATAAGGAAAAATTCCACCAATAATAGATAATATTTTACCATTTTAATACAGGATATATCAATGAAAATCTACAGCTTTCCCTTAATTAATGCATTGTTGAACGCTTTTATCCAAAAGTGACAGAAAAATCTGCAAGTTAACTTAAAACAAGATTTAACATCTAAAGGTTATAATTTAGCACTAACTTTGTTAATTTTTTTGCATAGACAGCAAATATTTAGAGGTATGTGTGTGCAAATTTGTTGCATTATTTTGTTAAAACAGATTAACAATCAGATACATCATTACGCAATGCTCTCTATTTATCCTAACTCCCTATAAAAGTAAAATCTAATTAAGATACAGCTTATGCCTGTTGTCAAGTTTATGCTGCAAATTTGAATAATAGGCCTCCTTGTTTTGGTGTATCTTTTGTGGCAGATTTATAATCTGCCCTTCGGGTATTAATTCTGTTGGAGGTTGCGAAAGCAATGTCCGACAGATTAATAATATATAAATATATTAAATAAGGAGGATTTAAAAAAATGAGAAAATCAAACCTCATTAAAGCCGTAGCATTAGTTGTTTGCGTATTTATGTTCGCAACAGTAATGGTAGGCTGTGGAAGCAGCAGCTCTTCAAGCTCAGAGGCTTCAACTGTTGCAGCAACAACTGCACCAGCTTCTAGCACTCCAGCAACAGCTACTAGCATTAAGGATGTAAAGGGTACACTTAATTTCTGGCATTTCCAGCAGGCAGAAGTAGCTAACATGAAGAAAGCTATTGCAAAGGAATTACCAAACATTACTTTCAATGTACAGGTTACTCCTGACACTCAGCTTGCATACCAGAACAAGTTGTCAGCTGCTATAAGAGCAAATTCAGGTATGCCTGATGCTCTCGCAGTTGAAAGTGCATTCGCAAAGAAGTTCATCAATATGGAAGGTTTATTTGATGATCTTAGCGCTGCTCCATACAATGCAGCAGATGTTACAAAGAATATGATCCCTTACACTGTAGATATCGGTAAAGATAAGGCTGGAGTACTCAGAGCATTATCACATCAGGCAACTCCTGGTGCAATCGGTTACAAGAGAGATGTTGCAAAGAAGTATCTCGGAACTGATGATCCAGCAGCTATCGCTGATATGATTTCTTCTGAAGACAAGATGCTTGAAACTGCTAAGAAGCTTTCTGATGCAAGTAAAGGCGTTGCAAAATTGTGGGTTGGTTTTGAAGATGTTTACACAATGTACAGAGGCGCACGTGCTAATGGTTGGGTAGACAAAGATGGAAATTTCTCTATCGATCCTAAAATGACACAGTACATTGATTTCATGAAGAAAATGAGAGATGGCAAGTTTGAAGGAGCTATCAGAGCTTGGACTCCTGCTTGGAATGCAGCAATCGCTGATGACAAGCACCTCCTCTTCTCAATTCCTACTTGGGGTATTGCAAACATTATAGACGCTAACGACAAGACTCACAAAGATCAGGGTAGATGGGGATTAGCTAAAGCTCCTCTGTCATTCTTCTGGGGTGGTACTTGGTACGGCGTATACTCAAAGACTCAGAATAAAGAAGTAGCTTGGGCATTTACAAAATGGTTCACAGCTGACAAAGATCACCTCAAACAGTGGGCTAAAGATGTTGGTGACTTCGTAAATAACTCTGAACTCGTTACTGAGCTCACAAATGACGATTCATTTGTTAACAAGACTTTGAACCAGAATCCTTACAAAGTATTCGGACCAATGGTAGCTGATATCAACGGTTCAATATTCACTGAACAGGATGACGTTATCAACAACGATTGGCTGAACCTTTCTGAAACTTACCTCGCTGGTAAGCTCGGAACTAAGGACGACTTCCTTAAGAAATTCAAAGATAAGGTTAAGTCTGATTTCCCTAACCTTAAAATACAGTAATTAAAATCATATAATAGCTGCCCTATTGATTCTTCGGGATCAATAGGGCAATTATTTGGAATATAAATGTGTTATTTGCAAAGGAAAGATAGTATAAGCGAAGACTTAACTTCAGCTTAAATTAGATATATAGAGAGATATATAAGATATTAACTTTACTTGATTGTGCTATTATTTTTATATGGCTATATGAGAAAATAGGGGGGTTAGCGTTGGCTAATAGTCTTGTAAAAAAGGATAAATACAGCCGTTACGGTTATTATTTCTTAATTCCGTTTTTTGTAGTTATG
>JAEWTV010000100.1 GCA_023397675.1 Bacillota bacterium | reverse complement strand
AGCTACAGGAGGGCTTAATGAAAATTACAGATCAAAATGTTATAGAACAATTATCAAAAAAAAATGCTAATGCTATTGAATACCTGATGGATACATACTCAAAATCTGTTTATTTCCTTATATACAGAATATTAAATGGGTATGGTAACAATCAGGACATAGAAGATTGCACAAGTTGTGTCTTTGCAGATGCATGGGAAAAGTGTCTTTTGTATAACCCTGAAAAAGGCAGTGTTAAATCCTGGCTTCTTACTCTCAGCAAATACAAAGCCCTTGATTATTTAAGAAAACTAAAAAAACAAAATGAAGTCTCTATAGAAAATTTACAGCAATCAGGTGTTGAAAATACAGAAAACTTAGTAATTTCAAAAGAAAATATGCATCAGATAATTGAAATAATAAATAAATTAAATAAAAAAGATAGAAGCATTTTTTATGACAGATATTTTATTCAAGACTCAATAGAGAATATAGCTGCAAACTACCGGTTAAGCAGGCATGCAGTTGAAAACAGGCTTTGGCGAAGTAGAAAGTTTGTTTATGAAAACTTTTTGTCAGAAAGGAGTAAATCATTATGAAAAAAATATATAACTTCAATAATTATGAAATAAGTAGTTCTGTTAATAACGAAGAGTTATTTAATTTAACTTGTGAGCAGGATTTTTTTGAACTTGAATTGCCAAAAAAGCTTAAAAACAAAATAAGGTCAAAAACCTTAAATGAATTGAGTCTTAAACCCAAACTTATGCCAAAATCAATATTAAAAGTATCTTTGACTGCCCTACTTGCAGTACTCGTTTTATTTATTGCTATTACCCCTTCTGCAATGGCAAGTATAGCAAATGTTATAAGGTATATTCCAGGATTTAATATGCTTTTAAGCGAAGAGTCATCACCCTTAGAAAGATATGTATTGGAAAAGCCTGTGGAAGCTGTCATAGGAGATAATAAAGTAAAAATAAAAGGTATGATGGTTGATAATAACTCAGCAACATTTTACTTGAGTATAACAGGGAATGCCTTTTCCTCTGATGATAAAAGTACTCTAACTGCTATCAGCCAAAGTTTTATAGAAAATATGTATGCTATAGACGCCAAGGGATATAGATATAAAATACATGCCTCACAAACAGGTATTGGTCACGGTTTAGTAGGTATATTTTATATTGATGGGGATATCAAAAGCCCCCAATCTATAAAATTAGTTTTTCAGAACAATGAAAAATTATCAATAAATTTAAGCCTTACAAAGGTTAAAGATTATAATTCATACTCTGAACTCGGTCCAACTGATGTTAAAAATGGTATTAGTGTTACTGCTATAGTAGAAAATAAATTTGATAAAAAACATATAACCCTATTATCGCCTCCTCTTGAAGGTTATATATTAAATTCATATGGAATTGAAAAAATTAAGGTTGCTGATGGTAATAAGAATAATTATAAAATTTCTTTTAATGAACATGAAACTAAAATAGGAGCTCTAAATGAGTTTGATATTGATTTAAAGGATTTGGTTCAAAAACCTTTATCTGTAACAATACCAGAAATTGAACTTAATTATAATTCTTTTTTAGATAACGAGAAATTTGAGCTTCCTATTCCTGAAAACAAATCAATGGAGCTAAACAAGAAAGTAGAAATTTCAGGACATCCAATATATATAAATCGTGTAGTAAAATTAGAAAATAATCAATTAGGAATTTATGTAGATTTGAGCAAAAATGAAAAAAACAATGAATATATTAAAATAATTTCTGTAGATGATATGAGCATGGGGCATATGAATGAAGTTACTGGTATGCTTGAGTATTTTGAAGTTAGTTATAATCCTGATAAGAAAACTAAGGTTTTCAATGTAGATAATTTAACAGTAGTAAAAAAAGGACCTTGGATACTAAAAATAGATAAGTAATTCTTTGTTATCCATCAACTGCCGTGGTTGCTTCCCCGGCAGTTTTTTATTTGGTTCTCTTGACTTAATTTTAAGTACAGTATACATTCATCTCGTAAATAGTTGTTCATATGTTATATTGTGAGATCAAACAATTGAATACAATAATATCTTATCCATACCTTTATTTATAATATTCTTTTCATCTTACATAACCAAGATTGTTTTCCTATATATAAAAGACAAAATTTTTACCAATGTTCTTATTTCCTTTTTATCAACCTGTATTAGTGTCTGAACATCTGTATATGGTCAAAAAAAACACTGCAATGAATCCAATCAAAAGATTACTTCTCATATTTATCTTCTCATTACACGGTATATAATACCATTATGCTATCAATATAATAAATTCAACGCTATTACATTAATGTAAAAAACATGTTTTCTGATATGATAATTTGTATTAAGTATTTCTTGGGAATAAACATAGTCTCTTTACGTAGTACTTATTGAAACACCTTTGCAGAGGGTTAGTGATAATTATCAGTTACAGGAGGGCTTAATGAAAATTACAGATCAAAATGTTATAGAACAATTATCAAAAAAAAATGCTAATGCTATTGAATACCTGATGGATACATACTCAAAATCTGTTTATTCCCTTATATACAGAATATTAAACGGGTATGGTAACAATCAGGACATAGAAGATTGTACAAGTTGTGTTTTTACTGATGCATGGGAAAAGTGTCTTTTGTATAACCCTGAAAAAGGAAGTGTTAAAAACTGGCTTCTTACTCTCAGCAAATACAAAGCCCTTGATTATTTAAGAAAACTAAAAAAACAAAATGAAGTCTCTATAGATAATTTACAGCAACCAGTTGTTGAAAATACAGAAAGTATAGTAATTTCAAAAGAAAATACGCATCAGATAATTGAAATAATAAACAAATTAAACAAAAAAGATAGAAGCATTTTTTATGACAGATATTTCATTCAAGATTCAATTGAGAATATAGCTGCAAACTACCGGTTAAGCAGGCATGCAGTCGAAAACAGGCTTTGGCGAAGCAGAAAGTATGTTTATGAAAACCTTTTGTTAGAAAGGAGTAAATCATTATGAGAAATAAATTTAACTCCAATGAGTATGAAGTAATTAGTTTTTTTAATAATGGAGAGTTAATTGATTTAACATGCGAACAGGATCTTTTTGAACATGAATTGCAAAAAAAGCTGAAAAACAATATAAGGTCTAAAACCTTGAAAGAATTAAATCTTAAACCACGAATTAAGCCTAAATCTGTATTAAGAATATCCCTGGCGGCCTTTCTCGGAGTATTTGTTTTATTTGTAGCCACAACTCCCTCTGCTATGGCAAGTATAACAAAAGTAATCAGGTATATTCCAGGTTTTAATATGCTTTTAAGTGAGGAATCATCAACTTTAGAAAGCTATGTATTGGAAAAGCCTGTAGAAGCTGCCATAGGAGATATTAAAGTACAGATAAAAGGAATGATGGTTGATAATAAATCAGCAACATTCTATTTGAGTGCAACCGGCAATGCATTATCCAGTGACGATAAACCATCTGCTATCGCTAATGGCCAGAATTTTATACAAGGTATGTATGCTATAGATGCCAAGGGATATAAATATAATATTCGTCCTTCACAAATAGGTGGTGGTAACGGTCTAGTAGGTATATTTTATATTGAAGGAAAAATCAAATACCCACAATCAATACAGATAGTTTTTCAGAATAATGAAAAATTATCTGTAAATCTAACCCTTATCAAGGTTAAGGACTATAATTCATACACAGACCTTGGTCCTACCGATAATAAAAACGGAATTAGTGTTACAGCTGTAGTAAGTGAGCGAAATAATAAACCACATATAACTCTTTTATGCCCTCCTCAAAAAGATTATATGCTATTTTCATATGGAATTGAAAAAATAAAGGTTTCTGATGGTAATAAGAATGACTATAAGATTCTATTTAATGAACATGAAACACGGATAGGACCTCTTAATGAGTTTGATATTGATTTAAAAGATATGATTCAAAAACCTTTATTGGTAACAATACCAGAAATTGAATTAATAAACTATTCACTTTCAGATAACGGAAAATTTGAGCTCTCTATTCCTGAAAACAAGACAATGGATTTAAACAAAAGAGTAGAAATATTAGGACATCCAATATATATAACCAGAGTAGTAAAACTAGAAAACAACCAATTAGGAGTTTATGTAGATTTGAGCAAAAATGAAAAAAACAATGAATTCATTAAATCATTTTTTGTTAATGATATAGGAATGGGAAAACTTAATGAAGTTACTGGCTTGCTGGAGTACTTTGAAGTTCGATATAACCCTGGTGAAAATACTAAGGTTCTTAATGTAAATAAAATATCAATTGTTAAAAAAGGACCCTGGATATTAAAAATAGATAAGTAATTCTTTGTAATCCTCAACTGCCGTGGTCATTTCCCCGGCAGTTTTTTATTTGGTTCTCTTGATTTTATTTTAAGTGCACTATACAATTATCACGTGAATTGTTGTTCATATGATATATTGAGGTCAAACAATTGAAAACAATTAATATCATATCCTTATATTTATCTTTATTTATAATATTCTTTTCATCTTACATAACCAAGCTTGTTTTCCTATATAAAAAAGACAAAATTTCTGCCAAACAAACACTACAATGAATGTAATCAAAAGATTACTTTTCATATTTATCCTTTCATTACATGGTAAATAATATCATTGCACTATCAATTTTAATAAATTCACCGCTTTTACATTAATGTAAAAAACATGATTTCTGATATGATAATTTGTATTAAATATTTCTTGGGAATAAACATGGTCTCTTTACGTAGTACTTATTGAAACACCTTTGCAGAGGTTAGTGATAATTACCAGCTACAGGAGGGCTTAATGAAAATCACAGATCAAAATGTTATAGAACAATTATCAAAAAAAAATGCTAATGCTATTGAATACCTGATAGATACATACTCAAAATCTGTTTACTCTCTTATTTACAGAATATTAAACGGGTATGGTAACATTCAGGACATAGAAGATTGTACAAATTGTGTTTTTACTGATGTATGGGAAAAGTGTCTTTTATATGATCCTGAAAAAGGCAGTGTTAGGACATGGCTTCTGATTCTCAGTAAATATAAGGCTCTTGATTATTTAAGAAAGCTTAAAAAACAAAATGAAATCTTATTAGATGATATGCCGCAGTCAGTTGTTGAAAATGCTGAAAACATTGTTATTTCCAAAGAAAATCTTCAGCAGATTATCGAAATAATAAACAAATTAAATAAAAAAGACAGAAGCATTTTTTATGACAGGTATTTCTTTCAAGAATCAATTAAGAATATAGCTGCAAACTATCGGTTAAGCAAGCACGCAGTTGAAAACAGGCTTTGGAGATGCAGAAAGTATGTATATGAAAACCTATTATTAGAAAGGAGCAAACAGATATGAAAAAAAATGATAAATTCCAACAATATAAATTATCAAATTACATTAATGAAGAGGATATAGTTGATTTGGCC
>JAEWTV010000089.1 GCA_023397675.1 Bacillota bacterium | reverse complement strand
AAATTTATTTAACTTATATAATGAATGTATAAACTGTGAATATCGGTCAATAATAATTAATGACCTCACAAAATACATTTTGACCCCCTTTACATGGCTGGTTCAGACGAACCGGCCCCTTTTTTTGCCCAAAAAAAGAGAGAGGCTTGTGGCCTCTCCCTCTTAACTCTGAGGAATCATCTTTGAAGATAATTGTATATTGCAACTGCTGCTTCAGCCCTACTCATCTTTTGATCCGGTACAAATGATATACTACCTGAACCAATACCATTCATAATATTAAAGCCTTGAACTATTGCAGCGTATCCCAGGTTATTGCCTAGCTTATTAGCATCTGCAAAGGTAGTTTTGAATATGCCTTTTATTTCTGCAACCTTTTCAAACCCCATTGCGCGAACAAAGAACTTCGCAGCTGTAATTCTTGTGATATTTGAAGTGGGCGCCTTTTCACCCTCCTTGACTATTCCCCTGTTCATAAGGTAGGAATACAAATTATCAACGCTCTTGCTGTCATTTGAATAAGTTCCATAGTATTCAAGTGTTCTTGCAAGGAGAGTAAGGAAATCAAGCTGAGTTATCTTATCATTAGGTTTAAATTGTGAGCCTTCAAGATAAACTCCGCAGGAAGCAAGCGTTTTAATCTGCTGTTCTGCAAAATTGCCTGCTATATCTGTATAAGCTACATCGGTTATTTCTTTATAAGGCTCTCCATCGAAATTGATAATGTTTCCGGTAATTGCGTCAAAGTTTGCAGGTTTATCCTCTTTCAGCGCATAACCCAGTTTTACCTTTGGTGTTGAAACTGTATCCGGCTTTTTGATAGCCTGATCATTATCCTGAGAATAATCTAAAATGTACTCCAGTTGCAGACCTATATTATTGAAAAGCTTTTCATATACTTTCTCAATTGGAAGTGCCTTTTCAATTGACGGGAACTTGGTATCATACCAGTTCATGGTGAAGTATGTGATCTTACCTGAAATAGCATCAAATTCAACCCGAACCGGATTGCCAAGGAACGGAATTCCATTTACTTTCCTGTAATAAATGAAACTATAGCTGTTCTGATTTTGTTTACCCATCTTTATGAGATACTCATTCCTGTCAGCTGTATCGTCATAAATCAAATCACTGTATTTATCTGACTTGAAGCTCTTAATAAAGTTATCTACGGCAGTTTTTGATGATGCTTTGTCGTATGTGGCTTTTTCATCTTCTTTGTGGGAATAGTACCTGTTAAAGCTTGTAATTTCGCCTGTCAAAGCATTTAAGCTTACTGAAACGTAAGACCCCTCAGTAGCCGTCTTATTAAAGCTCATATTCCAAATATAATTCCTGCCCAAACTCCATTCCTTCATAAGGTTGCAGTTTGTGAGGATGTATTCCGATGTAAGTCCTAATTCCGCAAAATCTCTGGCAATTTCTTCTGCATCACTCTGGCCTTTGAGTTTTGAGATTTCTTCTACAGACTTTATTTCTTCCGGAGTTAAAGCACCGCCATCAGCTCTGGAATCTTTTGACATTTTCATTTTTTCATCATATGCACTACCCATGCCATTGTAGTTTACATACTGATTAAGTGATTTAAGCTCACCTGTCACAGCATCTATATATGTTTGAAAAGTAAGTTTGGGCGTATATTTGGCAAAAATCTTAGGATTTTCGCTATCACCATTCCAATCATAAACCAGTCTCAGCCCTACCTTGTCTTTATATATTTCCTGTGCTTCCTTAATGCTCTTTAAGTCTTTTGCAGCAGGAAATACAAGCCCATCTGTCCAATTGCAGTAGTAACTGGTTACCTCACCGGTATTGCTGTTTATATTTACATTAATATTGTTGCTCGGAACTGAAATCCCATCCTGAACTCTCGTAAACGATAGTGAATAATCACTGCTTATAACCACTTGATTGACAGGCGTGTATTTTATCTTCGAATATATGTCAGGATAAACCTTTTTAATAAACGCTTCTGCAGTTGCCCTGGCTGTGTCCTTACTAACTTTTGGAAGTTTTTTCTCATTATAGTTATTATTGCTATAATGATAATAATTTATAATGTTACCATTGGAATCTACAGTAACGTTATAAGGGCCTTTATCTGTGCTTCCCTTCTTGCTCCAGTTGAATTCCCATCTTGTTGTTCCGTTGTAGGAGTTTACGCTGTATGTAAACTCTGTGTAATCCGCGGGAATATTAATCCTTGACTTTACAATCTTAAGTACTGATTCCATTCCTTTGTCATCAGCCGCAAATACAGTTGCCGGCAGTAACGCGGTCAGTATTAAAACTATTGACAGAAATATAGCTACTTTCCTTTTCATATTAACACCTCTTGTACTTTATTTGGGGTTACATCATATATTGACGTTCAAATATGAATTATGTTCCAATTTGTGAAAAATATTATTTTTTTTTTGCCAATTACTGCACATTATTTGTTTTAGGTCTCTTTCGGTAGAAGACAGTCAGCAAGACAGCCGCCAAAGCTGCAGTACATGCACCAAAATAGAAGGGCGCACTGTAATTAACATTGTCGTATAACAGCCCGGCAATAAGACTTGCAGGCAATAACGTAATTCCAAGAACCGTATTGTATATACCCAATCCTGTTCCCCTTTTGTCCTTATCCACCAAATCGGTTACCAAGGCCTTCTGAACCCCGTCGGTTGCGGCGCTGTACAAGCCGTAAAGCATGAACAAACCAAGTACTACGCCCTTTGTGCTGGTTCTTCCAAACCCATAGTAGACTATGGCATAAACTATGTAACCTGCAATTATAAGTTTTTCTCTGCCAATCTTATCTGAAAGCATTCCGATCGGAACTGCAAATATAACAGATACAGAGTAAAAAACCAGATAAACAAGCGGTATAAAAGCTGTTGTAATTCCTATCTCGTTTGCCTTTACAAGCAGAAGTGCATCAGTTGAATTGCCAAGTGTAAAAATAAATACTATTGCAAGGAACAGATAATATCTTTTGGAAAAATGCCTTAAAGATATTTTTTGGGGAAGGTCTTCCTTCCTCTTCTTTGTTTCCTTAATAAAAAGCAATATTGTAAGTACTCCCAGGAATGCGGGTATCGCAGATATCAGAAAAATTGTCTTATAATCATTTGGGAATGCTGAAAGAACAAGGAATGCAATAAGCGGTCCAACAATGGCACCTGCATTATCCATTGCCTTATGAAAGCCAAAGCTCTTCCCAACCTTACCGTTTGTAGTAGAACCTGCTACAAGGCTGTCCCTAGGAGCTGTCCTGATCCCTTTCCCTACCCTTTCAATAAACCTCAGATAAAGGACCTGAACAGGCGAAATTACAAACGAATATAAAGGCGATACTATTGCTGTCATGGCATAACCAATGAGCATAAAGGGTTTATTTTTGCCAATCTTGTCGCTCCAGAAGCCCGAAAGCGCCTTAAGCACTGAAGCAGTGCTTTCTGCAATCCCCTCTATGAGGGACAGCATAGTCTTGCTTGCACCAATTGACAGCAGGAAAAACGGCATTATGCAATAAATCATTTTTGTAGCTGTATCAGTCAGAAAGCTTGTAAGCCCTGTGAAGAATATGTTTCTTTCAAAGCCAAGAATCTTCTTTTCACTGCTTTCTTCTTCGGATTTCACTCTTATCTCCCCCTGTCTTATCAATAAGTTCATAAACCCTACCGCTGAATTCGTCAAACAAGCGCTTACATTCATCAAGTTTTTCTTTGGCAGTCCTGCAAAGAGGTGAACAAAAGATATCACGACCATTTACCTTACCTGCCCACGAAATAAGCTTATCCAGTTCTTCCTCATTATCTTCCACCTCTGCAAAGGAGAAATTCTTCCTTTCCGTTTCCTTCTCTATCTCTTTGAAAAAATCTTCACACTTTTCTATAACTTCGGCATATTCTTCATCCCGGGCTTTGTTAAACAACTGAATAACACCCTGTTCGTCCTTTTTATCTACAAAAGATGTCTCCATTAAAAATGCATCTCCTTGACTTTTTTCAATTTCATCAGCAATGTGCATTAAGGATTCACAGTTTGCTTCATTAAAAGGAAGCATCCACATAGATTGTTGAATGTTTACAGCACCTAGTTTTTTCAAGCTTCTCCATACCGCAACTCTTACCCGTGACGGCTCTGTCGGGAGATTATAATTTATAGCAAGCCATTTCAATTTATCCATAAATATACCCCAATGTAATATTCGTTACATTGAAAATTATAGCATAAATGTAATATTCGTTACAAGCAAAATGTATATATTTACAAAGGATTTTTTAACTATCACGTAGAATTATTATTAATCTTTATAAAAAAGAGAAGTGATAATTTCAGTGTCTACAGTAAAATTGACCTTAATTATTATAGCTATTGCACTTGTAACAGTTTTGGCTTCATGCTCGGAAAATTCCATTAAGGAAACCTCGGTTACAAAAAAATCCACTGTTCCGGGTAGTTCAGTCAATTCTGCGCGGACTCAAGACACAACCATAAATTCAACCACCCAGAAAGCTTTTTCAATACCAACTACGCAGGATTCTCAGACCGGTAAAGAAAAAGCTGCTGTCTCGGATATTTCCAAATCCAGCCCTGAAAATATCAAAAAAGCCGAAGCATTATACCTGCAAGGCTTCCAAACATATATGAGCTGGAAGCTTGACGATGCAATACGTTTGTTTGACCAGGCTATTAACACCGACCCTGGATGTTATAAGGCGTACAACGGGAAAGGTATCGTGCTGTGCTTCAAAGGAGACTATAAAAACGGCATGGCACTTATAGACAAAGCTCTGGATATGAAATCCGACTATGTTTATGCAAATTTTAACAAGGCTTTAGGGTATAAAATTCAAAAAGACTTTGACAATGCCATGCTGTGGTTTAACAAGGCACTTTCACTTGATCCCAGTGATACCTGGAGTTATTATGGAATTGCATGTATTTACGCAGAAAAAAAGGATGCCAAAAATGCTGTAATTTATCTGAAAAAGGCTATAGATATTGACCCTACAATAAAGGATTCGGCAAAAAAGGAGCATGATCTTTACCCCGTCAGGAATGATCCTTCATTTATAGAACTGTTGAAATGAGCTTTGCAGTACCACCACCTTCTATAACCAGAGACCTATTCCTTTTGGTGAAAAATGTGGTATAATAGTTTTTAAGAGGTGATAGTTATGGATTTTGGTTCAATTTCGGTTGACAACATTCAGAACCTTCAACAGGCTGTCCAGATTTCAATGCAGCAGAAATCCATGAACAGGGACTCTGCTTCTATGGATACTCTTTTAAGAGGTATGGAAAAAGCTAATACGAAAACCATGGAGAGTTCTGTTACACCTTACAAAGGACAAAGCATCGACGTAAGAGTTTAGCATAAAACTTGAGATTCCAATCCACACAAGCTTATCAAACGATAGGCTTGTTTTTTGTTCTTCCACCTACTCTCCGCTACTTCTGCCTTCGTGTATGACAGGTTAAATAAATGTCAATAATTAGTAAAACCTTATGAGGCAGGAGAGAAGTATGAAAAAGAACTACTCAGGTATTGAAATAGCTGCAGTTTCTGTAGCGGCAATAATTCTGGCTTACTTGTTGTTTGTGAGACCCGTTGTAGGTGTAGCCGATAATGGTGACTTCAACCGAATAATGGGCTCTTCGGGCCTTACTTATCTTACCGATAATTACAATGATAAATACTTCAATTATTTAACACGTGAGTATGGCACCCTACAAACCGGGTTATTCGACGGAGGTTATTTTTCAACTGAAATAGTGCTTGTAAGAGCTGCAAGAATTATAAACAATTTGTTTCTACAAGATACAGGGACCTTCGACATAAGGTTTTTGGCACTAATATATTCACTTATATTCCTAATATCCATTTTTCTGGTTTTAAAGTATATAGATCCCGGCTCCAGGCTATGGGCCTTTATAACAGCGGCTGCGGCCATAATGATATTTACCGACATAGGCTATCTGTCATATTTCAACTCCTTGTATGGTGAGGCAGTTTCATATATCTCTTTATTTCTTATGCTTGGCTGTATTTTTTATATTTGCAGCCGAAGCCGTCCAAGCGTCTTTTCTCTGTTATTTTTTATAATATCAGCTGTTTTTTTGACCGGAGCAAAGTCTCAGAATGCACCTGTAGGAATAGTTCTGGTAATCTTTTGCATAGGCTTTTACAGGCTCAGAAAAGATACCCCTTGGAAAAGTATGATTGCTGTGGGCTGTACCTTGCTCTTACTGACGTCGTATGCTGCATATGCCTCTGTGCCTGAGTCAATAAAAGTCTGTAATAAATATCAAACAGTATTCTATGGTGTTTTAAAGGGTTCAAACGCCCCTGCCAATGACTTGCAAAAGCTTGGAATAAGGCAGGATTTAAGTGTCCTTGCAGGCACTAATTACTTTATGAAACAATACCCTATTGATATTAAAAGTCCTTATGTCCAGAAGGAAATCAGCGAGAAGGTTAATCCTTTAAAGATTACGCTATATTATTTAAAGAACCCCGGAAGGTTTGTTGAAAAACTTGACATTGCCGCTCAAAACGGATTTAAGCTTGTCCAGGGTTTTGGTAACTACGAAAAAACAGATACTAATGGGGTGAAGAAAACAGCCACCTCATTTAACGTCTGGAGCAGCTTCAAGGAGAATGTTCTCCCCCATTCACTTATACTCATTGCAGCGTTATATGTACTGTTCTTTTCTGTACTTTTCATTAAGCATAAAAGAGCTCGCTATGCATCGCAGAAGATAAGGGCTGAAAGCTTTATGCTTGTAGGAATAATAGGGGCAATGCAGTTTGTGATACCTATTATTGGCGACGGCGAAGCAGACTTAAGTAAGCATCTTTTCCTTTTTAACGTTTGCTTTGATATTATATTCCTGTACACTGGAGTATTTATGTTAAAAGCCTTTGCACTGCTTGTGGTAAAAATAATAAAGCCGCTTCAGCTAAAAGCGGCCAGATAAAGGGTTCTTATTTATGGATTAACAACCGTTGAAGTAAGACCTATTCCATTTGCAGCCGATGATAATGCATTCCAGGTGTTACAACCTGCAACACCATCGGCGCCAAGTCCACGGGAAGCTTGAAAGGCTGAAACCGCACGCGCAGTACCTGCTCCATATACCCCATCGAGACCTGCTCCTGTAAAGCCTACTGCATTAAGAGCATCCTGCAGTACAAATACATAGACCCCCTTGCTTCCAATTCTTAATAAGGGAAAACTTCCCGCTGCACATGCAGGTGTTCCCATACGTTTATCTACATGTACCCATGTCGGTGTAAGATAAGCCGGTTCAACATATGGCCACACACCGGTATTATAAGCAGTATCCCTAAGTGCATTTCTAGTGGCATTGTCAAGGTTCTGTCCCATATCAAAGGCTGTACCTGCATAATGTTCAGACATACGGTCATGTCCGCCTTGCCATATACGTTTAAAGGCATAACCCACATATATAGGTCTGCCCCATGCTCTTCTGGTAATATTCCAGGCCTCCATAACCCTCCTGTCAGTCCATACAACGCTTGAGTTTGAGTTTGACCTGAACTCTCCGACTGTCAGTGTATTTCCTGTTACATAGGGCATTGGTTCGTTTAAACCTCTATTATAATATTCAATATTATTGCTTGAAGGGTTATATACATAAACAATTGGCATAAACTCACCCCATAAATATCAATATATAAATAATATATGAGTTATGTTAATCAAGTGTTCAAGAAATGAGTAGGGAATTATAATGTGTCGAGACCTTTTCGTCGATGATAAAAATTTTATTGACACTGAATTGTAAAACATATAAAATTAATTTGACCGGCCACCGACCGATATAACTAAAAGGAGAATTTATATGGATAGCGCAAGTAAACCAATCATTATCCCGGTATTACTTAATAATGTTAAGTCATTCATTATAAAGGGTGAAAAAACAATAATATTTGATGCGGGCAGGAAAGGAGACAGCAGTAGAATAATTAAGGCTCTTGAGGAAAACTTAATTCCCATCGAAGAGGTTTCCTTAATCATTATTTCACATGCACATACTGACCACTACGGCGATTTGTTTAAACTAAAAGAAATAAGCAAAGCCAAAGTAGCAGTCCACATATGCGAAGCAAAATACCTGAAGAATGGGATTAATTCAGAGCTTATTACAAAAAATATTGCATTAAAGCCCTTACTGAAGCTTTTCAGTTTAACAAAGGTTACGGGAGTTGAACCGGATCTTTTGGTGGATGAAAAGCTTGATCTAAAGGATTATGGTGTTGATGGTGTCATCATTCATACACCTGGCCACACAAAAGGTTCACTTTCTTTAATTTTAAATGATGGCAACGCAATAGTAGGAGATTTGATAACAACAAGTAAAAAGTCCAACCATCCGTCCCTTCCTGGTATATATTCAGATATAAAAAGTATTAAAAAAAGTATCTTTGATGTTCTAGGCTTTAAGCCTTCAAATATATTTACTTCACATGGAGGTACATATACGCAGTCGGATATTGAATCATTAGTAAAGGAGATAGTTTTATGACAGTACGCGGAATAGGGAAAAAAATAGAGTATATTGGAGTACCACTCCTAATTACCTGTATAGCATTAAAAATATTTATACCCGGTACATTTGAATACAGTACCGGTTCAATAATCCCGCTTGTGATTGCAGGTGCAGTACTGCTTGTTACAGGTGTTTTTCTTCACTTGTATTCTGCATTTAGGATGCTAAAAGCATTTAAGGAAAAAAGGCTGTTAACATCAGGCCCCTTTGCCTTTTGCAGAAACCCTATGTATTCCACATTATTTTTCATGATTATTCCAGGTCTATCGTTTATAATAAATACATGGCTGCTTCTCCCCATTATACCTGTACTATTGATTGTATTCTATATTAATATAAATGAAGAAGAAGATTATCTGCAAAATGAGTTCAGAGAAGATTACTCAGCCTATAAAAAGCGCGCAACCAGGTTGATACCAAAATTATTTTAGGCATAAAAAGGAGATTCCGATATGGCTCGTATCACAAAAAATCCTGAATTAAGACGGTCTGAAATACTTGATACAGCTGAGTTCTTGTTTAATACAAAAGGTTATGAGAACGCTTCACTCAATGACATAGCAGAAAAGGTCGGTATAGTAAAAGGCACCTTGTATTATTACTTCAAAACAAAAGAAGATATTCTCAACGCCATAGCCGAAAGGTTTTGTAATAATATTATATCCATGGCTTATGAAATAGTGGATGATAACAGTATGGATGCTCTGACTAAAATCAGAGCAGTCCTTCTTAAGGAATTCAATTATGATAGAAATAACAGCAGTACATTGGAACATCTGCACGAATGGGATAATATAAAGGTCCATCAAAGAATTTTTATTTTAATGGTTGAAAGGCAATCACCTGTTTTTGCAAAGATAATTGAGCAAGGAATTTCTGAGGGCATATTCAAAACCGAATATCCTCTTGAAACAGTACAGTTTATTATGGCAGGGTATAGAATGTTGTTCGATCAGGCCCATTTTTCCTGGAACGATACTGAAATGAAAAGAATGCTTAAGGCCACTCAAATAATTATTGAAAACTCTCTGGGCGTCAAAAAGGGAAGTTTTGAGTTTTTATGTGACGGTAGTTTAAATTAATGATTTGGGAGGTAATAACATGCCAAGTTCAAATAATACATTTCCAAGACCCGGAGATAAAAACACCTGCTATCTGAAGCCCATTATAAAAAATCCTAATATAATTGTTGGGGATTATACCTTCTATAATGATTTCGTGAATCCTCTGGATTTTGAGAAAAACAATGTACTCTACCAGTATCCTATAAATAATGACAAGCTTGTTATAGGAAAATTCTGTTCCATCGCGAATGGTGCAAAATTCATTTTTAATAGTGCAAATCATACCCTCAGCTCATTTTCTACATACCCTTTCCCCATTTTCAGGGATGAATGGGATAATTCCATGGACGTAAGGGATGCATGGGATAACAAGGGTGACATTGTAATAGGAAATGATGTTTGGATAGGCTTTGAAGCTGTAATCCTTGCCGGTGTGCACATTGGCGACGGGGCAATAATTGGTACGAGGGCAGTGGTAACAAAAGATATTCCTCCTTATACAATTGTAGGCGGAGTCCCTGCCAAAACCATAAGAAAGCGTTTTGACGACCAGACAACTGACACTTTACTTGAACTCAAGTGGTGGGACTGGGAAGAACAAAAAATCGCGAAACATCTTAATGCAATAAGAAGTGCAGATCTGGAGATACTCAAAAAGGCTTGAAAATTATATTCAAGCCTTTCTTCATTAGTTTTGCTGTTTATAGGAATTCATAAGAAGCCTTATATTAGTAAGGTTATTCTCTATCACCTGCTCAGCTGTAAAACCTAACCGTTTACTTTGATACAAAACTATGCTACCGATACAAAGTGAAGTAACCGTACCATCAAGCCTTATTGCTTCCTCACGATTTATTTTCAGAGCTTCTGCATATCTTTCTATAGCTTTATATCTGCTTTCAAAGAGCGAAGATTTTCCAAACATTTCTTCTATTTCATTCGTGTCAATATCTCCGTACCCTTCAATAAATATACTGTTAAAGATGTTCAAGTTATCAAGGGAATACCTGCAAAAGGCCCCCCAGGAGTCTATATAATACTCTATTGGATCACTGGACACAGAGTTTTCTTCAACATATTTACCAGCTTCCTCAAGAAACTGCAACACAGACACCGCAATAAGATGCGGAAAATCCTTAAAGTATTTATATATTGTTGAATAATGGTAACCGGCCGCATCAGCCACTTTTCTGATATTAAGGCCCTTTATACCTTCTTTTCGTATGATTTCACAGGTTGCATCTATAAAGTAATTTTTTACCCTCTGCTGCCGTAGTTCTCTTTTATCCATGAAAATACCTTTCGCTTTATTTATTGTGTAATGTATTTATCTCATCGGTTATACCCTTTATGTTATCTATTGAAACATGATCATAATCCTTTGCCATGTTCCGCGCCATAACCTTTTTACCTATAGTGTAAAATAGTACTTGGCCCATACGCATTTTAAGCCTATCAGAAAGGGCTAGATTTTTAAATTTGGATCGTCCACCTAAAGGAAAATACGTAATGTTATCAAGTATCACCGGGGGCAAATCCTTTCGTACTACCTCAGTAGCATATATGGCAGGCGAACCTGATGTAGAAAAAAGAATTATCTTTTTATTTTTAAATTCATCCCATTTCTCAATTATAAACTCTCTCATCATTATATGTGATGCATGTAACCACGTACCCAATACTATGATATCATAATTGTTCAAGTCAAACCTGTAGGCATTTTCTATACAGGTGATGTCGGAATCAACAGCCTGGTTTATCCATTCGGCATACTGTTTCGTACTTCCGTATTTACTTTGATAAATTATAAGAGTTTTCACTTATATTTTCCTCCCTTGTTCCTTTATTAATAATAAAGCTCCAAACCAACCTGCACCTGATAATTGAAGAAACAATCGACAGAACTGATACCAGATAAATTAAAACCAATAATATAATGCTGCCTGATTTTCCAAGTATGTAGTGAACGCTGCAAGCTATTCCGGGAAGCACAATAAACATTGCTGATGCAAAACGTCCTATACTATCGAACCAAAAAGGTTGTTTCAAATTATGTAGTCTTCTTTTAAAAACCATTGATGTTATAAGAAATTCAGAAAATTTAGCCATAATTATTACTGTGAACCATACTGGAAGAATCCCTTTAATATTGAGCACTAGTGCAGAAGTCATAACAAAAAGTACATCTGAAAAAATGTCCAGAACTGCGCCGAAAGCAGATTGACATTTGAACCTTCTTGCGAGCCTTCCGTCAAAAAAATCACTTGCACATATTATAAGGAATACAGCTGTAATGGGCAAAATAAGGTTTTCTGCGTTACTGTCATTGACCCTGTAAACCAATTCAATAAATATTCCTGTAAATAAGATTCTTGTAAAAGTAATGATGTTTGGTATATATCTGATTATATCGGTCATGATTTTTACCTTCCAGCTGCTTCGCTTCCTATATCATAAGCTTTTTTCTCATTTTCCTTATCATTGGATTTGAATTGAGCTTTTGTAGGATTGCTGACATTTTTCAAGAGGCTTCCGATTTCATCAAGCTGTTTGGAATCATCCATTGAACCTGTTGTAAACAGAATAACCTTTTTACCTGTAAAATCAGGTATGCTTTTTATGTAATCCTTTAGCACTTCTGATGTTTTGCCTACATAAACGGGAGACCCAAAAACAATTACGGAGTATTGTGATATATCTGGTGACAAGTGTTTTCCAGGATAGGACAATGTGACTTCATAACCTTTTGAATTAATACCCTTTGCTATTTGCATAGCCATGTTTTTCGCAATATCAGTTCCTTTTGATGGTTGATAAACAACCAGCGCTTTCCCTGAATTACCTGCTGCAGACAAAGTTTCTTTATCAGTTCCTGCAGGGCTATTGTTATGATCTGCCAGTATTATTCCTGTGACCACAAAAGCCGCAAGCAAAACAGCGATAATAATTCCGATAATAATGATAATCTTTTTTCGTTTTTTCATTTTAAGCACCCCTCGTAAAATAAATATAATAACCATTGCTGCGTATAGTAAGCATTGATTACTTTTTATAATAATGGTTTCTTAATGTAAAGTCAATATAATTTGCACAAAAAATAAGTCCGGAACAATCCGGACTTATTGCAGGCTCAATAATTGTATTATGTACTTAACCCTCTATTAATACCTATTAATTGGCCGGTTACACTGCTGGCGTTATTATCTCTAATACTTACCTTCAGAGAAATCTAAAATACTTTGAACTGCCTTACCCTTATTGTCTGTAATATTTATCCCTATACCCGAGCTAAGTTTTTTTGCAGTCACGGTACAATCTGGTTCTAATCTTGGTAATACCTTTTTCCCACCCAATTCAACGCTTTCCCATTTATTATTGGAATACTTGAAAACTGTTAAATTCAGATATGAATTACTATCATCGGTATTGAAGAATTCATTACCTATGACAGAATAATATACTCCTGAAAACTCATAGATGTCCGCTATATAAACCTTGGCGATTTGACTGGAGTTTGTTGCTGCAGTTAATACTTCAGTATTCTTCACGTTCTTTTCATCAAATTCCTGAATATATACTATTGTTGAACTGCCTTCATCAGCTTTCTTTTTTCCATATTCAATAATTCTGGCTTTTTTACCGCCTATGTCAGTAACCTTTGTTATTTTTAAATACATGTTTGAATCACTGCTCACAATCTTATCCACAGGTAATGTAAGTGAATCATAAGAATCGATGATTGAGAGAAGTAATTTGTGACACGAAGCATTAATATCACTAATTTCAGCAGGAGATGTTTTTCCTGTTAGCTTTGAATCCTCATCGTGAAGCTGCTGGATAAGAGTTTTCAAATTGTCAGGAATTTTATCCGTCTTGGTTTCTGCTTCAATATTGCTGCTATCGCAGGCCGATAGTAAAGCAACCACAAACAGGAGAAAAATTATTAGTTTTTTCATATTTACTCCCTGTAAAACATTTTGATCATAATTATACCATATTATGTAACAGGGTTGCTGTATTATTTTGATGGTTATTTGATGCTGCAATCACTAAAATATAGGGTTTCGTTGTATTCTTTATTTCCATGATTAAACTTTGTATCTTTTACAGGTACATAGATTTCAATTTCACAGTAATCCTCCCGGGCTATGCTTTCATCTATATATTCAATGTGATAATCATATGCAAACTCATAATTTGATTCAGGTAACCACTCTTTAAAAATGTAATTATAAAGTTCACAAAGGCTCACTTCTGTTGCATACTTTGGGTGTTCAAATCCTACATACTTAAATACAGCATACTTTCTTGTTGGAATTTTAATACCTGTTAATCCTTCAGGAATCATATCCAAACCAGTAACTTCAACGGAAGGAATATAATATTTATAATCATAATTATCCGGCATATACTTTATAATCCCAATATATACGTCTGGAAATTTCGCGTTTTTTATTCTGGGTCTGTCATTATAAAAAAAGTCATTCCCTACATTATTCGCAGTGTTAAAGTGCAAATTGTCCGCAAAATATATCTTATGGCTTTTACCTATGACCATAAATTGCGGCTTCACTTTTATTACAGGTTCTACAATGAAACCGTCGTTTCTAAGGGGTATCAGGCAATTAAGATCAATTTTATCGGTAATTGCTAATTCGGGCTTATCTTTTCTGAATTGGTTGGGGCTTATTTTAAACTTATTAACAAATGATCTGATATAGGATTGCTCATAATCAAAATCATAATTACACGCAATGTCCACTATCTTAAGATCTGTGTATAGTAAGTCATCAAGACTGTTAGAAAGCTTCCGGTTTCTAACATAATCCATCAGACGTTTGTTTGTTATTGCTTTAAAGGTTTTATGAAGATGATATTTGGATAAACCGCTGTATGAAGCTATACTATCAAGTGTGATTTTATCATGGATGCCTCTTTCAACATATTCTACAACTTCTCCAACTTTCTTTATTGCACTGTTATATGCCATAAATCGTCACCTCTTATATGTATGAAAAAAACATATCAATAAAAAAGTACTTAAATATTAGATACTCTTACATGCACTACAGTATAATTTTACCTTCAAGAGCTTATTTTGTATATATTTTGGTTAAAAATATTGTTCATTAAATGTATCACAGAACAACTTTTTATTACACCTTGCCTGTGAATGTCAAAATAAATAACCTGACTTATTCATTTTTGCTCTGTTTATCCAAACAACAAGAAATGTTAATAAAAAAAATTAATCTTTTCTTATAATTTAATAAGCAACTCCATTGCAATGTATTATTAAAAGGAGAATAAAAAAATGAGAAAAAAAATAGTAGCTTTACTTCTACTTACAATTTTATCAACTTGTCTGGCAGCATGTGGGAGCAGTGATAGCAAGTCTGCTTCTACTGTTTCAAAAAATACTCAGAGTGCTTCGAATACTCAGAGCACTTCAACACAGAAACCTGCTGCAAGTGTACTAGACGTAAAAAGCATTCCAGCTCCATCACTCGAAAAGAATCTTGTAAGCGAACCCACTACACAGGGAATCACAGTATATCTCCCACCTTCTTACCAAACAGGTGAAAAAAGTTATCCGGTTGTTTATTTCCTCCCCGGATTCGGAGATGATTACGCTGCATACGGCAATTCCTTTAAAGATGCAATGGATAGGCTTATAGCTTCAAGTAAAGTCAAAGAAATGATAGTTGTAACCATTAATGGAAATAATGTTATTGGAGGAAGCTTTTTTTACAATTCTCCGACAACAGGAAATTGGGAAGACTTTGTTGTAAAAGATGTTGTCAGCTATGTTGACACAAATTACAGAACAATTAAGGACGCTAAGTCAAGGGGTATTTCAGGTCACTCAATGGGCGGTTTTGGTGCAATAAATGCAGCAATGCATAATCCGGAAGTATTCAGCAGCCTTTATTCCATGAGCCCTGGAATATTTGCACCAGGCGGACTTGAAGAATCGCCGTTTGCATTAACAGAAGAAGCTGTCAATACACTTGAAACATTAACTTCTTACATACAAGGTGATTTTGCAAATGCATATGGTGCAGCTTTCCTCCCCGATTCAAAAGGTCCATTTATGAAATATCCTTTAAAGAAGGTAAACGGTAAGATTGTTAAGGATGAAGCCCTTGCGAAACAGTGGGAAAGCGGTTACGGCGGAATTGACGAAAAAATTAAAAAATATGGCGATAACCTCAAAAAATTTAAATCCATTGTTATAGAGTATGGAAAACAGGACGAATTTGCATGGATACCAAAGGGCTGTGATTATTTTTCACAAAAGCTTACAGAAGCAGGTATAACCAATAAATTGGTGTCTTTTGATGGTAATCACCAGGATCAAGCTATTAAAAGATATGAAGAATTTGCACTTCCATTCTTCTCTGAACAATTGGCATTTTAGTAACTTACAAAATTAATATGAGATATCGCATTTTTCATTTGTACCCCTATGGTCCTGGCCCCGATATTAAATGTCGGGGCCTTTTAATATATTCAGTGCATCCTGGTATTCACAATATCCGTCACACCGGCATTTATGACATCCACCTGTCAGGTTAAATGGGGTATAATCTACTTGAATAGGGACAGGAGGATTGATCGATATGAGTATCGGGATTTTTACGGACAAAACCTGCAAGCCTTCAGTGGACGATATGTTTGAGGCTGTATCAACTTCAAAAGCTAATTTGAAAGCATTATTGGGTATAATTGAAAAAGAGTTCAAAGCAAAAAGCGAGTTTAAGTTTTACGGGAAAAATTATGGATGGGCACTGAATTTCAAAAAGTCAGGCAAGTCTTTGATTTCAATATATCCGGGTGACAATATGTTCACTGTTCAGATAATACTCGACAAAGTTCAAGCAGCAGAAGCCATTAATGCAAATATCGCAGAATCAATAAAGACTATAATCAGCGGTACAGAAGAAATATGTGAAGGCAAATGGATATATATAAAGATAGGTCCGACAAGTGAAGTCTCAGACATTGAAACACTTTTGAAAATAAGAATGAAAAAAGCAAATTAAATTATACAAGACAAGGCTCAAAGCAGTGAACCTTGTCTTGATATATATTCTATGGTTTCTCGTTACATAGTAGTTATACTGCTGCTTACGACAATACACCATCTTTCGCTTCCAGATACTCGTCATAGGTTGTCATACGGTCTATCAAACCATCCTCTGTCAGTTCCATGATTCGGTTTGCAACCGTCTGTACAAACTGGTGGTCATGAGAAGCAAACAGAATAACGCCTTTAAAATCCATCAGACCGTTATTTACCGCTGTAATAGATTCCAGGTCAAGATGGTTGGTTGGCTGATCAAGCACCAGAACATTGGAGCCGAACATCATCATTCGTGAAAGCATACAACGTACCTTTTCTCCGCCAGAAAGGACTCTCACTTCCTTAAAAACATCGTCCCCCGAAAACAGCATTTTCCCAAGGAAGCCACGCAAGTATGTTTCTGTGATATCTGAGGAATACTGCTCCAACCATTTAATGATACTTAATTTGCAACCATCGAAAAACGTAGAACTGTCCTGTGGAAAATAAGATTGGCTAGTGCTGACTCCCCATTTGTAGGAGCCTTCATCCGGTTCCAATTCTCCCATTAAAATTTTGAATAAAGTGGTGTTCGCGATTTCATTAGAACCGACAAATGCGATTTTATCATCCTTATTTGCACGGAAGCTTATGTTATTTAAAACCTTTACCCCATCAACTGTTTTAGAAATACCCTCAACTGTTAAAATTTCCTTGCCCGGTTCACGGTCCATAGTAAATCCAACAAATGGATAACGGCGCGAAGAAGCTGGCATATCTTCTATAGTTAACTTATCAAGAAGCTTTTTTCGTGAAGTCGCCTGCTTCGATTTTGATTTGTTAGCGGAAAATCGCTGAATAAAGGCCTGAAGATCCTTAATTTTTTCTTCTGTCTTGCGGTTCTGGTCGCGCATGATTCGCTGCATAAGCTGACTGGATTCATACCAGAAATCATAGTTGCCTACATAAAGACGAATCTGGTTGTAATCAATATCCACAATATGTGTGCATACAACATTCAGAAAATGACGGTCATGTGAAACAACAATAACTGTTCCATGATAGTCAATCAAAAAGTCTTCCAGCCATGCAATTGATTTGTTGTCAAGGTCATTGGTCGGTTCATCCAACAGGATAATATCTGGTTGGCCGAACAAAGCGCTTGCAAGCAATACCTTAACTTTTTCAGCACCGGTCAGCGTACTCATTTGGGAATATAAGATTGAATTGTCAACGCCCAGGCCCTGAAGAAGTCTGGCAGCTTCAGTTTCCGAATCCCACCCATTAAGTTCAGTAAACTCTGCTTCCAATTCCGCAGCCAGCATTCCGTCCTCATCGGAAAAGTCCTCTTTCGCATAAAGTGCATCTTTTTGTTTCGAAATTTCATAAAGCCGCGGATTACCCATTATTATTGTATCAAGCACGGTATATTCGTTAAATGCATGATGATTCTGTTTCAAGACGGACATACGCAGTTTTGAGTTAATTGAAATTTCACCTTTTGTGGGCTCCAGTTCTCCTGAAAGCAACTTTAAAAAGGTGGATTTTCCTGCGCCGTTCGCTCCAATTACCCCGTAGCAGTTGCCAGCAGCGAACAGTAAATTTACATTGGAAAACAGGCTTTGTCCGCTAAAGCTCAGCCCAAGGTCTGTTATAGTGATCATTAATATCTTATCCTTTCTCTTTGAGACTCATAGACCTTTACTTTAGCATAATTGGCGGGGAAAAACAATGAATGTTTTAGGGTTCGATTTCGTCCTCTGAATAAAATAAAAAAGTTAGATTGAAGTAAAGGCTTTAATGAGACTTTTTTGAAATGCATTTTACGGAAAGTAATAAATTAATGAAGAATTAGAATTTCCTATGCATTATAAAAAGACTTCGGTTTATAACCGAAGTCTTTTTGGAGCTGGCGGACGGAATCTCCGTCCGACTTCGTCGTCCTATCCGCTCGTTCCTCGCACACTCGCCTAAAAACGTGCATTTAGCACGTTTTCTTTACGGCTTATGCCCTTCTCGGGTTCGATTTCGTCCTCTGAATAAAATAAAAAGACTTCGGTTTATAACCGAAGTCTTTTTGGAGCTGGCGGACGGAATCGAACCCCCGACCTGCTGATTACAAGTCAGCTGCTCTACCTGCTGAGCTACGCCAGCGTATGTGTTTTTGCCTGACAATTAGATAGTATACCAGCAGAATAGACACGTGTCAACATATTATGGGCAGAAAATTTGTCCAGTTTTTTATTATTTCTATTAAACAATTGGATACTGAATTTGGAACTTATTATACAAATCCAAGTCTAATTATACACAATGTATAACTTATGCTATTCTTATCAAATAGAGGTATAAAGAAATGAAAAGGCGAACCAAACAATTAACATTAATTACAATTTCTTTGTTAATAATCCTTACTTTTGCTGGTTGTAGTAACAATAGTACCAAGACAAATGCTTATAGCATTGAACAATTTACTACTGAAATGAAAAGCAAAAATTATGACTTTGAATTGAAAGATGCAAAGGAAAATTTTCTTCCTACAATAAGGAAAAGGCTACTTACTGGTAATGAAGCCATAGACATTTACTTATATAGAAATGATAAGGCTATGGAAGAAGACTCAAAAAGGATTGATAGTGGTGGATGTAGTTATTCTGATGAAAATAAATCAGTAAAGGTTAGCTGGGCTTCATTACCACACTTTTATAAAAAGGGTAACATTATTGTTCAATATGTTGGTGAGAATAAAAAAATTATATCTGATTTAAAAGATATACTTGGAGAGCAATTTGCAGGATACAAATAAACAAATAATTTTGATGTTTAAGGAACATTGTATAATAATTGGGCAGTGGTACCAAAATGTGATTGAAAATAATATGTACCCGGTATAGAATTAATCCGTATAGAAGCTTGAAATTTTATAAACAGGAGCAGAGAATTGGATAAATTAACTTATACATTGTTAGGCGCTGTATGCGGGTTCGCTTATGCTTCATTTGAAAGCGCGTTCGATTATGCATCATATAGGGATATTAATATACCTGTCTTCATTATGATTGTTATAACCGGGGCTTTGATAGGTAATGCAAAATGGTATGCAAAGGAAAGAAAAAACAGGGAATATGAAGAATTGCTAGAAAAGATTAACGCTGCTTCAGAAGATGTATTGAAATAAATTTAAGAAGATTTCAGCAGGTATAGAAACTATTCTGCTTATATCCCATTAATAAAGAAGCCGCCATATTATAAAAAGTCATTAAAGCCAAGATGGTCCCTATGGGGGCCACTTTTTATCTGGGGAGCCTATATCCCAGGGTGCAGGAAATAATCAAATCGTTACTCTATGAAAGAAAAGCAAGGAAATACCCTACAAATCTTGAATAGCTGCAAATGGCAAACATCTATATTTCCGGAATCCAAAATTGAATAGTAGTATAATATGGTTTTTCTCAGTTAAACAAACTTCGCTTAAACCAGCTTATTTAGCATATCCGAGAACAGGATTAGCCCATCAGAAATTACCTATGTATTGTAACACCCAACTTTTTTAGTTTTACTATCTTGACGAAATATTCCATTTACTGTAAGTTATAAAAAGTGTGTTTCCACTTATTGGTAACTATTTAACGTTGGGTTTTACTAACTAATCAATTTTTCACTATGGGAATATACCGAATAAAGCACCGCTTAAAGTTGCTAAAAAGGGAGGTTTTTGTGGTTTTATCATTTTACACATTAAGACATCAACAGTTTTGAATCTAAATGATTCATTCATTAGCATGTCTAAAATTATAATTATAAGGAGAAAAAAATAATGAAAAAAACAATAAGTCTTTTTTTAACTGCCATAATTATTATGGCTTCCTTGTTGATTCCGATTGGCGTTTTTGCTGAAAATAACAGTATTAAGGTCCTATTCTCAAATGGAAATACATCTTCCAAAAATAATTCAATATATCCAAGGTTTAAAGTAACTAATACCAGTTCAAAAAGTATTAACCTTTCAGACTTAAAACTAAGATACTATTATACAATAGACAAAGAACAGCCCCAAAATTTCTGGTGCGACCATGCCGGAATAAATTCAAATAACTCATATAAAGATGTGACATCGATTGTTACAGGAAGTTTCACTAAGCTTGCTCCTCCCAGAGCTGATGCAGATTATTACCTTGAAGTTGGTTTTAAGTCGGGGACTTTAACTCCGGGTGCAACAATCGAAATTCAAACAAGATTCGCAAAAAATGACTGGTCAAATTATGACCAATTAAATGATTATTCCTTTAGTTCAAGTTCAAGTTATTCAGAATGGAATAAAATATCGGCATTTTTATCAGGATCTTTGGTGTTTGGTGCACAAATCGAGATCCAAAATTCAACTATTTCACCAACATATGCTTCTTTTGATAAAAATACATTAAAACAGGCTGATATACCAGTAACCGTCTCCCTTAATGGAAATAAACTTCTCGGTATTTTGAACGGCTCCGATAAAGTTGCATACACCATAGAAGGCAATGTTGTGAAGATAAGTAAGGAATACCTTTCTTCTCTTCCTTTAGGAAGTACAGCATTAACCTTTGATTTCAGTGCTGGAGTTGATCCGGTGCTTAATGTCACAATACTTGACACTACCCCTAAGAATTCGTCTATTTCAATAACCTCAGCTTCTTTTGATAAGAATATATTAAATCAGACTGATATACTGGTTGCCATTACTCTAAATGGAAACCAGCTTCGCAGTATTACAAATGGTTCTACTAATGTACCTTACGATACTTACGGTGACTTTGTCAGAATCGGCAAGAATTACCTTGCGTCACTTCCTTTGGGTGATACATCATTAACCTTTGATTTCAGTACAGGAGTTGATCCCGTTCTCGACCTTACAATAATGGATACTACTGCTAACAATTCATCTATTTCTATAACATCAGCTTCATTTGACAAGAATGTATCTAAACAGACTGATATTCAAGTAACCGTCTCTCTTAATGGCAACGAACTACTTGGAATCATGAATGGTTCAGAAAAAGTTCCATACTCTGCAAATGGTAATACTTTATCAATAAGCAAAGAATACCTCGCATCACTCCCTGTAGCAGATTACAAATTTACCTTCAATTTTAACAAAGGTAATAATCCCGAATTAGTTGTTAGTGTAATAGATACAACTTCCGAGAAAACAGCTTTAACAATTGGCAGTGCAGACGGCAAGCAAGGTGAACTAGTCTCTGTTCCGATAGAAATAAGTTCAGTTTCTTTAAAAGGTATTAGTCGTTGCGATTTTACTATTAACTATGACACAAGTAAGCTTGAAATTTTAAATATAGTACCACATCCATATTTAGTTGGTTATCTAACTGCACAAAAAACATGTGATGGAGTAAAATTTAATTTTGATTCCGGATTCCCGTTAAATAAGTATCTTATAGATAGATGCGGAACACTTGCATCTATTACATTCAGGATTAAACATTGTGCTGATGCAGGTTACACCGATATAACCTTTGACTGTAACTACAAATTTGAAGATGGCAATTACAATCTTTTAAATGTAGAATTAACGAATGGGTTAGTTAACATCACCCCTAGCTGCCCATAATTAATAAATATTATAAAAGTACTATCTTAGAGCCGTCTTCTTGAACGGCTCTTTTTTATTACTGCAGCCCAATATATGTTTATCTGATTACACAAAATAAATTATTACATAAAAAAACAAGTCACAATACTGTGACTTGTTTTTGGTGGGAACTATAGGGCTCGAACCTATGACCCCCTGCTTGTAAGGCAGGTGCTCTCCCAGCTGAGCTAAGCTCCCGAGATTTGTTTCTTAATGCAAGAGTTATTATACCACTTTCAAAACTCTAAAGTCAATTGAAAACTTATGGAAATTTTATATTTCCATACAAATAATTAATATATTATGTAACAGGGTTTACATAAGCATCATATTATATACTGTTAGCAACTACAAAAAGCCCCATACGTTATACCTCCAAAACCATACCCATAATAAAAGCCAATCAGGGATAGTACTAACTTCCCTGATTGTGCTTATAATTGAACAAAAAAGTTAAACTTTCTTAAAAAAAGACAGCCATAAGCTGTCTTCCTTGCATTTAAAATCTTATGTAGCTTGTGTTCTTACTTATCGTCTACCCCGAATGCTCCAAATCCATCAAACAGCAAAAGGAATAAAATGATAAAGAACAAAATAGTGGCATTGCCGCCAAAGAATTTCCCTACTCCAATACCCATTATTATTTCTCCTTTCATAATAGTTTACATAACAGTTTTTTAATATCAGTATATTCACAAGACCCCAAAAGTGTTACACAAATGACGCCAACCCCGGTAAAAACCAAATAGCTTGTTTGATAGCAATGTCACGTTGTGTTATTATATAACCTGTATCAATTCATCAGCATATGGAGCTTAATATTATGAAAATCAGTACATTTAAAGCCAACATTTTCTTATTACTGGCTGCTGCAATATGGGGATTTGCATTTGTTGCACAGAAAGTAGGCTCAGAATATCTCGGTGCATTTGCTTTCAATGGGATAAGGTTTACCCTGGGGAGCTTATCATTGATTCCCTTAATTATTTATAATAATAAAAAAGCCAAACAGGACAATACTGTACATAAAAGCAAAAAAAGTGTTATTTTTGCAGGCATAATAGCAGGAACAATATTATTCTCGGCTGCATCGCTGCAGCAGCTTGGAATGACATCGAATTCTTCAGGAAAGGCAGCCTTTATAACCGGACTGTATATTGTTCTTGTACCCATTTTCGGAATATTCCTCAAGCAATATATTAAATTAAGCGGATGGTTGGGCGTAATTGTAGCAATTACCGGCTTATATTTTCTTTGTATTAAAGGCAGTTTTAGTGTTTCAAAGTACGATATATACCTTTTAATAGGTGCATTTTTCTGGACAGCTCATATACTTGTAATAGATTACTTTACTAAAAAGGTAGATACCCTGAAACTATCATGTTCACAGTTCATAGTGTGCTCTATCTTAAGTCTGGCATGTGCCTTCATATTTGAAAAGATAACTATGGATGCTGTTCTTAACGCAGCAGTTCCTCTACTTTACGGCGGCTTTTGCTCGGTTGGTATTGCATATACTCTTCAGGTTATCGGACAAAAATATGCCCGTCCAGCGCCTGCCGCTATTATTCTTAGCATGGAGACGGTATTTGCAAGTATCGGTGGGTTTATAATACTCAATGAAAACCTAGGTGCAAGGGGTTATCTTGGCTGTGCCCTCATGCTTACCGGAATGCTTTTGTCACAACTTCAGAATTTCAGCAAAAAGGATACAGTGGTCGCCAATAAGGCAATAGAAGGTTAATAGATTTTAAAAAAGAGGTAAATAAGCATTATGCTAAACAAAGTTTTAAGAATTGAAGAAATATCGGCAAACGCTTTTCCTGCTATACTAACAGAATTATATGACGGATGGATACTGAGATATTCCAATGGTTATACCTATCGCGGGAATTCGGTAATCCCCTTATATAGTTCTGCCATTGATTTAAATGAGAAGATTAATGTGTGTGAAAATAAATTCTTTCAAAAAGGTTTACCCTGTATTTTCAAAATGACAGGGTGTTTTGAAGCAGGATTGGATACTTTATTGGAACGCAGGCAGTATGTAGTTAAAAAAAAGGCTCATATAATGGAAGCATCTTTAACAAATATGCCAAATTATGAGCTAGATAGAGTAGCTATTGACTATTCTGCAAACGAGAAGTGGCTTGATGACTTTGTTATTATTAATGGTACAGAAAGAGAACCTGTGAAGTCCACAGTAAAAACATTAATAAAAAGTATAGCGAATCCGGTTTTCTGTGCATCTTTTTATCAGGATAATAAAATGGCTGCCTGTGGACTTGGTGTTTTGGAGCATGGTTATGTCGGCCTGTTTGATATTCGCGTACATGAACAATTCAGGAAGCAGGGTTTAGGCACCATGATCTGCGGGAAAATCATTCAAGAGGGATATAAAAAAGGAGCACATTCAGCATATCTCCAAGTTGCTGAAACAAATGATATTGCAATTAAAATGTACGAAAAATTAGGCTTTAAAATGCTTTATACATACTGGTACCGTGTAAAAAGTAGTTCAGGTGCAGTAGTAAGCGACTAACATAAAAAATGTATTAAAAAAACAAGGGTCTGCGTTAAGCAAACCCTTGTTTTGTCTCTTTGGTCGGGGTGAGAGGGCTCGAACCTCCGGCCCCATGGTCCCAAACCACGTACGCTACCAGCTGCGCTACACCCCGATTATTTTTGAGACGATAATCATTGTACTACAAATCTTTCATTAATTCAATATAATATTTATGGAAATTTAAAATATTTTTGAATCACCTAAATATAATAAGCTGAAATCAACGCTTTTACAAGCATCAAATACTGTCAATTCAGCCAATATGACTAGGCGCCTTTGAATACCACATTGTAAAAAAAATGTAACAATAT
Organism: Bacillota bacterium; assembly: GCA_023397675.1. Lineage (GTDB taxonomy): Bacteria > Bacillota > Clostridia > Acetivibrionales > JANLFN01 > JAEZTC01. The sequence continues at coordinate 21,765 of JAEWTV010000089.1, read as the reverse complement.
AGTAACTTGATACCTCTATACATGTACTCTATAATTAAATTATGGAAGAACACTTCAGTTTTCTTGCTGAATATATTTTCAAGTTCTATAGAGACCAAGGCCTGACACATAAACTGTTTCAGGGTTTGCAGTCTCTATAATTTCATACATTTATTAACTTTATGTAAACCATATGTATGAAGTTTCCAATAACATAACGATCGAGGTGAAGCATATAAAGAAAATACTCGGGCAGGTACGAAAAGCGCTGCAGGATTATGATATGATTAAGCCCGGTGATAAAATTGCCGTAGGTGTTTCAGGCGGAAAGGACAGCCTTACCCTGCTTATAGCTTTAAGCCAATTAAGGCGGTTTTATCCAATACCTTTTGAGCTTGAAGCAATTACTCTTACACTTGGTATAGGTGAATTCGACCTTACACCGGTTAAGGAACTTTGCAAACAGCTTAATGTGAACTATACCATAGAGGAAACACTTATAGGAAAAATTATCTTCGAAGCACGCAATGAAGAAAACCCATGTTCATTATGCGCCAACATGAGGCGCGGTGCACTTCACAATGTTGCCAAAGACTTAGGCTGCAGCCGTGTTGCACTTGCGCATCACAAGGATGATGTCATAGAAACCTTCCTGCTAAGCCTGTTTTATGAGGGGCGTATTCATACCTTCTCTCCTGTTACATATCTTGACCGGAAAGACCTTCATGTTATCCGTCCGCTTATTTATGCCGAAGAAAAGGATATAAGGGGATTTATCAAATCTTCAGGGATTACACCTGTACCTAGCCCCTGTACCATAAACGGATTGACAAAAAGGCAGGATATCAAAGAGTTTATCAAGGATATGAGCAAGGAAAAAAGAGATTTGAAAAGCAATATCTTCGGGGCTATTAAACGCTCAAAAATCGATCAGTGGTGAAGAATAGGAGGTTATATGAAATACAAGAGAAAACTGCTTGCCTTGCTTCTGGTGGTTGTCTTTACATTGACAATACTGCCATACTCGGTAAACGCAAGCACAATTTATGAAAGTTCAACAAGCGAAAATATTGCCTCAGGAATCACACACAGTACAATAGTAAGATTCACTGAGGATGGTTGGATTAATATCAACATATTGAAAATAGACCTTAACAACCAGTACATAAATATTGATACACTCTCAAGTGATGTTTCACTTAAAAACCTTGTAACAGTTAAAACCCTTGCACAGCAAAATGGCGCTGTTGCAGCTATTAACGGGGGTTTTTTCAACTGGCTCGGAAACAGCGGATATGCTGATGGACCTGTTGTAAAGTCAGGCACCATCGTTACTGCAGCAAATGAATATAACAGATACAACGATAACATGGCAACATTTGCGCTTGACAGTTCTAATGTGCCAACTTTTGACTACTGGAAAACAGATATAAACCTTGTTGCTCCAAACGGTCAGTCTCAAGTTGTAATGCAGTACAACAAACTAAGCCAGATGAATTGCAAGGATCTGATTATACTGGACAGAAAATGGAACCCTTACTCTATAGGCGCAACACCAGATATGCCTGATATGGTTGAGTTGGTAGTACAAAACGGAAAGGTCCTTGAAGTTAGACAAGGTCAGCCTGCCACCGGAATTCCCGAGGGCGGTTATGTAGTAATATCAAGACAGTCGGGCGCAGGACAATTTCTGGTTGATAATTTCCGTGTCGGAGATCAGGTAACATTAGACATTAAAACGAGTCCCGACTGGAAGAAGATGAAGATGGCTATAACCGGCGGTGCTACCCTTGTTAAGGATGGCCAGGTTCCAGCTCAATTTTCAAATGTAATTTCTGGTCGACAGCCACGTACGGCAATAGGAAGTTCTATGGACGGGAAAAAGCTTATAATGGCAACTGTTGACGGAAGACAAACAAAAAGCATCGGAATGACGCAGACTGAGCTTGCATATCTAATGCTGGATTTGGGTGCATACAATGCTATAAACCTTGACGGTGGCGGTTCTACAACTATGGTTGACCGTCCGCTTGGAGAAAGCGGTCTGAAAGTCGTGAACAGCCCATCGGATGGAGGAGCAAGAGGTATATCAACTGCAGTAGGTGTGTTCTCTTCTGCACCTTCCACAAGTCTTGCAGGACTGATAATCAATACAGAAGATACCAATGTATTTGTAAATACCTCAAGAAAGTTTACGATTAAGGGTTATGACACAAACTATAATCCAGTAAACATTGACCAGAATTCGGTAAATTGGAGTGTTTCAGGCATACAGGGAAGTTTCAGCGGTAATACGCTCTACCCAAAATCTGTTGGAACAGGAACCGTGACTGCCACAATTAACGGGATTTCACAGTCTATTGGAGTAAACTCACTAAGTGCACCGGCCCAACTGATTCTCGGAAGCAGGACACTTAAGATATCTATAGGTGATTCCAAAACCATATCCGTTACTGGAAGAAATAAAAATGGTTATACCGCTGCAATTAATCCGGCAGATGTAAAGTGGGCAGTAAAAGGAAACTTAGGCACTGTAAACAACGGAACACTTACTGCTGAAAAGGGCGGATCAGGATACCTTGATGCATATATTGGAAATGTTCATGCATACTGTGGAGTATCAGTTACATCCACAAACTATGTCTTGAAGGATAAATTTGAAAGTCTTAATGGTACCTTCCTTGCGAGCCCTACAGGGTTACCAGGGAGCTATCAGTTAAGCAGTGAGCAGAAACATTCAGGAAATAACTCTGGAAAGCTTACATATGATTTTTCCAGTCTTGATGGCACCAGAGCAGCATATATGGTACTTAACAATGGCGGGTTAACACTGGATTCAAACGTGTCGGCGGTAGGCCTATGGGTATACAGTGCCGAACCATCACCTAATCAATTAAAAATGGAAGTTGTGGATAAAAAGGGTGTCAAGCACTTGGTACAGGTTTCGACTGATATTGACTGGACAGGCTGGAAATACGTAGAAGCTTATGTTGGAGACATAACAGGTCCTTCAAAGCTGACAAGAATCTATATTGCACAGCCTTCACCCGTTTCAAGCGTTGGAAGTGTGTACTTTGATGATTTGAGCGTTGCTTTGACTACAACTCCTTCAATTCCTGCACTACCGCAGGATACTGTACCATCTGATGATGCAAACAAGGCAACATCATTCCAGGGTGCGCCAGATTCCTTCAGGTTCTCTGTTTTCGGTCAAACACGGGACCCAAAGAATGCATACGAGAAAACCCTGCTTACAGGCTTTACAGGAACAATCAACAAATATCTTGATGTAGCTGCGGTTGTAGGAAGCAACAAGCATGATTTTGCTTCCCAGATTAAAAAGCCTCTTATAGTCACTAATACTGGTTATAAATCGTTTGATTACAAAGGAAGCAGGTTTATACAGCTTGATATGAGCAAAGACGGGCTCAGGGCATCAAGCGGTTCACAATGGAACTGGCTTAAGGACCAGTTAAGCTCTGCTGCCGGGAATAACGTATTCATATTTATGGAAAGTGCTCCGTCAAACTTTGATGACAGCCTGGAGGCAAAGCTATTCCAGACTACATTGTCTGACTTCAAACAATCCTCAGGAAAAAATGTAACTGTATTTTATAAGGGCGGCACTGAGACAAGTTACATGGACAGAGGTATCAAGTATATTTCCACTGCCGGGCTGGATTCTTCAACAGCTCTGACAGCAAGCAGCAAGAAACCCAAATATATACTCGTTACTGTAAAAGGAAGCAGCATTACATTTGAGTTCAAATCCTTATAATCTCAAGTGAGAAAAAATAGGGGGTGCGTTAGCACCCCCTATTTACATCTCTTCATCAATTGAATTTTTGGTTTTCTTCCCCTTTTTTATAGCTTCACTAAGCAGGTATTCAATCTGTCCATTGACAGAACGGAATTCATTTTCTGCCATTCTGTTTATCTCTTCATAAATTTGTGGACTCAGCCTGAGCAGTACAGTCTTTTTTTCTGTCATTTCTATCACTCTTTCTATGAGTAAAGTGTACCTGTATTGACAATAGGCTGTGCAGCTCTTTCACCGCATAATACAACCAGGAGGTTGCTTATCATTGCTGCTTTGCGTTCTTCATCAAGCTGTACAATATCCTTTTCATTAAGCTTGTTCAGGGCCATTTGAACCATGCCTACCGCACCCTCAACAATTTTCTGCCTTGCTGCAATTATTGCAGATGCCTGCTGGCGCTGAAGCATCGCAGCAGCAATTTCAGGAGAATAAGCCAGATGGCTTAGCCTTGCATTTTCAATGATTACCCCCGCTCTTTCAAGAGTCTGCTGCAGTTCATTCTTCAATGCTTCTGAAACTTCATTTGCACTTCCCCTGAGTGAAATCTGCTGATTATCCTCAGTTATGTCATACGGATACATTCCGGCAAGATGCCTTATTGCAGACTCGCTCTGTACCCTTACAAAATCAGCATAGTTATCAACATGGAATAAAGCCTTTACAGTATCTTCAACCCTCCACATTACAACTGCAGCAATTTCAATAGGGTTACCCATCTCATCATTAACCTTAAGCTTTTCGCCATTTAATGTTCTTGTGCGCAGTGATATCTTTTTCTTCATATAGAATGGATTTGCCCAGAACCAGCCTGATTTTCTTACTGTACCCTTGTACGCTCCGAATAGTATCAGTGCAGCACCTTCATTGGGCTGAAGAACAAAAAATCCTCCGCACATAAGACACCAAACAACAAAAAGTACTGATCCTGCAATAATTCCAGGAATTCCAAGTGTTGTGCCACCATCAGTTTCGATGACTCCCATAACAAAAAGTACACCTGAAATTAAAAGCAGCAGAATATTTATTATGAGCATCAGAAGCCCAGGCAGTACCTTTTTCTCGCTTTCAACAATTACATCTTCCATTAAAAAACACCTCCGATATGTGTATATCATTTTGATATCACTATTATATCATTACAATATATAGCAATGCAATATGCTCATGAAAAAAACCGCTGTAATTAAACAGCGGTTTATATAACCCTACGGCGGCCTTATTTTGTTATTTCTGCTTCCCATTCACAACCACCGTTACTACTAATGTAAATAAAGTAATTTCCGGCAGCTGAAGGCTTTACAGTTTTTGTAACATCAAACTGATTTGGAGTCCCACCTGACTTTATTTCTGCATTTATTAAAATAGTTTCATCTTGTTCACCCGTATCGGCATTAATAAATTCAGCGGTAAATCCAGCCTGTTTTGCATCAGATGTTTTTAATTTAATGTTTACTTGTCCGCTGCATTCAAATGGCCCGAATACCCTGGCTCCATTGCCTTTTATAGAAGCCGGAAAGCTGTTATTCCCCGAAGCAAGCGGAAGCTTATTAATTTCTATGCTATAAAACCCGTCGGCTTCTATTTTAAAAGTACTTTCAACATTTTTACTGAATTTCACAATCTTTTGATATACATATAAACCTGTTTCATCCTTACCCGCAGCAAACGGTATATAAGCCGAAAAACCCCTGTCAGCTCCATCATAGGAAATTTCAAATTTCTTTAATCCACTAAACGGGTCCTTTGTTTTAACAGTAAACAGATACCCGCCCTTTTCTACGCTTAGCTTTTGCTGGCAGTTGCTGCTGCCTGAAAGCATAGCCGGGTTATTACCTTCAAAATTTTTTAATGTTGTTTCACCGGAATCACTTTTATCAGTTCCTCCTTTTTGCAGGGTTGAAGTTGAGTTAGTGCTCTCGGAAGTTGTCGAGACCTCCTTTTTATCACTTTTACCACATGCTGTTATTGTAAAAATGATAAAGATTGCAAGCATAAATATTAATGTTCTTTTCACATGAATACCTCCTTGTTATTATTTTCTTCGTAGAAAATATAGCAAAAGGCAGTAAAAAAAGAATCACCCCAAAAGTATTATTATCCATTTTTTGGATAACGCTTTCAGGGTGATTCTTTCTTCAAGGCTTAGACTTTCAAACTTTGAGCGTTTTCAACTTCTTCAATAAATTCCTTGCGCTTTGTCACCTGGAACTTTTGGTATATACGTCTTATATGTACCTTTAAAGTATTAGGTGAAATATAAAGCATTTTAGCTATTGACTCATTGTCATACCGTTCAAGCAGAATTAAGGCTATTTCAAATTCTCTCGGTGTCAAACCGTTACCCGCAGGTAAAGAAGCACAAGCCTTTCTAAGCTTTTGATGGAGCAATTCCTTATAATTAATCTCCAGGGTCTCTTTGGATGCTCCTTCATTATCAAAATCTACGCTGTTAGCTCCTTCTTCCAATGCTTTCTCTGGTTTGTTCAACCCAATAGTATGCATCTCATCATTAATATATTTTGCAAGCCAAGGTATAACGAGAAAGCTTATAAATACTAAAAACATTGATATCGCAAACGATGGAACTGCTCTGTCACCAATCAATCCAATCGTCCATTTACCCAGAAACTCGCCAAATACAGCTCCAAACCCGCAGGCAATAAGGCTTACGCCAGCCGTCTTAAAGTTCCTTCCATATTTTAATGATATATCGCCAATAAAGCTGAATACAAATAAATTACTTGTACAGTCTGACGCATAATTTAGAAATGCCCCAACAACAATATTTTTCGTATCAATCATCCGAAGCAGATTTTCAACTCCTATCATTATCAATGCAACATAAACAAGCCAAAACCTGTTTATTCTGTTGCCAATAAAGTAAAATACAGTGTATACAACTGCTTGAAACAGCAGTACAAACCCGCTGAACCATGGAATAGCCTTATTCAATTCTTCAACAGTGCTTTGCAGGACGTTGTATTCCAATCCGCTGTTACTGTATAGAATTAATACAATAAAACCTATTGCTGCAATAATCTTTACAGGTGCACGCATTTCCTGTATAGAAGAAGGCAAAGTCATATTTCCGGGATCAAACCTCTGTGTAAGAAGCAGAAGGCCCAGAAGCAGAAGGCATGTTGAGGCAAAAGCCAGGGTGCCGTTAATCTTAATCAATATAACATTAACAAGCAGACTGCAAAGGACAGTTATTGCCTCAAAAGCAGAGGTTACCTTTATTCTTGTTGAAAAATCAAAACTATATATAAATATGTAGCAGAAAACAATCGAAATTGACGCTGAAGCTATTCCAAGCATAACATGCAATATATAGAAGGATTGCGATGCAGGGAAAAGCCAACCTGCAAGCACAATTAAAAGACAGCATGCAGTTCCGGTATACATTAAACTTTTAATATTGTGTACCTTAATGATAAAGGAAAATAAGGTAACAGCCCCAAAATAGAAGAAAATAAAAACTGTTTGTGCGGTATCCCGGGAAATCCCTGACCGTTCAATAAGAGTATTGTACACATCACCGTAATATGGGACAGCTTCAAGCCATGACATAATAAGCACAATTATCAAGAGTGCATATTTATTGTATCGCTCCATTAATAATAAACCTCACCACAATTCAGACATGAATTAATATTACCATAAGTTACATTTATTTCAAATATACACAGTAATTTTAATCGGCAAAATACCTACTCAAACTATACTTTAAAAAGTATTTTATATAGTATATAGTTTATAATATGCTTAAACATCATTTACATATTAATGGAGGACAATCATGGAAATATTCGAAAATGTTTCAGTAGTGAAAAAGGCTAACGTATATTATGAAGGAAAAGTTACAAGCCGTGCTGTTATATTTCCTTCAGGTGAGAAAAAAACTCTTGGGATTATCATGCCTGGGCAATATGAGTTTGGGACTGGAGACAAGGAAATTATGGAGATGTTGGCGGGAAAAATGAATGTGCTTTTGCCCGGAAGCAATGAGTGGGTAACCGTTGAAGCAGGCCAGAGCTTTGAAGTTCCTGCAAATTCAAAGTTTAAAATTGATGCAAAGGAATTGTGCGATTATTGCTGTTCGTATATTAAGGAATAATAATTGTTAATTGCTAGCCGTGGGTTTAAACCTAGTTAAAACCCACGGCTAACCAAACCAGATTGCTTTCACCGCCTGTAATACATTTCTCCTGAAATCCGGTTCATGCTTATATCTCTATACCTGGATAGTTAGCCTGGGGTATAACCAAATTTATGTATATAATTTTATCTGTTTAACATATTTTTTGCACTTTTCTTTAAACCAAGGCGCGAATCTCTTATACCACAAAGGTAATAGAATCTTCTTTGCTCTATTAGTAACCTGCATATCAACTCACCGTACTCTACAGTTGCGTGCCGTATATCGCCGGGTATTGAATCCTTTAGCTTATCATATATATCTGACATACGCAGAACTGTATTAATACAAACCTGGCAGTTATCAAACTCCAAATCAACATGCCTCAACATTTTCCTTATGTATTTCTGCTTTGTATCCATGATTTTCGCCATATCTTTCCCCCTCCTGTAATGAGAGGGAAAATTAAAAAATGCATGTTCAGGTAAGACCCAATACATGCATTTATTGTTATTGTTGTAAAGAATAGAGAATAAATGTATAATAACAATGTTGCTGTGGCAGCGTAAGCTGCACTTGTGGGTAGGGGTGATACCTGCATGAACCTTCAGGTGCTCCAACACCTGAGGGTCACGGCAACTTTTTAATTTTCCCACACTTATTGTATCATTTTGGAATATAATTGCAACATATTTGTACAAATTTCTGGAACATTCGTTCTTTTTCTATCCTGTTTTGTTGAGAAAACATGATTAAATATTTCGCGGTGGGTTAAAACCCGTGGTACAATATTCTTTGTACAGTTTTTTGCTGTCTTTTCCCTCAAAAACAACTCTTTATTATCCGCTTTTGATGGAGCAAAATCGGTGGAAAACTCCTCACTCAAGCGCCTTCAGGGCCTGGTTTAACAGGTGGCTATACCGAACTTCGTAAACAAAGTTCTAACGTTGCCGCTTCATAGAACAACCCACATCCACGCCCATTGAAAGCTGAGCTGGCAGATGTTGCTGCGAATGAAGGTCGAATGCCGGTGAATGGCCCGGATGGCCATTCAAGTAGCTTCTGAGCAGGATAGCGAAGTTGCATCGTTCCGGCTTGAGAACGAGCGAGCAGCTTACAGATGCCGCAGTAGGCTTTCACCAGGGCGAGCCATGGAAGGTGGGGTCTGGGGGAAACCGTGGCGGCGAACAGGTTTCGCCCCAGAAACATTTTAATTGTAAATGCATAGAAGCTTTTTAACAGTACCCTAACCACATCCGCTACAAGCGGCAACTTTTGCCCCGCTTTACGGCGTCGAAAAGCGGGATGGAGCGACCCAATCAATTTTGCCACACTCTTGCCACAATCTGCCTGTCCAATCCTCCCGATATATATAAAGTAGGAACGAAAATGTATGCAAGGAGGCATGTCCAAAAGGAGGGTAATCAATGAACATCTCTTCGAATTATGATTACTACAAGTACACACAATACACAAGCAAAACAACTTCGGCTGATGAACTACAAAAGGCAGGTAACAGGCACATACAAAGCACCAATTCGACACAGCAGCCTACGGAAATCAGTAAACCTTCAAGTATTTTGGATAGTCTTGTGTCTTCTGGTACAATTACCGAAGAACAGAAAAAAGCTATCAATGATGCTATGGAAGCAGCCAGAATGGCCTTTCAAACACAGGCTGGGGCAAACAACGCATCAGGAACCTTTAAGAATCCATTAGACAGCCTTGTTTCCAACGGTACAATTACTGAAGATCAGGCATCTGCTGTAAAAAGCGCTTTTGATTCTGAAAAAAAGGCACATAGGGCTCCGCCTCCACCTCCGCCACCTCAAAATGGCGGTACAGACTCAATGTCAAGTATTCTTGACAGCTTAGAAAGTTCAGGAACAATTACTTCAGACCAGAAAGAAAAAATAGTGAATGCACTTCAATCGGCATTCCAGTCCAATAGTTCAGACACTAATACTGACTCTGACCCATTAGATAGTCTTGTTTCAAACGGAACTATTTCCGAAGACCAACAAGATGCCATCAAGAGCGCGTTTGAGGTCGATAGAAAAGCAAATGGGGCTCCACCACCTCCACCATCGATACAGAATGGAGATACCTCCAACTCACTTTCAGAAATACTTGACAGCCTTGTAGACTCCGATGAAATTACTTCGGATCAGGAAGATTCAATATTGTCTGCTCTACAGTCTGCATTCAGTAATTATACAACCAAGACTGATCCATTGGACAGCTTGGTTTCAAGCGGAACTATCACTGAAGACCAGCAAACAGCAGTAAGAAATGCATTTGAATCTGCAACGAAGGCTTATGAAACACAGGCTAATTCCTATTCCAATTTATTTAACGAAGATGATTGGGATTCTTTTGAAACAGCTATGTAAAAACAGCAAAGGCTTGGAAGCAAATACTTTCAAGCCTTGTTTTGTTAATTGACACTATATCAATTTCATCATACGCTTGATATCATCAGAAATCATTGTACATTTTGACTTTTCTATAAGTATGTTTCCACCCGTCATAATATAAGACGGAAATACACGTATATCTCCATAATAGAATTCATTTCCGCGTATTTTGTAAGTTGAACCGGCAGGTATGCAATTTTTCTTAGTATTCTTTTTGGTAATCATATTGAAAGCTTTTTTTGCAACATCACCCATTAGCATAACTACTTTGAGGTTAGGAAACATATTGATTTCCTCTTCAAGCACAGGCAAATGCTCTATGATTTTTCCGGTATCAACGGCATAATTGGTTTTCGGAGACTTTACAGCAGTGGTAATATAAATACCCATATCTATAATATCCTGAATACTGGTAACATTGACGCCTGCGTTATGAAACAACCCTAAAGTAGTCTTCATATAGTCCGGGTTTGTCCCTTTGCTGTAGAAATAATCCTGAGGGTTTTCAGGCGGAACTTCATTTATCATAATTACTTTAATTTTATCAGTATCTATTTTTATACCTGGCAGTTGAATATCACCGAAAAGTATGTTTTTCTCCTGAATGAGCTTAAATAAATGCTCTCCAATATTTATGTACATATTTTCACTTTCCTTTGTTTTCTTTTAATGATATCACACAAATATGACACCTATATGTCTTATTTTTAATATTGTCAAGTGCTCCTAGAAGTGTAATATTTAAAGTAATCATTATATAATTTTGTTTGGCCCGGCTCATTTTTATTCTGATAATGGCTTATACTGAAAGCCACAAAGCCTTCGGCATAGTTTTGTGCAATTGAAAGCTGCTTTTCTATTCGTTGTTGTGAAGCCGGTATGAGGCCTTTCCGGGTATGTTCAAAGGTCTCAACATCAATATAAAACTTGATGCCCAACTCCATTAGAGTCTTTTTTGTCTGACTGAATATCTCCGGAAGCTGTTTCATAGTGCTAAAACCCGCTCCAATACTGTCCTGTAAAGTAACTATGCCTATTCCTGTTTCTTTTAATATGTTTTTTAATGCAGCTGACCATCCTTTGGGGGACATTGCCCACTTATGCTTACCATGATAAAAAGGAGCAATCATTATATCTTTGGGTAATCTTCTTTTTATCTCGGAGGCCATACTTTCAAAAAAGCTGTTGAGTCTTTTCTGCTGACCCTTTGTAAGGGCAGTAAACTGGGAAAACTCATGCGGTATATACCAACCTGTAAAAGAGCTATGATGCCCGAATTTCTGAGCTATTTCCATAATTATAGCTCTGTTTAGGGATGCTTCTTTACTCAGCCACGTCTTGCTGAAGAATTTTTTCCACCAATCCTCACTAAAACCCAGACCTACCCTAACCTTCATACCCAGTTTATCTGCAGCGTCTAATGCTGTTTCAACCATATCAACACTTCCATGGGTAAAACCAGGCAGACGGGAAAAATATACCACGTATTTGGCTTTTGTGTCTGCTGTGGTTTGAAGTATTATCTCGTTTATTTCTAAGTCTTTGAGCATGACAAACTCTCTTTCCCATCTGTCAGGTGCCCAGTTCTGAGCATACCAGTATTGTATAAAAGAGCTTTGAAAGGTCGGCCTGCTGAGTTTTTTCCCACCACCGGTTGAACAATTTACACTTTTGAATTCCATTTATAAATCTCCTGTTTAGACTTATAACAGTTTATGCTTTTAGGCTGTGCCACTTTACTGCAAATTATATAATATGTTGCCAGGAATTAAAGACAATGTTATAAATAATCTATAGGATTGTTTTTATATTCCAGGTAGTTAATTATATGGTCAGTCAAAGAACCTTTTGGCTTTGATTTTCGTCTACTAGCTAATGCCAACATATAAAGAGAAATGTAATTATAGGTTGCTAAAGGCAACGGGCAGGTTTCAAGCAAGAATTAATCAACATTGTTGGAGGAATATATGGTTATACGTGAAATGAAAGAAAAAGATCTTAACGAAGTGTCAGGACTATACGAAGCATTAATGGGTCAAAGAAGTGCTATGGAAAATATGAGTACAAAATTTGCTGTAATGAACACAAATAATAATTATATTTTATTAGTAGCCGAAGAAGACTGCAAAGTAGTTGCAACTGTTATGGGTATAGTATGTGATACTATGGTATTAAATTTTAATTCCTTTCTGGTGATAGAAGCTTTGATAGTGAATGAGGAGTATAGAGGAAAGGGCATAGCCAAATCAATGCTGCTGGAGTTAGAAAACAGGGCAGTAAAAATAGGATGCGGCTACATAATCCTAGTGTCTGGAAAGCAACGGACAGGTGCACACAAATTATATGAATCCCTTGGGTACGCAGAAGAAGGAGCTAAAGGATTCAGAAAAATATTAAATCATTAAGGTAGAGGAACAATATGAACATAAATATATTTTTACAAGAAAGCGAATACATTGATTTTTCTTCTCCAGCTGATTAGGTTCAAAGCCACATGTCAAATGTATTATCAATTTAGCTTAGGTGACTATTATTTCAAATAGGAGAGATATAAATGAAACTAAGAATTATAACTGTACTTGTTGCATTTCTGATAAGTATTTCAAGTACTGCATGTTCCAGCAATACAAGCGGTTCAAGCGTAAACAGCAGTAGTCAGAGCAGTGTTGCGATTTCTGATACAAGTATTTCAACAAGTACTTCTTCAAGCACAACGGTTTCTTCTACAGACGACAAAAAAGTAAATACTAAAACCTCAGCTCCATCTAAAAGCAGTGATCTTACGATTTCATTGGATAAGATTCGTGACATCCTATCATCAAAAAACAGTGAAGTAATAGAATCTCTAAATCTTTCCGATTCAGATAAAATTAAATATTTAGGTGATGAAAAATTTTATGTACCGGTATTTCTCTGTAAGGCATCAGGAGTTATGGTCGGCTTTAACGGGGCTCAATTTGATAATATTGATAAGGTTAAACAGTTGGATGAAAAACCCATATTTATTATGCCTGCAGACGGAACAACAATTAGTTTTGACAAAGGCAAAAACTTTACAGTTGGAGATGACATTAAGCAGTTCAAAGCAAAGTTCGGGGAAGGAAAAGCAGATAAAGAAAGTAACTTGCAGGGAGACAAAGAAATGTCATTCTTGACTTATAACATAAACGATCTTGAAATAAGGTTTACATCTCTTAGCGGGGATGATTTTAAGAAGTACGGTGTAAGCATCTCCAAGCCATAAACCAGCTATATAAGTGAAAATATTAGTAAGGGAGCTTATATGAAAGTATTACTATTTTTAGCAAAAGGATTTGAAACCATGGAGTTTAGTGTCTTTGTCGATGTTATGGGATGGGCACGAAATGACTATGGATATGATGTTCATGTTGTTACTTGCGGGTTTCAGAAAGAAGTCGTAAGCACCTTCAATATTCCTATTTTAGTTGAAAAAACAATCGAAGAAATAGATGTAAGTGACTATGACGCATTAGCAATACCGGGTGGATTTGAGGAATATGGGTTTTATGAAGAAGCATATGATGAAAGGTTCCTAAACCTAATCCGGGAATTTGATAAACATGGGAAAATAATTGCAGCTGTATGCGTTGCTGCACTGCCAGTAGGAAGAAGCGGAGTGCTAAAGGGCAGAAAAGCTACAACCTATCACTTAAAAGATGCTTACCGCCAAAAGCAGCTAAAGGAATTCGGTGTTGAAATAGTTAATGAACCTATTGTTGTGGATGAAAACATTATAACATCTTATTGTCCAGAGACCGCGCCAGGTGTTGCTTTTAAACTTTTAGAAAAATTAACTTCTTCAGAACAAGTGGAAATAGTGAAAAAGGCTATGGGATTTTAGCTTATGCAAGCCAGGTCTGCTGTTCAGCCCATTTGTAATCTATACGCTTCTCTCCTAAAATGCACCATATATTACGCAGATGAGCATTAGTATGGTTTATTACACGCAAGCAACTTTCTGCAATAGGTTCATTGTGGTTAAAAAACTTGTCTTGCAGCTTATCATCGTCAAGTCTTTCAAGCTCTTCAATAGATGCATCCATAACTGTAGACCATCTATGCATTAGCACCGATAAAGGAGGATATATATCTCCTGGCTTAGGTTCCATCCTAAAAGGCCATGCAATTCTTTCTACATCATGCTCAAGAATCGCTTTTCCGGTAATGTGCTTATATACAAAAGAGTCTGCAATACCGCAGCAGTGCTGTACAATCCACGCAATTGGCCAGTGTCCGCAGGGCTCAAAAGATTGTATTTCATCATCTGTAAGGCCTTCTATAGCAGCAAGCATCTCCCTTTTAATTTCACACATTTGATGCATGATATAATCTTTTAATGTCATTGCTTACCCTCCTTTACTTTTTACCGCCATATACCGAAAAATTATAATATTTCTAAATAAATTCAACTCATTTATGAATATACGAATTCTGGATAAAATCATTTGTTTTAAGTATAAAGTATTTAGGTAAAGAAATAAACTGTGTAAATTTAAAGATTACCCAAGGAGCAAATCCTTTTGAATATGTCTTTCTACAAACCTTGGGTTATAAACTCACCCAGTTTTCTGCTGAAGCAATATTATTAAAATAAAGTGCACTAATTCCTGTCTGTTCGAATATATAATCAACTGTTACTTTAAGCATTGGGTTGTTTGGCATAACGACTGCTGTTTTATTTAAGCCAGTATCAATTGCCAGCTTCTGTGCTTCTATGTGCATATGAGTAAATTCTGATGCACTTCCTCTATACTGTGTCAAATCAAGAATAACACTAAACCCTTGCGTCACTTTTTGTAAAGCATATTTTATATCATCTATATAAAGATCTAGTTTTGATTTCCGATCCCATACTCCAATAAGTGAAAGAACTATATATTTTTTTGAATTATGTAGTGCAATTTCATACATATCACTTTTAACAATTTTTTTTAAATCTATGATACTCATATTATTTAGTCTCCTATTCCAGTATAGTTTAAACAACTTTTACTACATATATGTCTTAATTATAAATGTAACCAGCCTCTCGGGTTCGATTCCTCCTATACATATAAAAAAAGACTTTGATTTAATTCAAAGTCTTTCTTGGCGTCCCGAACAGGAATCCCGCACAGCTTCGCTGTACTTACGACGTCGCCCACCCTCACTCCATTCGGGTGCCGGGCTCCTACACTCACCTTAAAATGTGCATTTAGCACATTTTCTCAACGGCTCGTGCCCTCTCGGGTTCGATTCCTCCTATACATATAAAAAAAGACTTTGATTTACTCAAAGTCTTTCTGGCGTCCCGAACAGGAATCGAACCCGTATCAGTGGAACCGGAATCCACTACCTTATCCATTAGGCCACCGGGACATAACCGCCATCATTATATTATATCAGGATAATACTATTTTACAACTGTGATTCAAAGGAAAAGCCCTTGAAACCCAACTCATCGTAGTATATGTATTATCCTATCCATTAATACCCATGCTTAATATCTTTTTACAGTGTGGGCAAATATAGATTATTGTAGAAGACAACATTCCGGTGTGAGATTTTTCAATCGTTTCAAGAGTATTTTCACAGTATGGACATTTTGGCAGTTCATCAGTCTCTACAAGTTTAATTCTTGGCATATTAAAGCCCCCTCAACCTTTATGTTAAATAACAGTAATATGTTTTTAAGTCAGCCGCTTAATGCAATTACTACTGTCCTCATATAATACCACAAATACTATATAATTTGAATTCAAAAGTCTAGTAAAAATAAGCTAAGAATAGCCTTTAAGACAATCCATTACGTATGTCATAACATTTCCTAGTTCTAAAGTCCTATAACTCTTAGTTTAGTTTAATTGAAGATAATTATCTTAATTTACCTTCAATTTTCTTATAAATACCCTGTTTGACACACGCTTGCTCTAGTTATATAATTTTTAACGAGCCTGTAACAATGTTGTAATATATTGTGTATACAGGTAATTTATGAGGTCAATAATCTAAAAAGGCTGAATCCCCGAAAAGGGGTACGGAGGAACCAGTTAATTGGGGCTAATCCACTTTTATAGTGGTAGGGGTGATCCTATTACCCGAACCCGGCAGCTAACTTCGGAAGCTGGAAATAGGAGGATTTTAAAATGTTAAAGCTGGAAAAGCTGCTGCCTATAGGCACATGCATTGCATTTGTGCTTACCTCGGGCATAGCACTGGCGAGTACGCCAAAAAGTACCGCACCAAGTACAACCACTTACGCTGAAACAACAACTCAGACTACCACAGAAACAACAGCAGAAGCACCTAAAGAGACAGTAGTATTACAATCTGCTCAGTCTGTTACAGCAGATGCGCTGACAACCAGGGATCGTTTAATACTTGCAAGCAGGGGTGCTGAAAGAGACCCCAACGCAATAATAGGAACAACCAATGACGACAATTCAAATGTAAGAAATTATCCTGATACCGATCATGACGTTCTTGCATCACTTTATAAGGATGTTGATGTAACAATAACAGCAACCTGGAATGACTGGTTCAAAATAAAAACCCTGCATGGTACAGAGGGTTGGATACATAAGAAACTTTTAGATTTACAAACATCCGACAGGTATCAGACAATTGAAGCTATGTTAGCCGCTATACCGTCCGAAAAACCAAAGAGTGTTCCTCCGAGCATATCCCAGGGACAAAAGATTGTTGAAGCAGCAAAAAAATATTTGGGTGTAAGATATGTATGGGGCGGAACAAGTCCTAAAGGGTTTGACTGTTCAGGCCTTGTACAATATGTATACGCAAAGTTCGGCGTTAACTTGAACAGGGTTGCAGCAGATCAGGCAACTCAGGGAACAAAAGTTAAATTGGCAAATCTTAAGCCTGGAGACCTTGTATTCTTTGATACAAATGGCGGTCATAACTATATAAACCATGTTGGAATATATATAGGAGACGGCAATTTTATTGAAGCATCTTCAGGGAGTAGGTACAGAGTACTTATTACAGATATGTCAAGTGGTTTCTATGCACGAACCTTTATGACAGCCAGAAGAATATTTAATTAAGCATTTGAACAAAAAAACCTTTACTTTATAAGTAAAGGTTTTTTTATGTAATAATTTATATATTCAGCATTTTAAGTATTATGTTGATGTATATCCATCTTAACGCTTCCCCAAGCAGTAGGCTCCAAATATAGATGAGAATGAATGCAGTAAGCTTATTTCTAGATTCCATTTTGTGAATTATTCCGGCGCCGCGGGTGACTATTGCACAAATCCAAAGAATCGCAAGTGTACTGAGAAAATCTGATGAATCAGCTGCTGCGGTTACCGCAGATGAACTGTCCACCGCACCCATGCTTCCCAGCAGCAATACAATGTTAATTACAAGCATAAGTACATTTGCTACTACATATGCCTTCATAATCTTAATTGTAGCGCTGTTACCAGAAGTGGCAGGCTCAGCTGTTCCCAGTCTTCTGAATATATCAGAAAGAGGTTTTGAAAAGCATATGATGTCAACAGTTCCTATTATTATTATGGAAATTAGTGAAATACCGGCATTCTGCAGTATTACAGATACTGATTTGCCTGAAAACAGCTTGTCAAAGTTTGCATAAAAGGTAACAAACAAATCATTTATTCCAACAAGTATTATTCCTATGTACAAGGTCCACAGCCTGCTACTTATTCCTTCATAAAAACGTTTTGGGAGCAAAATTATATCAAGTATCTTTAAGCGTTCCATTATTATCTCCTGGTAGAAAATTTGGACAACAAATAAAATACAAATAGCGTAACATATTTTTGTTACATGAAATGAAAAGATATCTTTATTATAATATATCTTTGAAGGCTTAAAATCAATGGTAAGAGATTATATTAAAACAAATTGGGAAAAGCACATATAGAGGCACCGCTTGAACACGATGCCTCAAAGGAGTTTTGAAAGTACAAATACCAGGAATGCAATACTGCACACAAGTGCAATGTTTATAGCAACATTAATAGAAAACCTGCTTTTAACCGTCCTGCGTTTCTTTACAGGCTCATTGGTAAAAATACCTCTGCTCTTACACTCTTTGACATAATTATTAATAAGCATTTCAGCTTCTTTAATTAGAAACTCATTATCCTTCTTTTTGCCAGGTTTAACAGGGGAGGAATCCTTATTAATCTCATCCCCCGCATCAGGCTCACTCTTTAAAATTAAAATTGCTTCTTCAATGAAGTTGGAAGGTATATCCTTGATTACTACAATTCTTTTATTGTTTCCATTCACTTTACAAATCCTCCAAACATCTTTCTCAAGCTTATTTTTACTAAATGAATGGAAACTTATACATTTTTTATTAAAATGTATAACCTTAACTTTTTAAATTATATTCGCTTCCAGACCTTTGCCACAACAACCATCATATCGTCAACTGGCCTTCCATCGCAGTTTTCAAAAGCTTTTTGAAGTATTATATCTGCAATTTCCTGGGGATTTTTACTTTTGATCTCTCCAAGCAGCCTGATTAAATCCTTTTCCCCATTTGTACATTTAAAGGAGTCCACAAGTCCGTCAGTCATCATTACAATGAAATCTCCGTTATTTACGCTCTTATGGATGAGTTCAACCTCTATATTGCAAAGCAGCCCTGCCGGAAGTGATGCTGACCTTATTATTTCAGCACTTCCCGCATCATCCCTGATTATATAGGTTGGAACCGCTCCAACCTTTACAAATTCCACATCTCCTTCATAGAGGTCAATAACGGTCATGTCCATTGTCGAAAAACACTCATCATCAGATTTAAGCACAAGAATTGAATTTATTATTTTTATTGCAGTATCCTTGTCAAAACCCGATTCCATAAACTGTTCCAGCAAGCTTACCGTTGCCTGACTTTGTACAGACGCCCTCTGACCTGTTCCCATTCCATCGCTTATCGCTATTATGTAGCGCCCATCACCGGTATTCATAAAGGTATAGCTATCACCGGAGACCGTATCATCATACTTTGACATCTTTGCTACCCCAGTTGTAACCCTGAATGTATCCTCTTCAACAAGCTTGAGCGTACAGGAGCCACGCTTAAGCGTTCCACTGCACTCGCTTATTTCCTTTGCCATTCTTCTACCGACTATCTCTGAGACCACTTTTTCAATAACACTTACGCATATTCGCTTACCACCGCAACCCTTATGGAATACACTGACCTCATATTTTTTCCACTTGTTTTCGTATACTATAACCTCTGTTGCTCTTACTCCTGCTTTATTTAGTTCCACCAAAATAGCATCCTCCCAGTCACTCCTGAAATGTATATCTATACTGATTTCAGACGCAAGGTTGGATATTACCCTGGAAAGTCCATCAAGCTGCTGGGATACAAGGCTCCTGCTTTCTCCTAGCTTGCTTTTCCAAACCATGTCCACACGGAATATTTCATAAATGTTATTAACCTCTTCAACAAAGTCGCAAATTCTTTCACACCTTTCCAGGAAGTAATTGGGAATATCGGTTTGTTCAATTCTGCCTTTACTATCAAGTCTTTCAATAATTTTAAACATCACCTGATATGTATTATAGAAATTTCTGTCCCAACAGTGCATGCAAAGGCTGCAATCCTTGCATACCTTGTCGGCAACCCTATCAAACAGCGAAGTTATATCCTGCCGGTCTGTAACAACCTTTGTTTCAGAGATCTCTCCAAATGTCTTTGAAAGCTCCTTAAAAGCTGAAGCAAACCTATTAAGCCTATCAATAGTAATTTCCTTAATACGTGTACTATAGTTTTTTCTGACGTTTTCCTTGTCAAAGCTTCTTAAGAACCCACCTGTTATTATTTCAACAATTCTTTTCGGAATAATAAGGAACAGAATAATTGATACAATAATGTCTTTCAGGTTTATTAATGTTTCAATAGAACCATTTATATAAAGCGTAATAATAGCATTCCCCATAACAAACCCTATACACGGTCCCACTTTTCCCAGCTTGCCCAGAACTCCAGATAAAACACCACAGAAGGCATATGAAGCAATTATAAATGGTGGAGCTGAAGAGGATAAGCTTACCGCAAGCCCCATAACAACTCCTACTGCAGAGCCCACCCCCGACCCGCAGCTATAGCTGAACCACAAAACTATAAGTACAGCTATTATATCTTTTAAGTCAAAGCCCAGAAGCTTTATATTTCCAAGACCAGCAAGTGCAAGGGCTGATATTATGGCAACACTGACCATTTCTTCATTGGTCAGACTATATTTGTCTTTTAAGTCATAAATAGCAGGAACTGCACTCCTAAACACAAAAACAAGTACAAACGCTATAAAACCCTGAAGAAAATTCTTCAGTACATCGTATAGAAGAAAGCCCTGAAGATAAGTAGTTAAAAGAGCCGGAACCAATATTCCCGCGAACCCAATCAAAGCATACCTTAAATTCAGGTTTTTCTTATTGTTTTTAAAAAGTAGGTTAAATGCATTGAAGAGTACCATTGCAGAAATAGTTATGTATACCTGCTCACCTATCCCACCTGTAATCATTCCGAGTATTACTGAAACTGCTAAAATCATTCTGTTAAGTCCCGAATTTATTGTAGCAGCATAGAAGGGAAAACCAAAAGGCATTATACCTCCAAAGATTGAAGCTCTTCCGAGAAGAAACCCAAGAGGAAGCAAAATTAAATTTTCTTTGGTTAATAGACTTTTAACACCTGTCCTTTCAGCTTTCTGTTTCAAGTTTTCCGTATTTATAGATCTAAAATACGGTTGTATTTCAGTTTTCATCATTTGTACCCCCTGACAATAAATGTTTTCCGTAAGTGCACAAATGATTATAATTCAAAGGTTTTAAGGAATTTGTCAATTAAGCATACATGATTTTGATTTGTTTATGACATGTACCGCCAAAAGGTTACGGTAAATAAGCTTGATTAAAATTATTATTGTAATTGCTCATACATGGGCTAAGTTTGAAAGCCTAAAATAATATTAATATTTTGTACCATGATGTCAAAAAGTTTTTAGGAAGGTGTTTAAAGACTTTATATCTTAGTTTCACAAATATATATATAAAAGGTTCCGGAAGAAAACTTCCGGAACCTTTGGTGGGCACTATAGGGCTCGAACCTATGACCCCCTGCTTGTAAGGCAGGTGCTCTCCCAGCTGAGCTAAGCGCCCATGTGGTGACCCGTAGGGGATTCGAACCCCTGTAGCCGCCGTGAAAGGGCGGTGTCTTAGGCCACTTGACCAACGGGCCTTGCTTAAATTAGAAGTTGGAAGTTATATACTAACTTCCAACTCTAATTAATTGGTAGCGGCGGTCGGATTTGAACCAACGACACTTCGGGTATGAACCGAATGCTCTAGCCAACTGAGCTACGCCGCCATACGTTGCTTTAATATTGTAGCAGAAA
>JAEWTV010000068.1 GCA_023397675.1 Bacillota bacterium | reverse complement strand
AGTAACGACAGATAATAGTCTTTATCTTCATTATTCCTAAAAAGTGGAACCTCCGAAACACTTCTGCAAATTATATGGTAAATAGATTCCGGAGATTTAAGTCTTGCTTTACGTGGCATCTAATCACTCCAGTAACATTTTACCATATTATGCAGATTATTGGTAGTACTATTTGTAATTTTTTGTCACTTGTTGAGAAGCGTCCCCTCCCACTACTCTATTCATCATCTGCAATAAGTCCAAGTTTTTTTAAAACTACAACAAACTTTTCTGTGTTTATAGGCTTTGAAGCATATGCTTCACACCCGTACTCAAAAGCCTTTTGAACAAGGTCTGTTTCTGCAAGTGCAGTTGTCATTATGATCTTAACCCTTTTCTCAGGGAGAAGACCTTTTTGAGTTTCAAGATCCCTTATTGCTTGAAGTACTTTTACACCATCAATCTTAGGCATCATAATATCAAGGCATATAAGATCATACGGCTTTTTATCTCTCATTGAAATCATATATGCATCTATTGCTTCTAATCCGTCTACCACAATATCACACTCACCATATTGGGAAAGGAATTTGCTTAAGAACTTTCTGCTCACCATATCATCTTCTGCTACTAAAATTTTCAACATAATTAGCCCCCTATATGTTTTTTATATGTCTCAAATTCGTTGCTAAGCTGCTTAACTATAACTGCTGCTTCTTTTAAATTACCCCTTCTGGCTGCAAGTTCTACTTTAAAAGCTATACTTTTTAGATTTTCCTCTTCTATTTGGCTAAATAATTCCTTTATTTTGTGGGCTGTAATTTCAATACTATCCGGATTACTTTTCAGCAACCCATTAATTAGTTCTGTAATATTATCAGAAATTTGATTTGTAATCGGTATTAATATTTCTTGTGTTTTTGGGACATGGGTGCTGCGGAAAACTATATTGCCATCTGAATCCAACATTGGAATTTCATTATAATCAATCATCTTACTATTACTGTGAATTATCCTGTCAATAGTACCATACAACTCATTCATCCTAACAGGCTTTGACAAATATTCATCCATTCCGGCACATATAAATTTTTCTCTGTCACCTTGCAATGCAAAAGCTGTTAAAGCTACTATTGGGGTATGTGCTTTTTGAGATGCTTTCTCCCATTCACGAATTTTTTTTGTTGCCTCAATACCACCCATCAAAGGCATTTGTATATCCATAAGGATTAAATCTACAAATTCTTTTGCTACAGTTTCCAGTGCGTCAAGGCCGTTACCTGCCAACAATACACAATAGCCCTTCTTTTTAAGCATTTCACAAATAACTCTTTGGTTTACTTTATCATCCTCGACCAAAAGAATTTTTCTTTTTGCCCTTATTTTGCTTAAGGCAGGATTAATATTGAAGTTTTCCTCTTCATACCCGATTTGCGCCTGTATAGTAAAGTAAAAGCTGCTCCCCTTTCCTTCTTCGCTTTCTACCCACATCTCACCATTCATCATTTCTGTAAGCTGTTTGGATATTACAAGCCCCAGTCCCGTTCCTCCGTATTTTCTTGTATAAGAACTGTCTATCTGACTAAAACTTTTAAAAAGCCTGTTTATATGCTCTTGCGAAATACCTATACCTGTATCTGAAACAGTAAATGTAAGTTTTACTATTTGAGATGACATCACTTTGCTTGAAACTGATAATGTAACTCCTCCACTGCTGGTAAACTTAATAGCGTTATTTATCAGATTATTAAGTATTTGCAGCAGTCTGTTAGCATCGCTCACCAAAAATGATGGAATCTCTGGAGCTACAGAATAATCAAGTTTCAGGTTTTTACTCCTTGCCCTTAGGCTGTGAACCTTTATAACATTATTTATAAGCTCCTTGAAGTTAAAGTTAATGTTTTCTATAACAAGCTTTTTAGCCTCCATTTTGGAAAAATCGAGTATATCATTTATTATATTTATTAATGAATCCGCACAGTTTTTTGCAGTTTGCAGATTCTCCCTCTGTTCCTCATTAAGTTCCGACATTAAAGTAAGGTCAATCATTCCTATAATTCCATTAATCGGTGTTCTTATTTCATGGCTCATATTTGCTAAAAATTCGCTTTTTGATTTATTAGCCGATTCTGCTTCTTTTTTCGCACGCCTTAATTCCTCTTCTACCTCTTTTCTTTCGGTAATATCCCTGATAATACAAATAAGAATTTTCCTTTTGTTAACTATTGTTCCTTTCATACTTATTTCTACTGGGAAAGAGATCCCATCTTTTCTCAGATGGAAAGTTTTAAAGATTACTCCAGTAGAAAGACCTTTTATAATCATTTCTTTGACATCTACACTATTATTCATGAGGTCATATATTTTGAGTGAACATAGTTCATGAAGGGTATACTGATATGCACCGAGAGCAGATTTATTAGCATCAATTATGCTTCCGTCTGCCTTAATAAACAATATTAAATCCTGAGCGTTGTCTGAAAGGACCTTGTATTTTTCAAGTTCCTCCCTATTTTCTGTAATCTCAGTTATATCCTTGCAAATACAGATATAGCCGTTAAAATTATTGTTTAAATCATAGACAGGGGAATGAATATCAAATATCCACCTGTATTTACCGTCATGTCTTAGCAAACGGTATCTTAATTCAAACGAAACTTTTTTTTCAAATGCTCTGGAATAGACTTTATTATACAAACTCACATCATCCGGATGAATATTATTGGACCAGTTCATATTAACCAGGGAATTTGAATCCTTTTTAAAAAAGTCTAATGTCGTCTTATTTGCATAGATAAAACCCTGATTAAGGCTAGTTACTAAGAACATATCAGGGAAACTGTCAATTATAGATTTATAATAATTGTGGATATCACTGTTTTCGGTTTGAGTTGATTCTTCCATATTTTATTCCCTCCGGTATACAGCAGGCATAATATATTTATACTTTGTTTCATCCCTCATGAGAGATTCGGAATGGCCGATAAAAAGATATCCTCCAGGCTCGGTAAGATCATAGAATTTATTAACCAGATTCATTTTTGTTATGTTATCAAAATAAATCATAACATTTCTGCAGAAAATAACATGAAATTTCTTTTTAAACGGAAATACATCTTCCATAAGATTAAATCTTCTGTATATAACCTGCTCCTTGAGGCTGTCAACAACGGAAGAATTTTGGCTGTCGAGCTTTTTAAAATAGCTTAACTTCATGTTTGCAGGTAAAGTAGCAATAGACTCATTCTCATAAATACCTTTTACAGCTGTATCAAGAACCTTGCTTGAAATATCCGTTGCAAGCAGCCTTTTATCCCATTGTTTGTTATTCATTTTTACATATTCATCTATAAGCATTGCAAGAGTATATGACTCCTCGCCGGTAGAACAACCTGCACACCATATTCTTAAATTACCGTCTTTGATTGTCTTTCCCAAATAGGGTAATACATTATCTCTGAAGTAATAAAAATGCTCAGCTTCCCTCATAAAAAATGTGTGGTTGGTTGTAATTTTATCTATCAGGGTTGACAAAGCTTCGCCTGTTTTATCTGCAACCAGATATTGATAATAATCAGAAAAGCTGGAGAAATTCTTTTGTGCAAGCACGCTGTTTAGTCTGGTATTTACAAGCGATTGCTTCTCCGGTTTCAGATTAATACCATAATTTTCTTTAATGTAACATGCTAATTCTTTAAATTCCTTATCCGTTATCGATATCATTGCAGCCACCTTAGTCTATACTCCGGGGAGGGTAATCTCCCCGGAGCATTTAGTAATTAATATTTGCCAAACTCACCGTCATTGAGAACTATTCTGGGCTTCTTTGCTGAGATTTCATTTTTTGCCTCAATATTAGCTGTATCTTTTTTATTGTCTGAAATATTTTGAAGCATTTTGATAATATCAGGGTTTAAATCAGATATTTCTGAATATGAGTGTGCTGCAGATCTCTTAAGCTTAAATTTGGAAACCATATCCTTAAGTATTTCTGCCTGGCTTGAGAGTTCCTCACTTGCTGCTGCACTTTCCTCTGACGTTGCAGAGTTTGTTTGAGTTACCTCTGAAACCTGTAAAATACCCTGATTAACCTGTGCGATACCTGTAGCCTGCTCATTGGATGCCAAAGCTATATCTCCCACTATATTTGCAGCCTTTGCCACATCTTCAACAATTCTGTTAAGCGCATCCGCAGTTTCATTAGCAATCTTGGTTCCGCCTTCAACCTTCTTGATTGTGCCTTCTATCAGCACTGTTGTTTCCTTTGCTGCATTTGCAGATCTTGCCGCAAGATTTCTTACCTCCTCGGCAACTACGGCAAACCCTTTACCGTGCTGTCCCGCCCTTGCAGCTTCAACTGCGGCGTTAAGCGCAAGAATATTAGTCTGGAATGCAATTTCATCAATTACCTTTATAATCTTAGAAATATTTGCAGATGCTTCATTTATGTCATCCATTGCCTTAAGCATTTCCTTCATTTGATTATTACCCTTTACAGCCCCGCCTTTTGCAGCTAAAGCTAATTCATTTGCCTGATTAGCATTTGAAGCATTGTTCTTCGTTTGGCTCGCAATTTCTTCCATGGATGCCGTAAGCTGTTCAATAGAACTTGCCTGTTCAGTCGACCCCTGTGATAATGCCTGTGCTGAATCTGACACCTGTCTTGCTCCTGATGCAACCTGCGCTGTTGAAGTATTTATATTATTTAAAACTTCATTAAAGGACTTTATTGTAAAATTAAGTGCTTCTTTTATTTTAGCATAATCTCCCTCATAGCTTCCATCCATATTTACTGTCAGGTTTCCTTCCGCCATTTCCTGCATTACATCAGATGCTTCTTTAATAGGTTTCACAATTGCATCAAGAGTCTTGTTCATACCTTCAATTATATCTTTATATCCACCCTCCAAACCATCAATTTTACTTCTTACACTTAAGTCGCCCTTGACAGCTGCATTCGCCAACAATGCCGCATCATTTATCAAATCCCGAATAGCCTGCATAGCAGCAATACAAGAAGGCATTATCATATCATTTTCAGACCGCTTACCCACCTTATTAAACTCTTCAAGCCTTGTTGTGTCACCCTTTGAAATCCTCATTACGGCATCCTGAACGCTTAGCAGCCTAGTGCGGACAGTATTGATCGCCTCTGCAAAGTCCCCCAGCATACCTTTATAATTACCTGAAACACTGGTAGTATAATCATTTACAGCAAACTTTGCTACAACCTCTATTGCTTCATTTATAGGTACAATAACTGAATCGAGTGTTTTGTTAACACCTTCAACAACTTTTCTGTATTCGCCGTTATGCTTCGACGCATCTGCCCTTGTATTAAGTTTTCCTTCAATTGCTGCATCTGAAAGCATTTCAGCATCTTCCGTCATCAGGTTTATTGCATTTTTTACTTTTATAAGGTTATTATTAATCTTAACAAAGTTTTCCTTTGCTTCCTTTGTATATTGGTCAGCTTCCTTAACCTCTAAATTCATATCAAGGATTCCTTCCGAAAGGAGGTCAAGATTTGTTGCAACTCTTTCCACTTCAGCCTTGTTGTATGCATTTACCTTAAGTATTGAAGTAAGGTCGGTAACGACCTCAACATAACCGATCTTTTCACCTTTTTTATTTCTCAGGAATGATGTATCCTGTTTGCAATTCATTCCACACCAATCAAAATAGCTTTCAGGATTTCCTTTTAGAAGCTGCTTTATACCACAATTCTGAGTATTGCAAATATTTGCTCCAGCACTGCTGCAAGGCTTTCCACATGCATCTTTTCTATCCTTTGCAACGCCCTGATCAACCATAAGCTTTTCAAAAGCCTTGTTAAGATATGTCCAATTCATATCATTATCTATAACATGTACCGGGAAAGGAACTGCATCTATAATTCCTTCATACCAGTCTATCCTATCCGAAATTTTTTTTAAACCTTCGGTAATGATTGATATATCCCCAGTTTTATTTAAATCAATATCTGCAACATGTTCACCTGAAGCAATCTTTTCTGTTATTTCGGCTATTTTTTTCAAGGGTTTGTTTACAGCAGAATTAACAATATAGCTTATACCTATAGAAACCATAATTTCTACTAAAGCAATAAGCAGTATTCTAATTGCAACGTGCATAAAATCAAGCAGAACATAGGCAACTATCCCTATTACAGCTGCAAAAAGTGCCAGAAGTGTAAACCATAAAAATGATTCAACATTTTTTTTGATATTGCGTTTTGAATTCATATAAAAGCCCCCTCTTATAGCTTGTTTGTTATTGTATCTATTTCATCATCGTTTAATAATTTATAGCAATCGAGAATCAATTTTACATCATTTCCAACTTTTCCTATGCTCTTTATATACCGGTTCCCTCCCTTGTTTAACTCAGGAGGCGGTACAATATCCTGATCGGGTATGGCTAAAACTTCAGATACACTGTCAACTATTAGTCCGATTGAAATATCCTTAATATCAATTACAATCACGCAGGTCCTGTCGTTGTAATTTACAGGAGCTTTTTTAAACCTTATTCTTACATCCATTACAGGGATTATCTTCCCTCTTAGATTAATTATCCCTTTAATGTAGTCTGGAAGCTCAGGCACCTCTGTTATAGCCTGAATTCCTATTATCTCTGTTACAAATCTTATTTCGATTCCGTAGTACTCGTTGCCTAAATTGAATGTTAAAAACTTACCTCTTTGCGTATCGACTTCCTGATCCGAAAGTTCCTCTAAAAGTTCTGACATTGGCAACTCTCCTTCTGTATGTATTGGATTGATAATTAATGGAGTTTAAGAATTTTAACTTCAAGCCATTTATTGTAGAACATCGCCTCCCAAAACCAGTATATATTTAAAGTTTATTTTGAGACATTCATAAGCCCTGATATATCAAGTATAAGACTGATACTGCCATCTCCCAGAAGTGTACAGCCTGCGAGTCCCCCAACCTTTACCATATCTTTTATGTAACCCGGCATGGCTTTAACAACTACCTGCTGCTGTCCTATCAGTTCATCTGCAAATATACACAGTGACCTTTCATCCTGTTCTACCATTATGAGTATTCCGTTTGAAAAGTTTTCAATATATGATTTTACGTCAAACACCTTATGAAGCCTGATTATAGGGTAACATTCACCTCTTACCATAATCATTTCATTACCATCAGGATCACATATAATTTCATCGTCCTTTGGTCTGAAGGATTCTTTAATCGCTGTAGTCGGAACAGTGTAACAGGAATTTCCGACTCTTATATTCATGCCATCTATGATTGCAAGAGTCAGTGGTATTTTTAGTGTTATTACCGTCCCCTCATCCATTACACTGTCTACAGATACTGATCCGCCTATGGTCTCGATATTTTTAATAACTACATCCATCCCTACACCTCGGCCGCTGAACTCCGAAATATTATCTTTGGTAGAGAAACCAGGTAAAAATATAAGGTTATATATTTCCTTTTCAGTCATCTCTTCTTCAGCTTTAATTAAAAGTCCATTTTCCTTTGCCCTTTTTAATATTTTCTCTTTATTAAGTCCCTTGCCGTCATCCCGTATAATTATTAAAACATCACTACCCGAGTTTTTTGCTTCAAGGGTAACACAGCCTTCCTTTTCCTTTCCTTTTGAAAGCCTTTCCTCAGGAGTTTCTATTCCATGGTCTATCGAGTTTCGAACCAGGTGCATTAACGGATCTGAAATATGTTCAATAATATTTTTGTCAACCTCAGTCTCTTCCCCTATCAGTTCAAGAACAACTTCCTTATTAAGCTTCTTACTCATGTCGCGTACAATTCTGTGCATTTTTTGAAAAGTAGTTGCAAGAGGTACCATTCTTATAGACATAACCGTGTCCTGAAGTTCACTGGTTATCTTATGAAGCTGCCTCGCAGCTTTGTAAAAATTATCAAGCTCCAGACCCTTCAAATCAGGATTCTGAGTAACCATTGCCTCAGCTATAACCATTTCACCAACAAGGTCCATAAGCATATCCAATTTATTAACATTTACACTTATAATGCTTTGCGTAGCTGGAGACTGAAAATCCCTTTCCACTTGTTCTTTTACATGGGGTACCTTGACTTCGGAAAGTTTTATGGTGCCTCCATTCAATTCAACATTTTGGGGTCTTAGTAATACATTCAGTTCTGAGTCATCTTCGAGCTGTACAAGTTCCATATCCTTAAGAAATACGGTTCTCATAAGTATTTCATGCATCTCTTCATATGTCTTCCTGATTTTAACATATACTTTAAATCCTTCGCTTCTGATAACGCGGACAGTATCATCACTTTCAATTATATCTTCAGGTATGTAATACAATTTTTCAGCTAAGTCCCGTAGGTTATTGATAATTGTATAAGCCCTGATATTTTCCATTTCACAGCCATCTTCGAACAAAATAGTTGCCTTAAAAACATTACCTTCATTTTCTTCCGGTTTAGGTTTTTCCGAAGTAATATAATACGCTTGTTTGTTTTCCTCACAGGTAATATTAAGACTTGTACCATCTTGCGGATTATGCTGTTTTAATTGAGCCAGCAGTTCCTTATTAGCATCAACCAATTCCGAGCAATCGCCATCGGCTTCATTTCCGGCTTTTATCTTCTCCAGCTCTGTCTTGATAAAATCCAATCCTTGAAGCACCAGGTCGGAAAGGCATAAATAATCTACTACTACAGGCTTCTTCTCGCGCAAAAAGTAAAATAAGTCTTCAATTGAGTGGGCTAACGCAGATATGTTGCTGAAAAGCATCATTGCTGAAGAGCCCTTTATAGTGTGCATGTTGCGAAATATTTCATTAATATCTTCTTCTGAATAATTACCTGATTTTTCGCTTGACAGCACAATCGATTCAATTAGTTCAAGATTCTGCCCTGTTTCAAATATGTACATTTCAAGCATAGGTTCATTGCCCAATTGACCCGTCATAAGCATCCCCTTTTAAAATAATTATTATAATGCAGCAATTTTAGTTAAGGTCTGTATAACATGATCTTCCTTGAAAGGCTTTATAATAAATGATTTTGCACCATTTATAATTGCTTCCTTTACCATGCACTCTTGTCCCATTGCCGATACCATAATCACCCTGGCTTTAGGATCAAAACTTAAAATATTTTTAAGGGCATTTATCCCATCCATATTAGGCATTGTTATATCCAGCGTTACAAGGTCTGGCTTTAATTCCTTGTATCTTTGGATAGCAATCTTTCCGTCCTCTGCCTCACCAACTACTTCAAACTCACCCTTTGACAACATTGTTTTAATGGTAAATCTCATAAAAGCAGCATCATCAACAATCAATACCCTTATCATATAAATCACACTCCAATATTCTTTTTTCTAGGTTTGTAAATATTCAAAAGCATATCAACTTCTTTGAAACACTTGTCACGAAGAGAAAAATTATAATTGTACAGTCGCCACCTGAAGCATATTCCTCGACATGTACAGAAAATGATGTCTGCCAATATACTGCAATCTACATTTTTATCCAAAAAGCCTTCATCTCTTGATTGAACCAGTATAACCCTTAAAAATTCAATCCTGTCATTGAAGATTTTTTTAACCTTTTCACCCAGTATAGGTGTGTTACGGAATATATCAAACGCTTGCATAATAGATGTAATTGCAGGATAGTTTTCGTAGTATAAAAGATAAGATTCAATATAAAACCTAATCGCTTCACCATTTTGTTTATTTTTTAATTTAGCCGTTGAAAATATATCATTATCATATTGAGAAAACTGCTCAAGCACTGCTAATATCAAATCATTTTTCTTAGGAAAGTATTGAAAAATTGCGCTTTGGGATATCCCCTGACGTTTAGCAATTTCACGAGTAGATACTGCCTGAATGCCAAGCTCATTTATCAGGTCTATAGTGGTAAAAATGATACTTTCTTTTTTGCATATCATTGTTGCATCCATATAATACCACCTCAATAATCACTCGATTACCCTGTAGGTAAATTATACTGGTAAGTTCGATTCGTGTCAATTGTTGTCTTTTTTTGTCGAACACAAGCAACCATTGTACATAAATTTGTATTTATTTTAGTACAAACAAAAAAACACACATTAAAAATAGTGTGCTTTTTTATAGTCCATCATCGTATATTACGGCCTGTATTGAGTTATTTATTATTTTTTGTCTGAAATGTACCTCTTAAGAATTTGTGTACGCTGATCAATGGAGTTTATATGTTCTTCTTCGCTAATTGATGGGTCCTTGAGTTCATACCACATTTTACACGGCAAACTGCTGCATTTTCTGCAGTTTTCATGCTTTTTGTCCAAACAGCATGCATAGACCGGGCATATACTTTTTCCGATATATTGGGTCCATGAAACCTGTCCTTTGGTTTCATCACACCCCATACATTCCTTCTGATATGATGGGCAGTCAACACAATCCATTCCACATTTGCTAATCACAAAAATACCTCCTGTACAAACCCATTATAATAATGCCAATAATTGAGAAACGTCCCCATCATTATATCATATTAAAAAATTATGATAAAACTATTGACAATATTACACATGTTATATATTATTATACTTGTTATATATTATTACACTTGTTGCATAGGGGTGATTTATTATGTCGCTGCAGTTTGGAATTCTTGGATTACTTGATCATTCACCAATGACCGGCTATAAACTCAAAAAAGTTTTTGATAAATCAATCAATAACATTTGGGCAGCTAGCCTCAGCCAAATTTACAGAGAACTCACAACACTTGAAAAGAAAAACTATGTTATTTCAAAAATTGAAGAACAGGATGACAGACCTGATAAAAAGATTTACAGTATAACTGAAAAAGGTAAACAAGCTTTTAACGAATGGCTTAGTACTGCACCGAATGATTTTATATCGCTTAAAAGAGATGAGTTTATGCTCAAATTACTTTTTAGCGCAAGCTTGGGAAAGGAACATGCAAAAAAGCAGTTAGAACAATTTTTAGAAGACAGAGTTGAATTCATAAATAATATGAAGACCGATTCTGATAAGATGTCACAAAAGCTTCAACTCAACGGTAAAGAAATCAGTGAAAAAGAATCCCTATATATAGGTTTTGTAGTTAAAAGAGCCATTATGACAAGTGAGATACTGATTCAGTGGGCAAATGAATGTTTAGAGGAGCTTAATAAGATAAAGGAGTGATAATATGAATAAAAATTTTAAAGTAATTGGTATTATAAGCAGTTCAAAAAGAAACGGAAATACCGCAACCCTTGTCAGAAGAGCTTTGGAAGGAGCAAAGGACGCTGGTGCTTCAGTAGAGGAGATTTTTCTACCTGATTATAAGCTTGGTTTTTGTACAGGCTGCCTCAAATGCTCGGTAGAAGGGAAATGCAGTATTAATGATAACTTTGAGGAGATAAGAAAACTGATTTATGAAGCAGATGGAATAATTTTAGGTTCACCCACCTATGCTATGGATTATAATGCAATAATGAAAAATCTATTTGAACGCCTTGGTCCATATACCCTCTATGCATCGATGTTTGGAGGAAAATACGGTGCAGGAATATCAACAGCTTATGGTTCTGCAGCAAAAAAAGTGGCAAAAAAACTTACAGCAGTATTTAAATTCAGTATCTTCAAAAGGGCTTATCTTTCAGGCTCACTTGGCATTAAAACCATCTACAAGGGTGTTGAAAAAAAGGCATGTGACAACAGCGAAGGCTTAAATAAAGCATTTGCGTTAGGCAAAAAGGTGGCAAATGACATTAAATCCGAAAAAAAATATGGTTTTCAAAATTTATTTATGCGGCTTGCACTACTATATCTTAGGCCATTATTTAAAAAGATGATTATTAAGAATAAGGACTGTAAGGAACGTGCTACATACATCAGTCTGAAAAGCAGAGGACTTATATAATAAAAAGAGGGGGCTGTCTAATGAAAATTAATGATAATGTTTATGTATTACATTCAACAAAAGGATCTTATGTATATGCAGTAGCAGGTGATGAAAACATTCTTGTTGATACTGGTTTTTCGTTGACAGGTGGCAGATTGTTGAAAGAGCTCAAATCTATTGGAATTGACCCCTCTGATATAAGGCATATTATTCTGACACATCATGATCTCGACCACATTGGTAATGCAGCTCTTCTACAGAACTTATCAGGAGCCGATATATGGGCTTCGCAACAGGATATACCCTATATCAAGGGTGAATTGAAGCGTCCGGGAATAAAGCGAATATTTTCAATTATTAATAAAGTAAAGAAACCGGTAAATGTAAAAGCGTATCAGGATTATAAAATGGGTGAATTTCAAATTATTCCGACACCCGGCCATACCCCCGGACATGTATGTGTCTTGTATAGGGATGTACTTTTTGTCGGAGACCTCGTTAAAAATATTGACGGAAAACTTGTTGCTTATCCTAATTTAAACTGGGATGTAGCGCAGCTTAAGGAATCAATTGAAAAAATTGCCGAGTTGCCCTTTAAATGGGTATGTCCGGCACATGGTGAGCCCATTGAACGAGGAACGCAATGGGAGCGTATTCTTAACCGATAAGGGCTATCTTACATAGCAATAGCGGCGCTGCGTTTGCACAGTATAATAAATTACTTACATATCAAGGAAAAATGATTTTATCAATGCAAAATATTCTCTTATATAACTATTAAACCTCACTGATATAGGTGTACTGCAGATTATGCCATAAGGTTCGAAGCCATTTCTTTCAGCAAGCATTTTTGCCCTTAACATATGGAAATCACTTGTTATTATCATCACTTTGACTTTACCCTGCAAGGGTATGAGCTTTCTAGAAAATTCAAAATTCTCCTTTGTGCTTGTTGCTTTATCCTCTGTAATAATCCTTTCGGCACTAATACCGGCACTTAGCAGATATTTTTTCATTGCCTCCGCTTCTGTAATATCTTCACCAAAACCTTGTCCGCCTGTAACTATAACCTTTGTATCCGGGTATTTGTTAAGATATTCAATTCCTGTACTAAGTCTTTCTTTAAGTGTAAGAGAAATGGTATCCCCTTTAAGACCTGCACCAAGAATGATAAGATAATCGGTTTTCCGATTTTTATCTGAAGCAGTACCAATGAGTATAAGGGATTCCAAAATAATAAAAGACGCAACACCTAAGCTTATTATAGTTATCAATACTGACCTTAAAATTCTGTTTTTTATTAATGGACTTCCTTTGAATCTTATAATCTTTATGTATAAAAAAGCAATAAGTACAATTCCGGTTAATCCGGGAAACAATGTGCCAAAATTGATGTTGGTAAAGGTTAGCAGAGCAATTGTATCTACAATTCCTAATACACCAATAATAAAGACAATCAAGTAAATTACTTTTTTTAATCTGGTCATTTGCCACCTACATAATCAATTATTTAATACAGTAAAAACCTGCCTGCATATTTGAATACCATAAAAGCTCAACAGTTTTGAAGCCGCATTCACGGTATAACTCGAGGTGCTGTTCTATAGTAATTGGGAAGTATTCTGTACCAAAGCGCTCCATATGCTTTTTGACATCTTCCTCGGCCTTACCCTTTGAAAGCTGGAAACTGCTCCATACTTTTTTGCCCATTTCTATTCCCTTGTCTGTAAACGGTCTTATATTCTCGAAGGTGATATAAATACCGCCCTTTTGCAGTATGTCATGACACCTTTGCGTAGCTTTTCTTCTTTCTTCCGCTGATAAGTAGTGGTGTGCTTGTATAGCTGTCATAACATCAGGCATATATCCTTCCACAACAATATCCTGTGAAGCAGCTGGTTCAAGTATTTTATACCTTGTGCTCTCAAGGGTCTCAAGTTTTTTCTTTGCAATGTCCAGCATTTTAATAGAAGGGTCAGCTAAAATAAAAAAAGTTTTATCAAATAAATCAAGGCACCTGCTAACAAGCGTTCCTGTTCCGGCACCCGTATCCAGCCACGCACTGGGCTCACCCTTATATTCTTTTACTATATTTATTGTTTCATTGTGAAAAGCTTCATAGTGTGGAATAGTACTTAAAATCTGACTGTCATAAATATCTGACAAGTGAGGCGTTGTATTATCTGTCATATAAACCTCCAAAATAACAAAAGTTCTTGTTTTCTGATTATCAAGCAGTTAGAATAAAAGGTTCATTTTCTGTAACAATTATTGTGTGCTCGCATTGTGCAACAATGCTTCCATCAGGTGTTTTTAGCGTCCAACCATCCAAATCTTCAATTACATATTCGGCACCTGTTGAAACAAAAGTCTCCACAGCAAGAACCATTCCGGAAGTTAATATTTTATTATCTTTTTTATCATAATAATTTAATATGTATGATGGCTCCTCATGCAATTTTCTACCTATACCATGTCCTGTAAGATTCTTAATAACTGTGAACCCTTTACTTTGAGATTCATTATATATAGCTCTTCCAATTTGGTTTATCTTTACGCCTGATTTTGCTTTTTCAATACCTTTATACAGAGCACTCTTTGAACATTCACAAAGTAGTTGTTTTAATTCAGTGCCATTACCAATAACAACAGTTGCACCGGTATCAGAAAAATATCCACCAAGCTCAGCAGATACGTCTACATTAATTACATCGCCGTCCTTAAGAACTCTAGGTCCAGGTATTCCATGGGCTACTTCATCATTAATACTGATACAAGTACAACCCGGAAAATTATATTCGCACTTTGGCGCAGAGTGAGCACCATAATCCGATAACACCTTTTCTCCAATTCTATCAAGCTCTTTTGTAGTGATCCCTGGTCGGATAGCTTTTATCATTTCTTCTCTGGCTATGGAAACAATCTTCCCTATCTTTTCAAGAGCCTTTATATCATTTTCATTTTCTATTGACAACCAAATCACCCTTTATTATAACTTTGCCATTAATTATAGCACTATAACCAGTTTTAAACAATTTTCAGGCCCACTTTTAAACAAACCTTCTAAATAAAAATATACGATAATTGAGAAGCGTCCCCAACATAAAAAACTCCTTCAGCAATTAGCCGAAGGAGTTTACTAAATATTTTTTATGCTTCGTAATCCGCTACAACCCTTGATTCAACCACACTTCTTATAAATCCTGCAACTTTAAGATGTTCAGGATGGTTCTGATACTCATCCAATCCTTTGACATCGTTGAATTCGGTGTATAAAGCAAGATCATATGCTGTGTCACTAGTGTTGAAATTTACTCCAGCTTCAATTGAAACAAGCGACGGCACCTTGCCCTTTAAAGATAAAAGTCTTTCTTTTGCAATCTGTAAATTTGTTTTTTTATCATTGTTTTCTGCAAAGTCTTTAAATCTCCACATTACTATATGTTTTATCATTTTTATCCTCCTTAATCTTCAATCCTTTTTATTTCCCACACCGTACCTTTAGCATCAGGACAGTGAATCCTGTGAACCTTTCTGTCTTCAGAATTCCATGAAGGGAATCCCAGTGCAACCCTCCACGTATAAAGGTCCAGTACATGAAGCAGGGCAGTACAGACTCCTTCGGGCTTTTTATATGGATTTTGATAAATAAATGTATCACCTAAATTATGCCTGCATTCTTCATATTTTTCAACCATCTTTATTTCGATTTTGCCTATTCTTTCCCACAATTTTATGTATTCCTCATGATTTTTTATAGAATCCGAATCAATATTAAGATCAAGCTTTTCACTCATTAATTATCACCCCTCTGTTCTTTAAATACTTCTGCGTCCATGGACATTTCAGTATGCATAAGCCACACAAGCTTTCTTCAATACCAATTTTTGCAGTCCTTTCCCTCGCGGTCTTTCTGCAGCCAAATGCGTCGTAATAATCATCCCTGTTCTTTTCTAAATCCCAATTGCTGCCTAATACAGCCTTCCCAGGACATATATCTTTGCAAACAGTGCATTCCCCGCATCTGGATTCATTAATAGGCGTTCCGGTTTCAAGTTCAGCATCTGTCAGTACACTGGATAATCTGATTGCCGAACCGTATTTTTCAGTTACAAGTAAGGCACATTTTCCTATCCAGCCTATCCCTGCCCTGGTTGCAACAGTTTTATGCGGAAGTTCAGAGCAATAATTCTGATCTGATAAAACCGCCTTTTTTGTCTTAGCAAATGCCCTATAACCTTTGTTTATAAGCAGTTCTGATGCATACTCACTTAAGCTGTCCAAAAGATCATTTTTCTGTTCATATTCCTTATAATAGTCAATTGTAGGGCCATTATCAATACCTGATATAATTTCCGGGCTTAATGCAGTTCCAATAATTATTCCGTAATTATAACCCTTTCTATTCTGTTCAGGAATTGCTGATAAATCAGCATAAGCCACAATAGATGCACCCTTCTCAATAAGCTTCTCTTTAATCTCCTCACTTAGATTCAATTTTACCCCTCCTTGCAAAATACATAGGACCGCCAGCCATAAGAGGATATCTCTTTATCCAGATATCCATCCCTTACAAATACTAACCCGTGTTTTTTTGATGCTTCAGTTATTAGCTCCTTTGTATAAAGGTAAATAGAACGGTTAAGCCTTGTTCCATCTTCAAGGGTTAATCCCCCATCCTTTTGCCCTTCTCCATCCCAGGCCATAACAATTAAATACCCATTCTTATTCAATACTTCTGAAAGCCTGCGTATAAGCTCATCGAGTTCCTCCGGCCTAACATGGATTATTGATGCACTTGCAAAAATCCCATCAAAGGTTCCATATCTATTGTCCATTTCTCTGAAATCCATTAATTCAAACCGACACTGCGGGCACCTTTCACGAGCAATTCTTATGTTTTCTACACAAAAATCAACCCCTAAAACCTTTGCACCCCGTGCTTCCATTCTCATACTCTCATAACCTGGGCCACATCCAAGATCCAATACCCTTGGATTGTCTGGAAGCAAAGATAAGAAATCCTCTATTGTAGGAACAAGGATATTTAGGTTATACCATTCATCTGCTGTTTTTTCTGCCACAGTGTTGTAAAACTGTTTCACTTCATAATCTTCACGATGTTTTACTGTATCTAGCTTCAGTTTCAGCGGAGTAAATCTTATTCCGTTAATAACCTGTTCAGAACCTGTTTTTATAAATCCCAGCCTTTCATATATCTCGATAGCATAGGGTGATGAGTTGACATCAACGTATTCAAGCTGCGGATTATGGTTTATACACTTTTCCAAAGCCTTATTCAATAGTTTATGGGCAATTCCGTTTTTATGAAAGTCTTTTTTAACAAACAAAAGGGAAACATGATCAAAGGACCTTATTTCAATAATTCCAACTGGTTGTTTCCGGTTAAATGCAAGAATCACAAAGCCTTCTGAGTTCTGTAACCTGTTTTTTAATGCAGCAGGGTTAACGTATTTTTTGAATTCATTTACACCCTCCATTGAATAACCCGGTGCAACAAATTCATCAAAGCATTCCAATACCAGTTTACATACCTCTTCCTCTTCTCCAAATTCGATTTCCCTATAAATTATATTATCATCCAAATCAATCATTCCTTTCTTCCACCGAATACAGCTAGTTCATAAATCTTAAAATAGCAGTCCACATCCTTGTAACCTATTTCTCTAAGCCATCTGCACTGCTCGTCTACAG
Source organism: Bacillota bacterium (assembly GCA_023397675.1). Lineage (GTDB taxonomy): Bacteria > Bacillota > Clostridia > Acetivibrionales > JANLFN01 > JAEZTC01. The sequence goes on along the minus strand of JAEWTV010000068.1, from coordinate 23,206 downwards.
GTGCAAGTATATTCGATTCCTTATCCTGCCTGTTGTAAAACTCATCTGCAATTTGCTCCTTAGTGACTGAAGGATTGTTCTTAAGATGCATTTCGTACAATGAATCAATGAAACAATCATTAAAGAGTGAACTCACCCATTCGGTGGTTGAAGAGACATGCTCAAGATTAATAAAAATACCGCCTGGTGAAAGCAAATCAAATATTTCGCCATATATTTCTATTTTCCTGTCATCAGGCTGATGATGTATTGAAAGTCCCGAGACAATCACATCATATAATCCTTTTGACTTCACTTTATTTGTCCATTCTTTGCTGCTATAGTCAAATGTAATGAAATCAAGGTTCTCTTTAAAATCGTCAAGTTTCTTTTGGGCAGCTTCTATCATGTGACTTGACAAATCAAGAAGAGTACCCTTTGCATCAGGATAAACAGATAATATTACAGATGATAAGATTCCATCTCCACTGCCTATATCAAGGAATGTACCTACAGGCTTTCTATTCATTTTTATAAGCCTTAGGATTACGTCAAACTGTTCCTTAGCAAGAGGAACCGCACCCCTTACACCTGTTAAGTACTTTTCTGCAAGAACTTTGTCTTCCCATACCATAAAATTCTTTTCAGTCATATAAAATCATCCCCTTATAAATTAAAAACCCGCAGAATCACTCATAAGAGTGACTCCGCAGGTTGTATATACTGCGTGTAGGACTACTTGGTCCCTATGCTGCTCACATATTGCTTAAACATACTCACTTTTGCAGTATTATTGCACATTGTTTTCACGCTGTCAATAATATCCGTTTAAAATATACATCAAAATTATTAAAACTATTTTTTAAAATAATCAACCAAATCCTTTATATTCTCTTTACGGGTAAAATCCAGAGGCTTGTCGTACCCGGCCAGCATACCCTTTTCATCAGGATTCATAGGCATATTTTTCTTTTCCTTCCGTTTTAATTTTGCTTTAAGCAATTTCATAAGAATTTTATCAAAAGCTGGAAGATTATCATAATTAAAGCCGCCCCTAAAATAGAAAAACTTAATACTTTTCTGCTGTTCGGGTGTAAAATTGTTATTTATCACTGCAATCAAAGCTTCTTCCTTGGCTGGTGATGCACCGACACCAAAAACCGCAATTTTTTTATCCGTTAATTTATCCATGTTTCCGGTTATAAGTTTTACCCCGTCTATACCAACAGCGTGAAGGTTTCCGCCATAGATTATGTTGTCATAGCTGCAAATATCCTTTATTTTAGCTTTTGAAAAATCAAAAAGGTCAGCCGACATTTCCTCGGCAATCCACTGCGCATATTTTTTTGTAAATCCAGACCGCGATTTGTATATGACTATTGTTTTCATTATGCACCCCCAATTATTATTTTATCATTTATTTATATTTATGGGTAAAAGCAATTTTAAATTAATAATAAATTTACAATGCCTTAATTCCTGTTTATCAATATACATTTATACTTAAAGTATAATAGGAGTGCTGGATAGAGGTGTGAACTATGAATCTGATAACTCATTTTTGTATTTCGCTTAAGCTTTTAAGAATAATAAGGAGTAATTACTCTGACGGTTTTAATACACTGAGTTTTATATGGGGCAACCTTAAGCCTGATATATGCCCAAGTCTTATTAAAATTCCTCACTACAAAAAAGACTCGGAAGATTTCATTTTAAAAGAAATAAGCTGTTTGCTTGAAACAAAATGCTCTCGATTTGATAAAAACACATACAGTAAATCAGAAAGGCTTGGCGTAATAGCTCATTACCTTTCTGATTTTTTTTGTTATGTACATTCTGAAAGCTTTAAAGGAGGCAGATGGGAACATTGGATATATGAGTTTAAATATATATTTTATTATTTAAAAAAGATGCTCATTCCCTGTAATACCCACAACATAATAATTCTTCAAAAGCCAACATCTATAGCATATCTGATCGATAGTTTTTACAAAATATATACTAATACAGATAATCCGGATAGATTTTATGAAGACATGACATTTTCTCATCAGATGTGTGCCTCTGTATGCCTATCAATAATTAATTCACTTATAGCTGTTAAGATAGAGTACACAAGATTAGTGGCTGAAAACCCTGTTTAAATAAAATTTAAAGAAAGAGGTGGATATAATGCATACACTTGGTCTTTTGATCAGAAAAAATGATATTGACTTATTTTACTTTTTCAATAAAAGCTTACACTGTAAAATACTTAACCGTTTAATGCTGACTATTACACAATTTGGTTCAACTGTTTTTTCAGTACTGCTTCCTGTTTCCTTATTCTGTTTTGGTAACAACAACATCAGGTTACTCGGGTTACGAATAGGATCGGTTTTAATAATCTCCCAAATCATAGTCCAATTTATAAAAAGGCTTGTAAACCGTCAAAGGCCATATAAGGTTTTGGAATATGCTTGCGCAATAAAGCCTCCTAAATGCCAATATTCATTTCCATCAGGCCACACCTGTACGGCATTTTCAATTGCATTAGTGTTATCCGGCAGCATTAACGGTTTTGCAGTCTTATTTTTATCCTTGGCTTTTCTGGTAGGTATTTCAAGAATTTATCTTGGAGCTCATTATCCTACCGATGTTTTTGCAGGAACTATCATTGCTATAATTGTATTCTTTGCAACCAATTCTTTTATTTCAAACATTATCCTTCAAGCCCTTTAATGGTTTAATAATATTAATACATACAGTAAGAGGGTATCAGCCCTCTTATTTTTATGTGCCTGTATCTGAAGTAATTGGTTGACTTAGGGTTGGCTAAATCCAATGTAAAATTCATTTGAAACACACCACGAATAAAAACAGGCGAAGCCTAAGCTCCGCCCGTCAAGTACCATGCGGTTTACTTTATAAGATCGACTGCCTGCTGTGGAACATATAGTGCCTTTCCATTATTCAAAACCAATCCGTAGAGTTCTATTGTTTTTCCGTTGTATATCGCTATATTCTTATCTACTGGCATTTTTAAAGTATCTGAACCTTTTGTAACAATAATTACAGGGTTTGCCCTATCTGTTTGATCTAATTCGACCGTTGCACCTTTGGCTTCAAAAGCAGCCTTTGCAGGTACAAACAGTTTAGCTGACAGGTTTGGAAGAATGAAACCCATCTTCTGTGCAATTATACTGGCGATATCAGTATTATCCAGAACACCTGTAATTCTCTGATTTCCGGGAAGGTATGAGTATAATACTACTTCTTCACCAGTATGACCTGTTGTTGTCCACCCTATATCAGATCTTTTACTGATTATTGGGCCTACTGTATAATTCATACTTCCGGCCTTTGTTTCAGCTATTGCTTTTATTTCATCATTTGTAAGATCTGTTATTCCAAAGTATTGAGCCATAACCTCTTTAATATTAGTTCTGTCTTTATTAAATTTGCTCTCAAGTCCTTCACCTGTGAGGCCGGCCTTCTTAAGAGGATCAACGAATGCAGATACAGGTGTTTTATCATAACCACTGCTTGTGCTGGAATTACCCATTGTCATACCGCCGGTTCCATGGTCTGCAGCTATTATAACAGCAGTGTCGTTTCTTGATTTAGCATAATCCAAAGCAACTTTTACAGCATTATCAAATGCAAGTACATCACTTACAACACCAACTGGGTCATTAGCATGAGCTGCCCAGTCTATTTTGCTTCCTTCCACCATCAGGAAGAAACCTTTTGGATTCTGGGATAACAAGTCTATTGCTTTTTGGGTCATTTCTGATATTGATGGCTGCGCACTGGCGTCTTTGTCCATGTCATAGCTCATAGCCATAGGTGCAAACATGCCCCATACTTTGCCCGGCTTTAAGTTTGTCATCTCTGATTTTTTAGTTATGTACTGATAGCCTTTATCCTTTAAAACCTTAACAAGGTCTTCTCCGTCTTTTCTGTTGTTAGTTCCTGTACCTGGAGTAAGTACATCTGAACCGCCTCCAAATACTACGTCCACACCGCTGTAAACTTCCTGTTCACTTAATGCATCATAATTGTGTCTAGATGGGAAGTGTGACATAAAATCCGATGGTGTTGCATGAGGAATTTCACAAGTGACAACTACTCCTGTTGATTTTTTAAGCCACTTTGCACCTTCAAGGACATTTGCCACAGGTTTTTGCTTGTCGTTTTCGGTTATTGGTGTTTGCCCGTAAGTATTAGCTACATCGGGAAGTACTCCAACATAGCCTGTATGCGATTTGAACCCGGTAGCCATTGCCGTTCCTGCAGGAGCCGAATCAGCTATAGCTGCATCAGATGAATAGGTTCTTACAAGACCCGATGCCATTTCATCCATCGCCAGTGGCTTACCGCCGTTGTACCAGCGGGCAATTGTTGTTTCAGTTACACTCATTCCGTCAGGAATCATCAATATAAAATTCTTAATCTGGTTTTGCTTTGGTTCTGCTGCATTTGCGCCAATTAACATTGTCATCATCACAGAAACACATATGACGATACATATAATACGCTTGAGATTTTTCACGGTATATTACCTCCTGTTATTTGATGCTACTATTCTATAGTTAATTTGTTAAAGGGACTTTTGTACAAAGTTAATTTTTGGTAACGTAGATAAAACAAAAGTCATGGCTTTAAGAAAAACCATGACAATATACATTAAAATTTATTTAACAATTCTTCACTCGTTATTCTTCTTTGAACAGTTCGTCAAGTACTCTAAACCTGTTGTTTAGAAACCCCTTTGTTACCTGGTAGTGTTCGGTATCCTCATACCCGATCTTTGATAAAGGCGAAGTATCAAAGCTATAAATCTCTGAATCCGGGTAAGCAAGTAATATGGGAGAATGTGTCGCTATTATAAATTGAGTGGTATTATCTTTTTCCATCTGCCGGATAATTTTTAACAAAACCAGCTGCCTTTGCGGAGAAAGTGCTGCTTCAGGCTCATCAAGCAGATATACTCCTTTACGCCCCAGCCTGTTTTGCAATAATGCCAGAAAAGATTCACCGTGAGACTGCTGATGAAGTGATTTGCCACCATAGGCTGCATACCTTTGTTTTTCTGCCAGGTCTTCCTCCACAGTATCTATATAGCTTGCATAGTCATAAAAGGTTTCAGCTCTTAGAAAAAAACCATTTGAAACCTTTGGCAGCCAGGCAAGCCTTACGATTGCTGAGAGTGAAAGGTTATCCTTATCGTCCGATAGAAGACTGTTACGGCTTCCACCTTTTATCCCGAAACCGCAGTTAAGAGCAATAGCTTCAAGCAAAGTAGATTTGCCGCTTCCGTTTTCGCCAGCAAAAAAGGTAACATTATATTTTAGTTTTATGGATGGCAGCTTCTGTATGGCAGGAATATTAAAGGGATATTTTTTTGTATCCTCAACCTTGTCCCATTTGAAGGCTATTTCCTTTAAATATGGCAAATTTCAGACCTCCAGCCTTTAACAATTAGCTTGCTAATCAATCTTAAGCTCTCTAAATATCTTACCGTCAAATTTCTTTATTAATAACGTGTTGTTTTCCAAAACCCCGTAGGTATTAGGATTGTTTTCTTTTGGTAATGTAATCGAACCAGGATTGAAAATATATATGTTTTCCTGTTTTTTTGCAACAGGAATGTGCGTGTGCCCATACATAAACACATCTCCATCACTGAGTTTTGGCAAATTACTTTCATTATATATATGTCCATGAGAAAGGAAGAATCTTCTGCCGTTATACAAAATCGTAGAGTAGCTTGTCATTATCGGGAAGTCCAAAACCATTTCATCCACTTCACTGTCACAGTTGCCTCTGATGGCTACAATTTTATCACAATATTTATTAAGTAGAAGTGCCACTTCCTTTGGATTGTACTCCTGCGGAAGAGGATTTCTTACGCCATGATAAAGTTCGTCACCCAGAATTACTATATAGTCAGCGTTTTCCGTTTCATATGCTGTAATTGCTTTTTTTGCGTAATATAAAGAGCCGTGTATGTCAGATATTATAAGCAGTTTCATTTGTGTCCTCCGTAAATTATTCTCTATCTATTCACCCTTCAATCCTATTTCTTCAGCGACAGTCCTCATGCCCTTTATGGTTTCATCCATTATATAATCAAGCTCCATTCCAAGCATTGTCGCTCCCTGTTCAATGATTTCACGGTTTACGCCTGCAGCAAAGCCCTTTTGCTTCCACTTTTTCTTTACAGACTTTAGTTCAGTATCAAGAATACTTTTGCTTGGCCTCATAAGTGCGGTTGCCGCAATGAGTCCCGTCAGTTCATCTATTGTAAACAATACCTTCTCCATCTTTTCAACAGGCTCAACATTGCAGCAGATGTTCCAGCCATGGCTTTCAACAGCGTGTATGTACTCCTCGGGAATATTGTTTTCGGATAATAGCTCCCTGGCTTTGATACAGTGCTGTTCAGGGTATAATTCATAATCAATGTCGTGCAGGAGACCGATAATACCCCATTTTTCATTGCCGGGTTCTCCGAGAATATCTGCGAAGTGCTTCATTACAGCTTCTACTGTCAATGCATGCTTTATAAGGCTTTCACTCTTATTATATCTTTTTAGAAGTTCAAAAGCTTCTTCTCTTGTAGGTTGACTGCTCATTTAAAGGCCCTTCTTTCGCTGATTCCTGTATTATTTCCATAAGTAAATACTAAATATCATTTTACAAAGTGTCAATTATTAATTAAATTTTTGTTTACTTTCGGTTAATATGAAGTGAATAAAAAAAACATATGTGCTAAACTATTTAAGAAAGATAAACAACCGAATTTGAAAGGATTATATAAATAATGGGTAAAACATTGGTCCTTGCAGAAAAACCATCTGTAGCAAGGGATATTGCAAAAGTTCTTAATTGCAGTCAAAACGGAAACGGCTGTATCATTGGTGCAAAATACATTGTCACATGGGCTCTTGGTCATCTTGTTACACTTGCCGACCCCGAGACGTATAGTGAAAAATATAAAAGCTGGAATCTCGAAGATCTTCCAATGCTGCCTAAGAAAATGGAATTGGTCGTAATAAGGGAAACGTCCAAACAGTTTGGAATTGTAAAAGCTCTTATGCATAGGGACGAAGTTGATGAACTTATAATTGCCACCGACTCAGGAAGAGAAGGTGAGCTTGTAGCAAGATGGATAATAGAAAAAGCCGGTTTCAGGAAGCCAATCAAACGTCTGTGGATTTCATCACAGACAGACAAGGCTGTAAAAGACGGGTTTGCTAAATTAAAGCCATCACGTGAATATGACAATCTTTTTCTTTCAGCTCAGAGCAGGTCTGAAGCTGACTGGCTTGTCGGGCTCAATGTTACAAGAGCTCTTACCTGCAAGTATAATGCACAGCTTTCCGCAGGCAGGGTTCAGACACCTACTCTTGCAATGATTGTAGAGCGTGAAAACGAAATAAGGAAGTTCATCCCCAAGGATTACTGGACCATCAATGCTAGTTTCAAAGGCTTTAGTATACAGTGGAAGGATAAAGCAGGTCAGATAAGAATCTTTGATAAATCCAAGGCTGACGAAATATTATTAAAAATCTCTGGACAAACAGGTGAAATCAAAGAGGTAACCAAAGAATCCAAAAAGGAGCTCCCGCCGCTTGCTTATGATTTAACAGAGCTTCAGAGGGATGCCAACCGCAAATACGGGTACTCTGCAAAACAAACACTTAATATAATGCAAAGGCTTTATGAAACGCACAAGCTTGTAACCTACCCAAGGACAGATTCACGGTATATTACCGATGATATTGTGCCAACGCTGCCCGAACGTTTGAAGAGTATTTCCATTGGTCCCTACAAAACTTTTGTACAGAGTATTCTTAGAAATAAAATCAATGTTACAAAAAGACTTGTGGATAACAGCAAGGTTTCAGACCACCATGCAATAATACCTACTGAGCAGTATGTTGATCTGTCTTCAATTAACTCTGAGGAACGCAATATTTATGATTTGATTGTTAAGAGGTTTATAGCGGTACTAAATCCTCCTTTTGAATATGAACAGACAACCGTAGAAGTTGATGTCAATAGAGAATTAATGTACGCAAAGGGCAAGGTTATAAAGTGCCCCGGATGGAAAGCCATATATGAAGGTTTTGGAAAACTTGAAGAAGAAAGCAGTGATGATTCAAAAGACCAATCGCTTCCTACGGTTGAAAAAGGGCAAAAAGAAAAATTAAGTTCGGTAAGACTTGTAAACGGTAAAACTCAGCCGCCCGCAAGATATAATGAAGCCACACTGCTCTCTGCAATGGAACACCCAGGAAAGTTTGTAGAAAACAAAGCACTCCGGGAAGTCCTTGAAGATGCCAGCGGCCTTGGAACACCAGCAACAAGAGCTGATATAATTGAAAAGCTTTTTAATACCTTCTATATTGAAAGAAGAGGCAAGGAGATATACCCTACTTCAAAAGGTACCCAACTTATAGGGCTTGTTCCTGTAGATCTGAGTTCTCCCGAACTTACAGCGAAATGGGAACAGCAGCTATCGCTTATAAGCCAGGGAAAGGCAAATGCCAATGCATTTATTTCAGAAATGAGAAATTATGCTTCCAGGCTGGTAGGTTCAGTTATTGCAAGCAGTGAATCCTTTAAACATGACAATGTAACAAGGGAAAAATGCCAGGAGTGCGGAAAATTCCTTTTGGAGGTTAACGGGAAAAAGGGTAAAATGCTTGTTTGCCCAGACCGTGAATGTGGTTACAGGAAAATGCTTTCCCAAACTTCAAATGCAAGGTGTCCTGAGTGTCATAAAAAAATGGAGATACGCGGGGAAGGTGAAAACAAGTCCTTTTACTGTACCTGCGGTTATAGAGAAAAGCTACAAGCCTTTAAGCAACGAAAAAGCGAGCAGGTAAACAAGAAGGACGTCACCAGGATTTTAAAACAGCAGGATAAAAATGAGGGCTTAAATTCAGCCCTTGCAGATGCACTTTCAAAATGGAAAACATAAGTTATAAACAAACAAAAGGCAGAGACGTTATTCCGTCTCTGCCTTTTTATTTGATTAAATTATCTTTCATAATAGGTGTAACCACGAAGCCCGTTGTCATAGGCACGCATGATCTCTTTTCTTTCGGAAGCAGTTATTAAACCTTCACGTATAGACTCTTCAGCAGTCTTACGGAAATGTACAAGCATATCCTTGGGTTCAAATTCAACATAAGATAATACGTCTGCTACACTATCCCCATGAATTTCTTTCACAAAATCGTAGTTTCCGTCAGGATGGATCCTGACACTAACCACATTAGTGTCTCCGAAAAGATTATGAAGATCACCCAAAGTTTCTTGATATGCCCCAACCAGGAACACACCAAGATAATAATCATCTCCGTTTTCCATTTCATGCAGTGGCAAAGTTGCTCTGACATCGTGCAAATCTATAAAGTGATCAATTTTTCCGTCGCAGTCACATGTAATATCCGCAATTACCGCATTCCTCTTTGGAAGCTCAAGTAAACGGTGCACAGGCATTATGGGAAACAACTGATCAATAGCCCAACTGTCCGGTATAGATTGAAACACTGAAAAATTGCAGTAGTAAATATCCGCAATAGCACTTTCTATATCCTCCAGATCAGGTGGAGAGTTTTTAAGCTTCTGCTTCTCTTTCGCGATCTGGTTTATTGTATTCCAGAAAATCTTTTCAGACAAAGAACGCTCACGAAGGCTTATACTGCCGTGTTTAAACATTTCACGTATTTCATCACGGTAATAAAGCGCATCATTATAGCATTCCTGAATATTTTTTTGTGAAATACTCTTGTAAACATCATAAAGGTTTCTTATCTGTTCCGAAGTACCTTCATCAAGCTCAGTGGGAATCTTGTGCTCTTCAAATTTTTCAATATCGAGAACATTGAAAACCAGTACCGAATAATAAGCAACAGTAGTACGTCCCGATTCGGTAACAATTATAGGATGCGGTATATCGCTTGGGTCCAGGATGGACATTACCGCTTCTACTATATCCGTGCAATACTCTTCAACTGTGTAATTCCTGCTGTTTGTATAATTTGTATTTGAGCCGTCATAATCTACTGCAAGGCCGCCCCCCAAATCAAGATAACCCATAGGTGCACCTTCTCTTACCAGTTCAGCGTAAACACGTGTTGCTTCAAGGACAGCAGAACGTATATCCCTTATATTCGGAATCTGGGAACCCAGGTGATAATGCATAAGCTTAAGCGAATCCAGCATATTGTTTTCTTTAAGTTTATCTACTATTGTTATAAGCTGGGACATATTAACGCCGAATATACTGCGGTCTCCGCCTGATTCGGTCCAATGTCCGCCTGCTTTTGCTGAAAGCTTTATGCGGATTCCAATGTTGGGCTGAACCCCCAAGGCCTGAGAGCGTTCTATTAGAAGGTCAAGCTCTCTCGGAACCTCAACCACGAAAAAGCATTTGAAGCCCATTTTAACCGCATATAAACCCAAATCTATAAATTCCTCATCCTTATACCCGTTACATATAAGGCAGGCTTCCTTATCTCTCATAAGCGAAAGTGCAGCAACCAGTTCAGCCTTGCTACCTACCTCCAGGCCATGATGATACCTTTGGCCGAATTTGGTAACTTCCTCGACTACCTGCTGCTGTTGGTTGACTTTAATAGGATAAACCCCGCGGTATTCGCCTTTGTAATTTAATTTTTTCATTGCTTCGGCAAATGAATTATTAAGAAAAGATATCTGCGAATCCAATAAATTCTCGAAGCGCAGCAAAACAGGCATATCAAGTCCACGCTCACGGATACCCGAAATAATATCCATGATACTGATACCCGCTTTATCATTATCTTTGTAAGGGTTTACAAGTACTTCCCCCTTCTCGGAAACAGAAAAGTAACCAGCTCCCCAATTGTTTATACCATAAAGTTCCTCAGATTTTTCCTTTGTCCATCTATCAAGAAGATCTGTTTTATTCATGTTTTTATACTTCCATTCAAATATGAATTTTTTTGCTGAAAATCAGCCTTTCAAAAGGCATTTCATATCAACAGAAATAAATGTGTAACAGAGTTACAATAGCATATCGCTATCATTATTGTCAACTGGCTTTAATACAAAAAACGACAACTAGAAAAGTGTATTAAATATAAAAAAAAGGAAGAGGTGAAACAGTTATCCTGTTCCGGCTCTTCCTGGGGAATAAAGCCATATTGGCATTATAAACAGTTATTAATATTTTCCGAACTCCTTATCATCTAATATGATTTTGGGTTTTATGGAAGATGTTTTGAATTCAGTGGCCTGGATATTGTTATCCTTGTTTTTGGATATTACATTTTCCAGCATCTTTATCATATCAGGCTTTAATCCATTCATATTTCCAAGTGAAGACTCCGCCTGTCTCAGTTTGAATTTACTTATCATTTCCTGAAGCACCTGTGCCTGAGTGGATAGTTCCTCACTTGCAGCAGCACATTCTTCAGAGGTTGCAGAATTTGTCTGCACAACCTGCGATACCTGCATTATACCCTGATTAACCTGCCCGATTGCGGTTGCCTGTTCATTGGAAGCACATGCTATATTATCAACAAGATTAGCAACTTTCTCTATGTCGGTAACAATCATTTTAAGTGCACCTGCAGTATCGGTTGCTATCTTTGTTCCACCCTCAACCTTTTTAATTGAACCCTCAATTAGATCCGTCGTTTCCTTTGCTGCATTTGCTGAGCGGGCTGCAAGATTTCTTACTTCTTCTGCGACTACTGCAAAACCTTTGCCGTGCTGTCCAGCCCTTGCAGCTTCAACAGCAGCATTAAGTGCCAGTATATTAGTCTGAAAAGCAATATCATCTATAACTTTTATTATCTTGGAAATGTTTGCTGAAGAGCTATTAATCTCACCCATTGCATTAAGCATTTCCTGCATTTGCGAATTACCCTGAAGGGCATTTAATTTTGCGGTTTCTGCAAGTTCATTGGCCTGGTTTGCATTCCCTGCATTAAGCTTTGTTTGTGATGATATTTCTTCAAGTGAAGCTGTAAGCTGTTCTACAGAAGTTGCCTGTTCGGTTGCTCCCTGTGACAACGCAATGCTTGACTCGGATACTTGCTTTGATCCGGAAGCAACCTGTTCTGAAGCCAGATTTATATTTCCCATTACTTCATTCAGGTTTTCTGTCATCTTTTTAAATGCTGCTGCCAGCATTCCAACCTCATCTTTCGTTTTAATAACCACATCAACATTGAGGTCACCATCAGCTACCTTATCGGCAACTTTCATGAGTCTTCTTACCGGTCTGCAAATTATACTGGAGATAAAAATGCCAAGTGCAATTGCTATCAGAGTCCCAATAATGACTAAAACAATTGATGTAACCGCTGCACTGCTTGTTGTATTTTGATTTGTGTTAAAATCTCCTTTGGCGGCATCCAGCTTGATTTTTGAAATAGCACTTACATCAGAATCGAATTTATTCTCTAGTTCTTTAGCATCGCCATTTAAAATTATAAGTGCTTCCTGATCTTTATTTTGTTTTGCTAGAGATATTATAGTTTTGCAAGATTCTACATACTTTGACTTTGAATCCTGAAGGTTTTTAACTAATACTTTTCCTTCCTCTGTTAAAATAGTTTTTGTAAAAGTATCTAAATACTTATCAAAATTAGTACTATTTTTATCTAACTCTTTTTCATATTGAGTTACCTCGTTTTCATTTGATGCAAGAATACTATTTCTAATATTATTTTTCATGTTTTGATATGCATCAGTAATATCTATCAAGTTGCCAAGCGGAATAGTTATTTTTTCATACATTTCTTCATCAAGAGCATCAATTTTATTTATATTTAGTAAACCAATAATACCGATTCCGCCTGCAATAAGAGCAACTATAATAAAACCGGACAGGAGTTTTGTACTTATTTTAAGATTATAGAACCATTTCATAAAACATTCCCCCTTAAGCTATAGATAAATTTTGCATCTCATCATCACTAACCAATTTGGAACAATCGATTAAAAGCTTTACATCATTTCCTATTTTACCAAAGGCTTTTATGTACCGATTCGAAGCCGAATTCATTTCAGGAGGCTGAACAATATCCTCTTCAGGTATTGTTAAAACCTCTGAAACACTGTCTACAATAAGCCCCAGGCTTAAATCATCAATCTCTGTGATTATAATGCAGGTCCTGTCATTGTATTCTTTAAAACCCTTTTTGAATCTTAGTCTTACATCCATTACCGGAATAATTTTGCCCCTCAGATTAATAATTCCCCTGAAAAACTCAGGCAGCTCGGGCACTTCGGTTATTGGCTGTATACCGATTATTTCAGTTACGTGCTTTATTTCAATACCGTAGCTTTCGTTACATATTGAAAAAGTTAGGAATCTTCCCTTTTGTGTGTCCTCCTCCTGCTCCAATCCAATCTGTGAAAGTATCTCTGAATTCAATAAACTCAGCCCCTTTCCGCGATATTTTTATAATTATTAATTAGCTATTATCAATTAAGGCACCAACATCTAAAATAAGACTTATGCTTCCATCTCCAAATAGTGTACAGCCAGAAAGGCCATGTGTTTTTCCTCTATTCTTTATAAAACCGGGAAGAGCTTTCACTACGACTTCCTGCCTGCCCAATAGTTTATCAGCAAAGATACAAATGGTTTTATTATCGTGTTCAACCATTACCATAATTCCACTTTCGAAATTTAAAACTTCCGTGCTGACATTAAAAAGTTCATTCAATCGCAAAATCGGGTAACAGCTCCCTCTGACCATAATCATTTCATTACCGTCCGGATCTATAATTATATTTTTATCATGAGTACTAAAGGATTCCTTTACGGACATTGTCGGAATTGTATAATAGGAATGACCGACCTGAATATTCATACCGTCTATTATTGCAAGAGTAAGAGGAATCTTAAGTATGATAGTAGTGCCTGAGCCTTCCAAACTGTGAATAGAAACCTTTCCGCCTACATTTTCGATGTTTTTAACTACAACATCCATACCTACCCCTCTGCCACTGTATTCAGAAACGGCATCATTAGTTGAAAACCCGGGTAAAAATATCAGGTTGTAGATATCATCATCCGACATTTCCTGCTCAGGCTTTGTAAGAAGGCTATTTTCTTTTGATTTTTGAAGTATTTTTCCCTTATTCAGGCCTCTGCCGTCATCTTTGACAACAATAACAACATCGCTCCCGTCACTCTTTCCGCTAAGTACAATAGTTCCTTTCCCTGGCTTTCCTATAGCTTCTCTTTCCTGTGCATTTTCAATTCCATGGTCTATAGAGTTTCTAATTAAGTGCATTAGCGGATCAGAAATGTGTTCTATTATGTTCTTATCCACCTCGGTGTCTTCGCCATCCAGTATAAGTTCAACTTCCTTACCCTGCTTTTTGCTCATATCTCTTACTATTCTGTTCATTTTCACAAAAGTAGTGGATAGAGGTACAAGTCTGGTGGACATTACCATGCTTTGTAGTTCCATAGTTATTTTATGGAGCTGTACAGCCGCTCTGGAAAAATTATTAAGTTCCAGGCCTTTTAAATCAGGATTTTGAGTAACCATTGACTCGGCTATTACCAGTTCGCCCATTAAATCCATAAGTTTATCAAGCTTATTGACGTTAATACTGATAATACTATTCATAGAGGACTTTTCAGGCTGTTTTTTCAATTCATTTTCTATAGATATTGGATTATTTGATTTCTCTGGTATTAATGGTTCTGCATTGTTTATAGAAGTACAGGCTTTTTTAAACTGCTCTATTTCACTATTATCCTGAAGTAAAGTCAGTTCAATATTTTTCAGGAAGGTTTCCTGCATGATTAGGTTATAAATTTCCTGATAGGTCTTATCTGTATTTAAAAGCATGGTAAACCCATACTCACGTATAATTTTTATAGAATCATCATTATCCATATCTGATGGATAGTAAATAATATCGTGTACTTGCTCTCCCAAATCATGAACTATGCCGAAAGCTCTTAAGTTCTCCATTTCACAGCCATCTTCAAATAAAACAATAGCTTTGAAATTATTAATGCCGCCTTCTGAGCTCTTATGAGTGAAACAATTATTGTTTTCTATCTTTTCATGTTTTTCAACTATATCTTTTACATTGTTTGAATCTTTCAGTTTTCCAAGAAAGCTTTTAATATTGGAAATGTGAAGATTCGGATCTTCACCAGGCTTATCTCCACTTTTTATTTTAATAAGCTCTGCTTTTATAAAGTCTATTCCACCAAGAACCAGATCAGATAACTCTGAGTATTCCATATTTTGCGGCTTTTGCTCACGCAGATAATAAAATAAATCCTCTATTGAGTGAGCTAAGGACGAAACATTATTAATAAGCATCATAGCGGAACTGCCTTTTATTGTATGCATGATCCTGAAAATTTCATTTACAGTATCAGCTAAAAAATACCCGAACTTATCACTTTCAAGTATCAAAGCTTCCAGTTGTTCAATGTTTTGGGTGGTTTCAAATATATAAACCTCAAGAATAGAGTCATTTGAATTTTTGTCAGACAATTTAACCACCCCCGAAGCCGATATTTTTTTTACAACGATGAAATCTTAGACATTGTCTGTACCACATGTTCTTCCTTAAATGGTTTTACAATAAAGGATTTTGCACCATTCAATATTGCTTCCTTAATCATTGGCTCCTGTCCCAGAGCGGTAATCATAACAATCTTTGCCTTGGGGTCTTCCTTCCTGATTACTTTCAAGGCTTCCAACCCATCCATTTCGGGCATTGTAATGTCCATTGTCACTATATCCGGCTGAAGCTCTTTATACTTTCTTACTCCAACGCTTCCGTTCTCAGCTTCTCCAACCACTTCAAATCCGTTTCTCTCAAGAACCTGCTTCAACATTGTACGGACAAATGCAGCGTCATCAACAATAAGTACATTTTTCATTTTTACAACCCCCTTTAATTATTTTTATAAACAAAAAAGCAGACAACGTATTGGTTGTCTACTTTTAAACATGCAGCATAAAGGTTAAATTTAAAAAAGTTGGCAACCTGACTATCATGGCAAATATAATTTGCTTTAGACTCACGGCTTTGCGTCTCCACTTTTCAATGGATTTGCCTTTTTCAAATATTCAGTTGTCATCTAGTACATATAGTACATATAGTACATATAGTACATAAATAATACTAGGGTCCTACCGTCAATGGTACTTTTTTACTATATTATACCTTAAAGATTATGTCGAATCAAGATGATTTTGTATAAAATTTGTAAAATTAAGAGGAAATATGATTATAGAAATGTTAAAAGGGTATAAATAAAGAACATAACGATCTATCTTGCACCACCATAGATAACTTATTACCTAGCCGCGATCTTTCGACCGCAACCAAGCAGTTCATTACCTATAATGATGGTTTGTTCGACCATACAAAATACTTTCATAGCTATATACAACCTTTCGGCTGCATATAACCACTTCGGCACTCCGCATGATCTTAGCTCGACCCTGTACGATAAGTTGGGATCTTATTATAATCAAGGTAAATCGACCATAATAAAACCTTTCCCCACCGTCCAGAATCTTCCCTCCGACTGCATACAAGCCTTTCGACCTGCATACAATCTTTGGCCGACCCATATATACCCCTGTAACGGAGCACATATAAGTCTTGGCTCAACCGTTATGTCCCTTACGCTATTAATTTGTCCAGATAAGGAGATTATATTCATGAAAAATGTGGAATAAGAAAATTTATTTGATTTGTTTTTAAAACAACAGGTACCAAAAATTATACCGAACAGTTACATCTGCTTTCTTACGGTTTTGTACTCATCGTTCAGCTTAAAGTACGGACAATTGTCAAAGGTATTGCTCAGGAATTTTCCCATCTCATCTTCATCCAGAGTAACCTCGCACTGGTAACAGTTATAGTCCTCGTCATAAAGGTAATTCACACAAAAATCACAGTTTGTCTTTCCATTCATATATAATATCCCCTTAACAGTTTACCATTTGTTTTTATGTATTCTTGATGGTTCAAACCTGTCTGCAGGCTGCCTGTTTTCGGCAGGATAACCTAACGGCAGTATGCAAAGCGGGATAACTAGTTCAGGTAAATCAAGAAGTTTTTTAAGGCCTTGCACTCTTGTTTCCTCAGGATATACTCCCAGCCAGACAGAACCCAAACCAAGTTCCTGGGCCATAAGCAACATATTCTCTGCCGCAGCTGAACAATCCTGTACCCAAAAACCTTTATACCGCTCCAATGATGTATCTCCGCAAACAATAATTGCACAGCTTACCTGCTTAAGCATTTGCGAATAAGGATGAAATTTTGGAACTTCATCAAGAATTGTTCTTTCTGTTACAATAATAAAATGCCAGGGCTGCTCATTTCCGGCAGACGGTGCCGCCATTCCCGATCTGAGAATCTTTTCTATGAGTTCTCCCTGTACTTCCTTGTTGGTATATTTTCTAATGCTTTTCCGTTCAAAAATAGCATTCATCTCAAATACCTCTGTTCAATATCATCGAATTGAATTTTATTAATACGACACTTATAGTATCTCCAGCACTTCAACGGTATACTTCCCACTTGGGGCATTGACTTCGGCAGTTTCACCGGCTTTTTTGCCCACTAAAGCTTTCCCCAGATCAGATTCTATGCTTATAAACATCTTTGCCGGGTCTGAATCCAAAGTGGTTACCAATGTCACGGTATCTTCGTCATCGTCCTCAATGAATTTGATTTTTGCTTTGCTTCCGATATTCAATACCGATTTATCTGTATTTTCATCTGCTATTACAGTAGCATTTGTAATCATGGACAATAAGTACTGAATTCTATCATCATTTTCTCTATAAGCTTCACAGGCAGCTTTATATTCAGCATTTTCAGACCTGTCCCCAAGTGCAGCAGCTTCAGCCTTTACTTTTGCTATTTCAGCCCTTTTAACCGTCAACCTGTATTGCATTTCTTCTTTTAATTTTTTTATATTTTCTTCAGTTAAAGTATGATTCATATAAACCTCTCTAGATATAGATAAATTCTTATTAAGTATATCATAAAAATATCCATCTATGCTTTAATATTTGCCATATATCATCTTTGAAATTTAAATTAAAAATGAAAAAAGAAATAGAGGTTAGGTATACCTATACCTTCTATCCCTTTTTTTAAGATATCTGCTTATTCAAAATCCTTAAGAAAGCTTTGAATTTTTTTCATATCTGTTGGTTTTTCAATAAGCACCTGATCTCCCTTTAAGAAATCAATTTTATCATTAAATGTTGGTTTCTCTTTCTTGTATAATATCCCCAAAGGTATACGGTCACCCCATTCCATGGCCTTTTCCATAGCTTTCAGCCTGTCTGTGGCATCATGGTTTTCATCAATCTTATAAACCCTCTTGCTGTACCACTGAAAAGTATTTACTTTATTGAAACTTACACAAGGCTGAAGTATATCAACTAACGCATAGCCCTTGTATTTTATGGCTTCCATCATTATTGAGGTTAAATGCTCCATATCTCCGCTAAAGGCTCTTGCAACAAATCCTGCACCCATGGATATTGCTAAAAGTACAGGGTTTAATGGTTCATTAATGGTTCCCTCCACCTGAATATCGGTAACATGGCTAAGATCGGTTGTTGGAGACGCCTGACCTTTGGTAAGTCCGTATATCTGATTATTATGCACAAAATGTGTTATATCTACATTTCTTCTTATATTGTGAATGAAGTGATTTCCACCCTCACCGTAGGAATCCCCATCGCCTGTATCCACAATTACAGTAAGCCTGCTGTTCGCAATTTTAGCAGCGACTGCGGGAGGGAGTGCCCTTCCATGAAGGCCGCAGAAGCCATTTGTATTGATATATTGAGGAGTCTTTGCTGCCTGCCCTATTCCGCCTACAACTAAAACCTCATGTGGTTTTTTATTTAGCTGCTCCAATGCACTTTTCAATGACTCCAGGATGTTAAAATCCCCACACCCGGGGCACCAGGCAGTCTCTGATGTCTTAAAATTCAAGTCGCACATGTTCATTCCATCCCCCTTACTTTACTGTATATATATTGGGAACTCATCGGGCGTCCATCAAATTTAAGGATGCTGGAGTCGCAGAGTATGCCTGTAATTTCTGAAATTATTGATGCAAGCTGACCTGTAGCATTTTGCTCAACATTTATTATTCTTTTTGATCTTTTTACTTTTTCAAGAAGCAATTTAACAGGTAAAGGCCAGATATCTCCAAAGACAAGCGCACCATATTTTTTATCCTTGTGTTGGTTAAGTCTGCTAATTGCTTCAGTTACAGGTCCCAATGCAGAACCCCATGCAAGTATCAGAACCTCGCAGTCTTCTTCACCTATAAACAAAGGCTCTTGCAGCTCTTCTTTCAATATTTCAAGCTTACGCATTCTTTTAGAAACCATTTGGTTCCTCACAGCTGCAGATTCTGTAATATGACCTGACTCATCATGTTCATCACTATCTACAAGAACAGTGACTCTGGGATTCTGCCCAGGAATAAGCCTTGGTGAAATACCTGATGGTGTAATTTCATACCTTTTGTATGGTTTATCACTCGAAAATTCATAGCTGCTAATAGAAGAATCGTTTTTAATATTATCAAAATCAAACGGTTTTATTGTTACTGTTGAATCTGCAAGGAATTGATCACTTAAAAGAATAACCGGTATCTGGTACTTATCGGCAATATTAAATGCCCTGATAGTTTGGTAAAAAGCATCTTCGACATTTCTTAATGCAATTACCATACGTGGGAATTCCCCCTGGGATGCAGAAATAACAAATCTAAGATCACTTTGTTCAGTCCTTGTCGGAAAGCCTGTAGTAGGACCGGGACGCTGTACTTCAGCTATAACTAACGGAACTTCAAGCATTCCTGACAGGCCCAATCCCTCAACCATCAGAGAGAAGCCCCCACCTGAGGTTCCTGTCATTGCTCTTGCTCCTGCATATGACGCTCCAATTGCCATGTTTATTGCAGCGATCTCGTCTTCCGCCTGTTCAACAACAATTTCTGCAGCATTCATTTTTGCTGCAAGATAATTCATAATACTAGTTGAAGGTGTCATTGGGTAAGCTGAGTAAAACTTGCATCCCGATGCCAGTGTTCCAAGTGCTATAGCCTCATTACCATTTATTAAAATATTGTTATCCTTTGTTGCTGCTATTGTATCAAATCTTTTTGAAACAAGATTGCTTCCGGCTTGAACAGCACTGTAGTTCTGATTTGCAATTTCCTCACTGAAGAATTCCTTTAAAACCTTTTCACCAGCTATATTGCTTATCCCTAATAGCTCCAGAACCGAGCCTATCGCAACACTTCCAAATGTTTTTACATTACCTGAAGCTTTCGCTGCCTGCTTTAAAGGTAATTTTAAAATTCTACTGTCCTCATAATCGATTTCTTCATCACAAATAATGAAACCATTGGAATTAAGCCTTTCAATATGATTCGCAATAGTTTCATCATTCATTGCTATAATACCGTCTAGTTCTTCGATATGCGAATAAATCTTCTCTCTGTCAAACCTGACTTGTATGAAATTATGTCCGCCTCTTACCCTTGACATATAGTCCCTGATTGTAAAAACCTCAAAACCCTGTCTTTTTATTATTCTCTCGAATACTGCGGAAACAGTTTCAACTCCCTGTCCGGCAGCTCCGCCTATCAAAATATTATAGCTCACTTTTGACACCTCTTATTTCTTATTTTAAACCGATACTTTTTTACTCATTCTCGTCCTCTGCTACAATACAACCCTCTGAAAATTCAGGGGAGCAGGCTGCTTCATATGGAATTACAAATTCATCATCTACTGGTGTTAAATCAACATTATTTGTTTTTGTTATCTTTTTTTCCTCTTTATTCATAAATACACCTCCAAATAAGTCTGGGCTTATACTCCTTCACCCTGATTTTACTAATTTTAATTCATTTATACCCTGGTTATATTGTTTTAAACAATAATTACATATTCTGATAACCCTATGTTATTGGTCTATAGGTTAACAATGAATTATTTTTAGGTAGAAAAATTGTTAAATTGAATTATTAAGAATTATTAATAGAATAATTACTAACGAAAAGAGTACCTTTCCACGCAATATTGAAAAGGACTTAATTTATCTGTAGCATAAAAAATGTAATATCATCTTTGAGTCCACTATTGCCGGAAATATTTTTGATTTTCTTGTCTATTTCATTATAAAGCTTCGAGCAGTTGCCATTATTTTTTAACAGGAATTCCTTCAAATATTCCAATGTGAATATTTCTCCCGTTTTGTTATCATAGGATTCTATCAAGCCGTCGGTATAAAAAAACACTTTATCCCCGTTTTCCAATTGAATTGTTTTATCCGTATAATTTGCCGGAGTAATATTAATAAGCTTGCAGATGGGCAGACCTGTAGTATCGATTTCTATTATTTCGCTATTTCTTTTTACTATAAGCGGTTGTGCATTCATTCCAGCTGATGAATATGTGAGTTCCATAGTTTTTATATTATAAATTGCATACAAAACCAAGATGTAGACTTCATCCTTAAAATTTACTCTATTATACGATTCATATAGATTTTCCAAAACCTTTGAGGGTTTTATTACTTCACACCTGTTGCCATCTAATTCTTGTACTGTTTTTATGCACTGGTTCAAAAACACCGTAAGCATTGCAGCTGGAACTCCGTGTCCGGAAACATCTCCAATATACATTCCTATCCTATCTTCATCCAATTTGAATATATTATAAAAATCTCCACTTACTCTTTCTGCAGGATAATATTTTGCTTCAAACGTTAACTGATCGCAATTAGGGAACTTACCCGGCAAAATTGCTTTCTGAATATCACGTGCAAATTCAAGGTCTTCCAATAGCTTTTGATTTTTTTGACTCAATTCCTCATTTACCTGTTGTAGTTCCTCGGTACGTTCAGCAACAAGCTTGTTTAATTGCCCTGCATATTTATCCAGCCTATTTTTAGCTTTAAATAATGCCAGGTATGGCTTTTCAATATTCTTAATAAAAGCAATCCTAAAAACCATAAAGTAAGATATAAACTTGTAAGCATGCCCTACATAATTGTATATATCATAGACGGAATAATATCTAACAAATGCTAATTCACTGAAAATTCCGATAGTAATTGCAATTGAAATTATAAGATTTGAGTTGTCTCTGTTTTTTAAATATTGGCGCAAATACAAGATTCCTGCAAAGCATAGGAATATTATAATCACATATTCAAGGATTTTCTTTATTTGGGTTACTCCCATTCCCTCAACATACATAGCAGGAATAACATTCGGAAAATATGTAACTATGACTAAAACAGAAAGAGAAAACAGAATTGCAATACCAGAGAAAACTTTCCGATCTACATTGGATTTCCTGTTTATTTTGATTAAGCTTGCTAATGTTATTCCTATTGCTCCTATTAGTCTTGCGATAACCCAGAAGGTTGTGGCCCTGTTCGCACCAGTGTTTTCAATTAAAAAATGAGGCATACCCTTAAAGCTTAGGGTATGAAATGTATCTATAATACTCATTGTCAAAAAAACATTGGCTATAAGTATGCCCCTTAACCGGCGGCTTTGCCGATACGCATAATAAGGCAGGATAAAAACACAGAATGATATCAATATACTCATAAATTCAAATATTGTATGCCATGAAAGGTATTCTGAAGCACTCATTATACGACTGAAAACAGGTTCCAATAAGTATAATTTTTCAAAAAGAACTGAGGAAATAACTATAACTAAGACCAACCATAAAAGCTTTTTGTATTCATATATTTTTTTAAATTGATTATTTAATCTCAAATGAAAACATCCCCACAAAAAGATAGTTTTAATTATTATATAACTCAAAATGTGGAATGTACAGCGTCCCATCATACGTACCTTTACACTTTGCTTCATACATATCATCACCCTTAATACAAGAATATGGGTCTGGCTAATATGTCAGAAGAGGACGCTCTTAATTATTATCTTTTTTTAGTTATTCTTGAGGCGGAAAAGTCGCGCTTGCCGCTTAAGGCCAGCTAGGGCACTGTGAAAAAACTTCTATGCATTTCAAAGTATTTCTGGGGCGAAACCTGTTCGCCGCCACGGTTTCCCCCAGACCCCACCTTCCATGGCTCGCCCTGGTGAAAGCCTACTGCGGCATCTGTAAGCTGCTCGCTCGTTCTCAAGCCGGTACGATGCAAC
>JAEWTV010000052.1 GCA_023397675.1 Bacillota bacterium | reverse complement strand
GCAGCATACATACCGCTTCTCACAGCACCGCCGACCTTGCCGACTATCGTACAGTCACCGATCAGACGCACCTTATTATGGTATCTTGCATCAATAGCTTCAGCTGTTTCATTGTTCGGTTTCATTCCAAAGGACGCGACGATTGTATTTCCTTCAATGAATACTTCTTTCCCATCCTTTTGCATTGCTTTAACACCTTCTGCCGTGATTTCAAGCACCTTGTGTCCCGTATAAAGTTCCACGTTATTCTCTAAAAGCATTGGTATTAAAGCGGCTTTATTTATCATATGATCTCCCGCAGCTACTTCATCAAGCATTTCTATGACTGCAACCTTTTTCCCTTTGATAGCTGTTTCCAAAGCACTGTCACACGCAGATAAACCGCCTCCGCAATAGACGATCTTATCTCCTTTCAGCTTATTTTCATCAAGATGCGCCTCCAGAACATTAATTGTATTCTCAATCCCTTTAATCGGCGGCATTATGGGAACTGCTCCAGCAGCAATAATAATCGCATCAGCCTTTGCAAGAGCCGGGCTATCTTCTTCTATTTTGGCATTGACATATACTGATACACCTGCTAATTCCAATTGGCGTTTATACCAGGTAACCAGTTCACGCAGCTGACTCTTAAAAGGAGGAGTTGCCGCGCTGCGCAATTGACCGCCCAAATCACTTTCCTTTTCATACAAGTCAACCGTGTGTCCCATAAGTGCAGCAGTTCTGGCTGCTTCCATTCCGCCAGGTCCGCCTCCAATCACGACTACATGCCGGGGGTTTTCAGCCTTCAGAAGTCTGAATCGCTTTTCAAATCCGGTAGCCGGATTGACCGAGCAGCTGATTTTTGTCAGTCTGGTCAGAATTCTTCCAATACAGTCATCATTGCAGCGAATGCAGGGCCTGATCTCATCACGGCGGTTACTTAAGATTTTGTTTGCCATCTCCGGTTCGGCAATTATTGGTCTTCCCATTAATACAAAATCAGCGTTTCCGCTTTCGATTAACTGAACTGCTGTTTCAGGAGTATGATTGCCTGCATTCAGCAGGGGAATTCGTACTGCCTTACGTGCAACCTCACAGACATCTGCCATGCATGCGTCTCCCAGATAAGCAGGAGGAAAGATATAATCTATATTTTCATAGCTGCCGCTGTCAACATCCAGTGCGTCAACCCCTGCCTTTTCCAGTTCCTGCATCAGAGGAATGGTTTCTTCAAAGGTACGTCCGCCTTCAAAATTATGCTTTACTGCCATTCTGAATAAGATTGGCATATCAGGTCCCACAGCTTCCCGTATGGATTGTACAATTTCAACCGCAAAACGCATACGGTTTTCGGGATTTCCACCATACTCATCTTTTCTCTTATTCCAGATTTCAGACATAAACTGATCAATTAAATATCCTGCATGACCATGAACTTCAATGGCATCAAATCCAGCATCCTTTAATACTTTCGCGGAAAAAGCAAATTGTTTCATAATTGTCTTTATTTCTTCAACGGTTAATTCACGGCAGAGTACATTCGGATCAAACATAGAAGGAATCGCAGAAGAGGATACCGGGGCCTTTCCATTTAACATATTGGGAAATGCATTTTTTCCGGTACCGCAGCCAAGCTGTGCACAAATTTTTGTTCCATAGCGATGCACGGCCTCCACTAATGTCGTTAATTGAGGAATGACATAGGTATTATCCAAATACCCTTCCATCGAGCCCTGAGCCAGTTCCTGAGTTAAGAATTGACAGCCCATAATGATGAGTCCGGTTCCTCCTTTTGCCCTTTCTTCAAAATAATCGATTTCATCATCCGCAATTGTTCCGTCTGTATGACCTGAGTTTAATCCCATTGGTGCCATGGCGATACGATTCTTTACAATCATAGTTCCGATGGAGAATGGTGTGTTCAAAATATCGTAATTCATATGCCGCCTCCGTTTTTTATGTTTTGATAAATTATTAACATACTCATCCTAACATAGTTACAGCCTTTTATGCATCGTGCATTTATTTAGAAAATGGGATTCAACAATCACACATCTGCACAAATGAAAATTTATCTCATCGATTCGTATACTCTAATATTTTAAAAGAGATATAGAGTGCCATATAACAGTCCCGGTTGTGAATATCCACAGCGATCAACTCTTGTATCTTAGACAGACGGTAATTCATCGTATTTCTATGAATATAGAGTTCGTCAGCGGAAGCAGCTAAATTCCCCATATTTACAATATAGGTATAGAAACTTTTTAAATAATCTGTTTTATGATTCTGATCGTATTCCTTAAGCCTTAATATATCCGGATGGCAATAATGAATTAAATCCTTTTGTTCTTTGATCTGGTCTAACATATCGTAAATTCCATAATCTTCATAACGATATACGTGTCGTTCTGCTTCTTCTCTTTTTCCCAGCCGAATTGCTGCCAGGGCCTGCCGATAGGCCTTTGGAATCTCTGATATTTCCTCAAAATATTGGCTGACACCGGCAATCATATGCATTAACTTCAGATAATCGGATAAAGGCTTAATATCCTGATCTGTTAAATATTGAGATTTACTGCAGCCTGTAATTAATATTAGATGATTGTCATGGAACATGAGCTGCCCATTGGAGATTTTAAAAAGAGGTGATTCTCTTATAAAAGAAATTAAGCCAAACGTTTCGGAATAGTGATTGTATTTTATCGCAATCAGATATTTATTATCCGGTAATTTCCACTTCAGCCGCTTAGCCCTGTCTGCGATTAATTCTGGTTCTAAAAGACTTCCCTGTATCAAATCCGAGATGAAACGATTCGCCAGCCAATCATATTTATAACCGGAATTTTGACTATGTTTCATCTCATCTGCAATGACATCACATATAAACTCTGTTATTTCCAAATCCTTATCTGTAAAGGACCGGTTATACTCTAAAACCGCCAAATGTCCCACAATGCGCCGTTCTAAGCGTATGACACAAAAAATTCTTCTATACTTGTATTCGTCTCCAAGACTTCCAATTACTGCTTTCCCGCCTTGCACCGTTTTCTCGATCCATTGTTTAAAATTATATTTCTGCGTATATTCATATGTGGTAAATCCTATATTTCTATACTCCATCCATGGCAGATCATCGATTTCTTTAAAG
>JAEWTV010000097.1 GCA_023397675.1 Bacillota bacterium | reverse complement strand
GTTGAAGCCTCGGAGATAACGCCGCTTGTAACAAAGTCAAGAGCGCTATCAGCTAAAACTTCGGTAAACATCTTAAGATTTTTGTAACCGCCCTCGCTCAGACCTTGAAGCACCGCGTTCGCAACTCCACCGACTCCAGCCTGAAGAGTGAAATTCCGCGGCAGTCTGCCTGAATTAATTTCCTTGTCCATAAGGGACAGAACCTGCCTCGCGATGTCCTGATAAACCACATTTGTATCTCGAAAGTTGATTTTAGGTTCCGAAGTGTCTGTTATCACGATACCTGCAATTTTTTCTGGGTCACAGCGAAAAACGTGTTCACCTCTTCTTTCGAGGATACCGTTAAGAGGTTTACGGTCATTCGAAAATATGTCATGCATACCCTCAAGTTCGGAAGGAACGGCCAGATTAAGCTCGAGAATAATTTTATCAGCACAGTCCAGAAGAGTATTATTAATACCCATTGAAAGAGAAGGCACGATGCCGCCATCCTCGTTTATGCCGGAACATTCGACAATGGCATAGTCAATTTTTCCGAAAACTCCGCCGCGGATTTTACTTGATAGCTGCCCCAAATGAACGTCCGTAAACGCAATCTTTCCGGCGTTAATCTCTCCGCGCATCTCACTGCTCCATTGGAACGCAACATAACGAGAAACGGCACCGGATTCGGCAAGCTCCTTGAGCATACCGATGCCTGCTCCCTGAATTATGGTGAGATTGCTGACCTTTCCTGGCTTGGTAAACTCAAGAGGAATTGCTTTAGGCGCACCTGTACTAAAGCCACTCATTCCGATTGTCATACCGCATTTTATGTAAGAGGCGGCTTCTTCAGCGCTCATAATTCTATCTTCAAGCGCTATACATCTCATTCTCTCGCTCTTCATAATATCGTCACCCGCTACTAATATTAGTTTATTTCCGGGTATAGTATACTTTCGTGCTTGCTTGATATTTAAGCTGTGCCCGGAGCGTATTAAAAATGCAGAGGTCTCTGGAGGTGTCAGGCATTAACTTTGCTGCTAACTTCAATCGGCATATCAATTTCTACAGGATCGGTATCCATAAGATAGAGCTGCATCATATTTCTGTCGGCACCCCTTGCTTCAAGCCTGCTTGCGGCCATTTTATAAAACGTGCCGGATGCGTAAGCCGCGACGGTGCCATCCGGAAGTATGACCTCGCCTTCGCCGAAGAATATTTTGGTGGAGTTTTCAGTTATCCTGCCCGTAATAATAAGCTGCTCGTCATAGGGTACAGGAGCTTTGAAAGTAACGTTAATTTCAACGGTCACACCCCATGTTTCCGGCTCGGTAATCTTAACCGCTCTGCCGATTGTCTCATCCAGAAGCGCTGTGATTACTCCGCCGTGGACAGTATTGGTATAGCTCTGATGAATTGACTTTGCAACGGCGAGTCCTATGACTGTGTCGTCTTCAAGCTCATAGAAAGCAGTTTTCAGCCCGCTGTCGTTATCTAGGCCGCATACAAAGCAATCATGTGCATTTTCCTGTTTTTTTACAATTTTCTTTATCATTTGGGTAAGTCCTTTCGCTAAATCAATGATTGATGTATATTTTTTATAGGATATTAATGTTAAAGTTGACCTTCATTTACTAAAAAATGAAGGATACCGAATAGTATTCATAATATCTGAAAAAAATCGTATGTCAAGCAACCTTCGTCAGATTCTGACATTTTATCACATTATTTGCGCTTAAAAGCAGTATAACTCCACTACTACGATTTCCTTTTTATGACATAGATAGTTTCATTCCAAACGTT
Source organism: Bacillota bacterium (assembly GCA_023397675.1). Lineage (GTDB taxonomy): Bacteria > Bacillota > Clostridia > Acetivibrionales > JANLFN01 > JAEZTC01. The sequence goes on along the minus strand of JAEWTV010000097.1, from coordinate 2,499 downwards.
ACTAACGAGACAAAATGGCGAAAAAGTCACATAATTTTTGTGAACATGTGTAGCTGTATCAGAAACAAAATTACTTTATTTACTTAAAGTTCGGTGTTATAATCCATTTGTGACGCTATACCCAAGTCCTTAAGCAGCAGACGGCAACAATGCTGTCTGCTTTAATAAGCGTTGTTCCACAACAATAAGGAGGAGAAACATGAGTTACGAGAAGCTGTTTGAATCTGATATTTCAAACGAGGCTGCAAAGGCTTGGAGGGCCAAGGGGAAGAAGGCTCTGGGCATTATTTGCTGCCATGTACCTGAGGAGATTTTTTATGCCGCGGATATACTTCCCGTCCGCATGAGAGCCACGAACTGCGTTGACAGCAGCGCTGCGGAAACATGGATGTCAAGCTTCAGCTGCAGTTTTGCAAAATCCATCCTTCAATACTGGCTTGATGGAACCTACGAGCTTGACGGCTTAGTGGTTTCCGACGGCTGCATGATGGCATCCCGCGTTTATGATAACGCAAAGTACATTAACGAAAGAGGCGACAATAGCAAGTTTATAATGCAGATTGGTGCGCCGCGTTTGTCAAATCCCAGAACTGTCCCCTTCTATAAAGCAGAATTGCAGGACCTTATAGACGCACTTGAAAAGCTCACGGGTAACAAGATAACCGATGAAAAGCTCAAGGCTGCCGCAGTAAAGCTGAACGAGGCCCGAGCTTTGGTAAATCAGGTTTATGAATTGCGCCGCGAGAAAAACCCGGTTATAAGCGGTACCGATATGCTGAAGCTGACACTTTCTGCTACTAATATGCCGATTGACGAATACATAGAGCTCCTCAAGGCTTTCCTTGCAGATGCAAAAAACCGTGCACCGATTACGGACGCACGCGCACGCATTATGCTGATTGGCTCTGCGCTGGATAACCCAGAATACATCAAAGTCATCGAAGATAAGGGCGGACTGGTTGTTGCGGACGCTCTGTGCTTTGGGGCAAGGGGATTCAATGTACCGCTCGTCACCGACGATAAGGACGTTCTCGGCTCAATTGCAAAATATTATCTGGAGCGTCTCGTCTGTCCGAGAATGATGGACAAGCACGTTGAAATGCACGATTTTATTATCAAGTCTGTCAGGGACTATAACGCTGACGGCGTCATATATGAAAGAATGCAGAACTGCGAGTGCTGGGGCGGCGAAAACGTCCTGCTCGAGCAGAAGCTAAAAGATGCTGGCATTCCCCTGCTGACGGTTGAAAGAGAAGAGCATATGGCAAACGTTGGTCAGCTTGCGATACGCGCTGAAGCGTTCGTTGAAATGATTGAGAAGGAGGACTAAGAAATGGCTGATATAAAAGACCTTGAAGGACTCGTACTAAAGGGAGAAATGACCATAACCGAGTTCGCCTGCACCAAAATTGACGCCTCCATAGAGCGCATGAAGGAAAGAAACCCTGACATGCTCTGGACAATGGAAATCCAGAAATTCATGTGGGACGGTTTCCGTGATGCCCATAAAAACGGCAAAAAGCTGGTTTTCTACGGCGGCTCGGTTCCGACCGAATTAATTGCCGCGTTTGACTGCGTCGGTTTTTATCTTGACACCATTCCCTTCCGTCTTTCTACAAACCCCTCTCTGACTGCGAAATACATTGACGAAGCCGAAAAATACGTTGGCGCTTCGATGTGCGGTCTTGATAAGGTGGAGCTCGGAGCATGGCTTAGCGGCGCATACGGAATGCAGCCCGATATGTTTATTTACAACTCCGTCCCCTGCGACAGCTCGCGTGTTGCCTACCCCGCGATGGAAAAAATTATCGGGGTTCCAACCTTCAGCTTTGATATGCCTTTCCGCCGTGATGAACGTGGAGCCGAGTACCTTGCCGACCAGATGGAGGACCTTGTCGCCTTTATGGAAGAGCACACGGGGCACAAGCTCGACTGGGACAAACTCAAATACTACATGGAAAACGCTAACCGTAACTTTACACTTCAGAAAAAGTGTGCCGATTTGCGGAAAAACAAGCCTTGCCCGCTGCCCGGACGTCTGCTGGTTCTGAACGGAACAACAAACGCTGTTGCTTGCTATCCCATTATGGGTGACCTCTACGAAAGTGAGCTTGAGGCCGGACAGATGATGGTCGATCTCGGAATGGGAGCATGCGAGGACGAAAAATATCGCGTTGCGATGCTTCAGAACATGATTTGGGGCAACGCAGGTATAATGGATTGGATGCAGAAGGAGTATAACGCCGTCGCCGTCATGGACGCTTTCGGCTTCCAGGGGGATATTACATACGATCACATGGATGACAGACGCGACTGCTTCAAAACCATGGGCAGAAAAATGCAGAACAACCCAATGATTCACGGTGCCTCCGGTCCCAGCGAGCATCATGTCAAGCTCGTGGAGGGCATCTTCGAGAACTACGAGCCCAATGTCTCGATGTTCCTTGGACACGTCGGCTGCAAACACACCTGGGCGTCTGCAAAGATGGTTTCGGATAT
>JAEWTV010000010.1 GCA_023397675.1 Bacillota bacterium | reverse complement strand
ATTGAGCAAGTGGCTAATTCTATTCAGAAGGTTTCACAGGGATCTTTCGAACAATCTGAACAGACACAAAAAATTGTTAATGTTATGAATGATTTGTATGAAGGAAATAAGAAAATGTATGAGAATGCCCATAATATTCTGGACACATCCGAAAAAGCTACAAATGCAGCAAACGTAGGCAATGAAAAGATGGAATCATTGCTCAATCAAATTAGCGTCATAGAAGGAAAAATCATAGCTACTCAAGCTGTTACAGAAACTCTTAAAATACATTCTAAGGAAATAAAAAAAATACTCGACGCAATTACAAATATTGCATCCCAAACCAATTTACTGGCTTTAAATGCGGCAATTGAAGCAGCAAGAGCAGGGGAACACGGAAAGGGTTTTGCAGTGGTAGCTGACGAAATCCGCAAACTGGCTGAGGGGTCTGCAAATGCTACGCAGGATATAACAGGCATACTGAAGGATATACAATCAGAAACACAACAGGTTGCTTACAGTATGTCATTAGGCGTTCAAGAAGCAAAAGAAGGCACGCAGATGGCTGAGGAGGCGAAGACAGCGTTTGCCGAAATTGTAAGCACAAGTGAGAGTGTTGACAGTCAGATAAAAAATATTACACAGGAAATTGAAAGCATGGTTGATGAGATAAAGAAGGTTGAAACGATGAGCAGAAGTATTTCAGATATTGCTGCCGAGTCTTCTGACGGCAGTGTCGAAGTGGCCTCTGCGGTCGAGGAACAAACAGCCAGTCTTCAGGAAATATTCTCATCGGCTTCTATTCTGTCAGAAATGGCAGACGAATTGCAAAAGATAGTAAAGCAATTCAAATTGTAGCATATTCTTTGAATTCAAAAACGGGACTTTATACTTGAAAAAGCATGTTGTTGGTTTATCTTCATGCTTTTTTACATTCTTAAGAATTTGTTTAAAATAAGAAATAAGTATAAAGGAATTTATGAACAAGCGGAATGTAGATATGGTTGCTTTGACTGATGAGGAGCAAAAGAAGTGGGGAAGCTCTTTCGTGCCCTTGGAGCCAGGCAAAATTATCAATTATGATATTTCACTAAATCAGAAAACTATAAATCTTCTCGAAAGTGAAGGAGTAAAATTCATTCATTTTCATCCTGATGCTCTGTTGGCCGGTGGTGGAAGTCTTAGATGCCTAACAATGCGGATATTCCGGGAGCCTAATCCATGAATTTGTTGAACTTGCGTATGTTCCGTACACCGGGCTTTCGTTGGCGGCATGAGTACTAAAAGATAGTATTTGTCTGCCCAAGTGCATGCTTAAGACCGTAAGCCAACTTTTCAGGATTATCTACAGCCCAAAAATGGAGGAAAAACAATCGGGGAAACTCATAAAGCATATGATTGTGAACGGCAGTAATTGTAATACCATTTCGTTTTAGTGCATAAATAACCGGATTCACTTCATTTGCAAGCAGGATAAAGTCTCCTGTAACAGCAGCTTTCTGACCTTCAGCCTGGAAATTGATCGCTTGAGAAATCCCCATACTTGGTGGTATTTCTACCCCGAACTCTTTAACAGTGTCTGCTCTGGGAAATGAAAACTGTATTACTCTACCTGCACGGTTTCCTTTCTTGCCCATAATTCTTTCGACTTCACTCCAATACTCTTCCGGTAATGTTTGGCTTGCTGAATGACCGGTAAGGGGAGTTTTGGTTACAGAAAAAACATTTTTTATACCTTGTGCTAATTTAACCGCATCTCCGATACCTGAAAAGTGTAAATACATAATCCGGGGCATTTCATAAAGCAAGTGATTGTGTAAAGCAGTAATTTGAAGGCCATTAGCAATTAGCTGTGAAATGACCGGATCAATTTCACTCTCCAGAAGGACAAGATCACCCATAACCATGCTGCTGCTACCTACCTGATGAAAAGCCATCCAGGAAGTAAGTGCAAGTTCGGGTGCTACAGAAACCGACCCTATATTTACTTTCAAATCATAACGTGGAAAAGTGAATTTTAAAACCCCATCCTGCATTGTGCCTTTCTTCCCTATTATGTTTTCAATGGACTCACGATCTATGGAATTCACATATTGAGTTGAAGGATTATTTACTGCAGTGTAGCTTATTCCTGTTAATGGATAAAACTGCGCTCCGGGATAAAAGAGATACGGACAATAGATATTATTTTTTATATTATATAAGGTTGACATTGTCTTGCCTCCGGGAAAAACTATTGAATTATAACCTTATTCATTTTATGTATACCTGAATAAGATGGTTACTTGTACATATTGACAACAGCCATGTGTTAATACTATAATTTTAATAACCCCCATGGGGGGATATAAGAATCATCTACACAAACAGGTAGGTTCTTAAAGAGTTCATTAAATGATAAATCAGGGGGATTCCTATGAAAAGAATAAATGATTTTCTTAATTCTGTACCAATGCTGATAATATCAGGCATTTTCTTAGCGGCCAGCCTTATTGAGCATATAGGTCTGCTGAAAAATTATAATTTCCCGATTGATCCTGCATGGTTTTCTATTGTTATTTCAGGCTTCCCACTTGCTTATCTTGCCATTGTACGGGTGATAAAACAGTTTTTTATCAGTTCAGCCCTGCTAATCACAATTGCTATGGTTGCCTGTATTTCTATTGGTGAGATATTTGCTGCAGGTGAGGTTGCATTTATAATGGCTATTGGTGCCTGGCTTGAGGACATGACAGTGGAACGGACAAAAAAAGGCATTGGGGCACTTTTAAAACTGGTTCCGAATACAGGCAGACGCATTGTAGTATTGCCTGGTGGTGGAGTTAAAGAAGAAATAGTTAATGCAAAAGAATTACAGGTGGGTGACGTTATTAGAGTACTGCCAGGTGAAACTATTTCTGCTGACGGTATAATTACATTCGGTCAAACCTCTGTCGATCAGTCTATCATGACCGGTGAATCATTACCGGTTGATAAGGCAGCTGGTGACAGTGTTTTCACCGGAACAATCAATCATTTTGGTTCTGTTGATATAGAAGTTACAAAAGCATTTGAGGATTCATCGCTGCAAAAGATGATTCAGTTGGTAAAGGAAGCAGAAAACAATAAAGCTCCAATGCAAAGAATAGTTGATAAGTGGGCAACCTGGCTTGTGCCTATTGCATGTCTTATAGCAATTGTAGCTTATATAGTAACAAAAGATATTGTTCGTGCAGTAACAGTTCTTGTGGTTTTCTGTCCTTGTGCATTGGCACTTGCAACGCCTACCTCGATTGTTGCTGCAATAGGTCAAGCTACAAAGTTCGGCGTTTTGATTAAATCCGGTGAAGCGCTTGAAAGAATGGGAAGCATTAATACAATAGCTTTTGATAAGACAGGAACGCTAACACATGGGAATCTGGTTGTATCTGATGTAGTATCCTTCGATATGGATGATAATTCTCTCCTCCTGCTTGCTGCTTCAGCCGAAAACCGTTCAGAGCACCCGCTTGGTAAAGCTATTGTTTCTTTTGCAAAGGGAAAGGAACTTGTACTTAAAGAAACAAATAACTTTTTAATGGCTATCGGTAAAGGTGTATCTGCATTTGTTGAAGGCAGGCATGTTTTTTGCGGTAATGAAAAGCTTGTTCAGCAAGAAAACGGCATTACTATAAATGATAATGTAAAATCCATTATTGCTGATTTGAGGGAGCAAGGTAAGGCAGTTATTATCGTAGCAGATGAAAATACAGTTCTTGGCATACTTGCACTTTCTGATACCTTAAAAAAGGATTCATCACAAGTAATCGGAAAACTTGCTGAAAATGGTATTACCAAAACTGTTTTACTTACTGGTGATAATGAAAAGACTGCACGCCATATTGCTAATCAGATAGGTATTACCGAGGTACGTGCCTCTCTGTTGCCTGAGGGTAAGGTAAAAGCTGTAACAGAATTGCAGAATAATGGTCAACTTATTTGTATGGTTGGTGATGGTGTAAATGATGCTCCTGCTTTAAAGGCAGCCACTGTTGGTATAGCAATGGGAACAATGGGCAGTGATATAGCAATTGAAGCTGCTGATATCGCACTTATGGGAGATGACATTACAAAAATCAGTTATATAAAAAGACTTTCCAATGCAACCATCAAGACAATTAAGTTTAATATTTCCGCATCTATGGCAATAAATGCTGTTGCTATTGTGCTCTCGGTATTGGGGCTACTTACACCTATTACAGGTGCACTTGTTCATAATGCTGGTTCGGTATTGGTAGTTCTGAATGCGGCTTTACTTTATGACAGGAAGTACTTTAACCGGTAATTGATTATGTTTGTAACAAACTCTTGGATACCTGTTGTCTGGTTTCATAGAGTTAAATGTGATAAGATTAAGGTTGAAAAAGGAATATTGTTCCTATTCTACTGAATCGTTATTAACTTTTGCTTGAAAAGGAGCTAATGATGGATCAAAAGCATACACATCCGCATGAGGATACAAAAAAAGTACTGGATAGAATGTCCAGAGCTATAGGCCATATGGAATCAATAAAAAGAATGCTTGAGGAGGGCAGGGACTGTAGCGAGATTCTTATTCAGATATCGGCGGTAAGGTCTGCCTTAAATAATGTTGGAAAAATAATTTTGCAGGATCATATAAATCATTGTGTAGTAGATGCAGTTGAAACTGGGGATAAAAAAGTGCTTGAGGATTTAAGCGGAGCAATAGACAAATTTTTAAAATAAAGATCTTGTGTTTAAGATAGTCGAAATTATTGAAAGTCTAGGGGGGTAGTTCATATATGAAGGTAACGGCCCTGATTGAAAATGAATCAGACGAAAGATATAAAAAAGAGCACGGACTATGTGTCCATATCAAATACAATGGAAATTCATATCTTTTGGATACGGGAAGCTCGAACCGCTTCCTCACGAATGCGAATACATTAGGAATAGATATCAGCAACGTTGACATTGCTGTGCTTTCTCACCAGCATTTTGATCATTCAGGAGGATATGCAGACTTCTTTTCGGTAAACAACAAAGCAAAGGTCTATGTAAGGGGTATTGGTGATACGCCGTTCTATTTAAAAGCCGGTCCTTTCAAAACATATGTTGGTATGCCTAAAAATATAATGAGGGAGTATTACGACAGATTTTCAGCTGTGGATGGAATATACAAGCTAGCTGAAGGAGTGTGGCTTGTGCCGCATTCAACGAAGGATTTGGAGAAAATTGGTGCTAAAGCTCATATGTATAAAAAGACTCAAAACGGTTTTGTGCCGGATGATTTTTCACACGAACAAAGTCTTGTCTTTGAGTGCACAAAAGGTCTCATTATCCTTAATAGTTGTTCCCATGGTGGAATCTGTAATATCGTAAACGAAGTGAAAGAGGCATTTCCTAACTCTGATATATATGCGGTTATAGGTGGTTTTCACTTAATGGGGTTATTGGGTGCAGCTTCATGTGCTTACTCCAGGGAAGAGATATTGCAAATGGTTCGTACATTAAATGAAGCGGGGGTTCAACACATTTATACCGGACATTGCACTGGCAAACCGGCTTTTAGGATTATGAAAGAAGTAGCAAATGACACGGTTCATTATTTCTCTACCGGAACTATTTTAGAGTTTTAATATCAAGATGAACTGTCTTATAAGGGCAGTTCTTTTTTATTGCCTAGGAATGTATATTTTTTTGATTGAATAAGTCTCTATAATGCTTAAAAAATTAAGGCTTCTATGGCTAATGTGAAAAATTCCTAGACAATAAAAAACTTTCGATTTAATTGCACGTGCAAATTTTCTTCATGCTTCAGAAATGCACATGTACAAACAAACGTGTCAAAGCCACCTTTGTTCTTGTCTGGAAAGAGGCAAGCCATCTTTATACTGATTAAAAAATAATTTTTGGGGAATTTTATAAAATATAATTTTTACCTAAAAGGAGATTTACTGTGAAAAAAAGGTTAAGCCTAATTCTTATAGTGATACTTGCATTGAGTTTTGCTGCTTGTGGCAAAACCGGAAGTAACAACAGACAGACCAAGTCTACCGGTCAAACGTCTGCAACACAGCAAGTGACAACTGGACAGATTATTCAGAATGTGACTACCTCTACTTCTTTCAATAATACCTCCCCAACCGGGGCTCTGCGTTTTGTGGTAATGGGAGATAGCCGTGGCTCTGATAATGGGGTAAACTCGGCAGTTGTAAAAGGAATTATGGAAAAAATAAAAACAGTATCTCCACAACCACAATTTGCTATAATGCCGGGGGATATCTGCAGTGGCAGTAAATCCTACAGCACAACCAAAGCCCAGCTTGAATATTTCAAAAAGCTGATAACTGCCTATTATCCAATTGAATTTTTCTACCCGGGAATCGGAAACCATGAGATTATTGCAGGCCCGGATGGGGAGAAAGCTTTTGCAGAAGTCTTTCCCGAGTTTAAGGCAAGTTTTATGGAAGGCTATAACAGGACGGTTTACTATTTTGATCAGGGTAACACAAGGTTTTTTATGCTTAATTCGGATCACCCGGGAGAAGTCCATACAATTTCAAGTATACAGCAGACCTGGGTAAAGAACAATATCGACTCTGGTAAGGCCCATAACCTTTATTTTATTCATGAACCTGCATACCCTACAGGAGATCATGTGGGAAGCTCGCTGGATGCCAACCTTACGTTGAGAAACAGTTTGTGGAAGTTATTCGACACTTCAGCTGCTCCTATGGCGTTTTGCGGACATGAACATTTTTATTCCAAAAGACATATTGATTCAAGCTTCAATGAAAAATCGGACGCTAAGGATTTGACTTTCCAAAAAAGTATATACCAGATAACAACGGGCGGGTTCGGCGCACCTCATTATACCGGATATACAAGCAAAAAAGGCGTGGATGTCCCTCCTATACCTGAATATCATTATATTATTGTGGATATAAACGAAAACAAGATTAAACTTACTGTGTATAACATTGATAATAAGATTATTGACCAGTTTGAACAGGATAAATGGCAGTAGTACGGATATTAAAATTGATATGGACAATAATGAGGCAGGTTAGAATCATGCTAACTCTGCCTCATTTTATTTTTAATAAATTATTTAGCTGCCTTTACTAACTTTTAAGACAAAATCATCATCTTTTAACTGCAGCGGCATTGTCATTACAACAATATGCTTATGCCTAAGAAGATTGCTCTTTATAAATGCAGTTGAGTGATTATGCAATAGAGAATGCCACCGTTTTTTTGTTACAAATTGGGGAAGCAGTACTGTTATCATATCTCCTCTTTTATAATCATATTCGACTGATTCTATATATATCGCAAGTGAATCCAGAATCGTCTTGGTAGGCGAATATTTAACTATTAAAGGTATACTTGTATTCAGGGTTGCATACTGGTCCTTTATCTTTCTACTGCTCTCCTCATTAGTGGAAACATGAAATGCAACTACATTATCCGAAATAGTCTTTGCAAATCTTAGTGCTCTCACGCTTGCCCTGTTTACACTATCCAAGGGTACAATAACCCTATTGGAATAAGTTGCAGTATCCAAATCAACCTTAGAAAGCTCGTCAGGCGTAATCTTTAGCTGCTTTGATATGGCGTTGTAATGTCTCTTGGTTTTTAGCATTAAAAATACCAGTATAGGTACGGCTACAACCACTATCCATGATCCTTCACTGAATTTAGCTACAGCGATTATTATTGCCGATAAACCTGTAACAATCGCACCCAAACCATTTATAAACGCTTTTGGAATCCACTTTTCACCTTTATTCCTTAACCATCTTAAAAACATACCGGTCTGAGAAAGAGTAAAGGATACAAAAACACCTACGGCATAAAGCCCTATTAAGTTAGTTACTTTAGCACTTTCTACAATTACTATGATAGATGCTACAACAGAAAGTACAAGTATTCCGTTTGAATAGCTTAGCCTGTCACCTCGCATACTGAGTTGCCTTGGGGCATAACCATCTTTTGCTACTATTGAAATAAGCATCGGAAAACCGGAAAATGCTGTATTGGCTGCTAATACAAGTATAATTATAAGGCATGCTACGATAAATAAATATGGCAAAGATAATATACCGGCACCTGAAAAAATAATTTTTGCTTCCTGTACAAGCACTGCACCGTTTGCCGGGTCTACAGGATAGAAGTTTGCAAGTATTGAGGTTCCACTAAACAAGACAAATACCACTATAGACAGAAGAAGAAGAACTTTCTTTGCATGATGAGTTGAACTCTCCTTAAAATTCGGAACCGCATTGCTAACCGCTTCTACACCGGTAAGTGCTGTGCATCCGCTGGAAAATGCTTTCAAAATCAAGAACAAGGTTATGGGTTCTACTTGCTTCGGAAGATCTACAGGAACAGGGCTGGTCGATAAAAGTTTTACGAAACCTGCAATTATCATAGATACCAAGGCAAACATAAAAGCGTAAGCCGGTATTCCAAACATTTTAGATGATTCACGTATACCTCTTAAGTTTCCTATCATTAAAAGAATTATCAGAAAAAGAACAATTGGTACAGAATATGGTTTTACTGTCGGGAATGCTGTTGCCAGCTGTTCCACGCCCGAAGAAATACTTACGGCAACAGTCATTACATAGTCAACCGATAATGCAGCACCTGCAGTAACACCTGCAAGTACGCCAATATTGTCTTTGGCAACTATATAGGCTCCTCCACCCGAAGGATAGCAATCAATTGTCTGCCTGTAGGAAAGCATAAGAATTAATAACAGGCCTACAATTGCGGCTGAGATATATGTCAGCTGCTTAAAAGCTAACCCACCGATAACTGGTACAAGTACGGTAAGTATTTCCTGGCCTGCGTATGCAACCGAAGAAATAGCATCACTTGATAAAATGGGAAGACCCCATAAAACACCATACTTTTCATCCGCCAAGGCCTCATTTTTCAAAGGCCGTCCGATTAGAACACGTTTAATACCTTTTCTCAATTTGTCCACCTTATTCTCTATATAATCTTAAATATTCTACTTTGTTAAAAAAAAGACTTTCAGAATATTATATTCTCAATTATTATTTTTTAAAAATTCACTCAAAATCATGCATAAAGAAAGCCAGTATATTTAAAATTGATTATTCAAATTTAGGTAGCCCAAACATAGTTTTCTAAGGTATTTCTTTGTTTTACTATCAGCATAAACAATTTTGATTACAGAAACAGCAAGTATGATATAATTCAGGTAAAAATGACCTTTATAACGAGGTGCAAAATATGTTTCAAACACTAAAGGGTAAAATATCAAGCATATACTTTTTACTTGTTTTGATGATTGCAATTGTTGGAGCTGCGGCTGTTATTAATCTTCATCAGATAAGCGGAACAATAAACGCACTTATGACCGATAACTATAAAAGTATCAATGCTGTTGAAAATATGCTTGAAGCTATCGAACTCCAGGATAGTGCTATACTTACATATATAAATATAGACAGGCAGAAAGGGATTCAATTATTCAATGAAAATTCTGCTGCTTTTTTGAAATGGTATAATATCGAAGCCAATAACATTACGGAAGTAGGGGAGCGGGAATATGTCTCCCGTATCTATGATTATTACAATAAATATCTGAAGTCTTTTTCAGAACTACAGGAGACAATAAACATATCAGGAGTTCAAAAGTCCATAGAATCTTACTATAATTCAATTGAGCCTACCTTCTCTTTTCTGAAGGAGCAGATGAAAAAGCTCATATCTTTTAATGAAAAAGCCATGTTTGAAAGTAAGGAAAAAGCAACTGATTATGCCGACAAGTCAATGTATTTTGTCCTTATACTTTCTGTTTCGGCAGTTATTATTGGTTTCCTGCTATCAAGATTTTTTACCAATAGATTTTTAACGCCTATATATACCTTGACAAAGGCAATTACATTGGTACGGGCTGGAGCTTTAAACATGCAGATAAGTATTAACTCAAAAGATGAGATCGGTCATCTTGCAACTGAATTCAACAACATGACAAACCGTTTGCAGCAATATGAACAAAGCACAATGGGAACATTACTGGCTGAAAAAAATAAGTCACTGGCAATAGTTAAAAGTATCTCTGATCCGTTGATTGTGCTGGATAAGAATTATAAGATTGTATTACTTAATGATGCCTTTGAGGATTTCTTCGACATACGTGAAGAGACAGTTATTAACAAGCACTTTCTTGAAGCTGTAAGTAATGATGAACTATTTGACCATATAAGCAGCGGGCTTGATTCGCAAGAAGATTACAGGGAAAAAATAATGCATGTAAAGACTAAGGATGATTATTTTAACGTAGTCGTATCTACCGTTAAGAATGCTGAATCAACGGTAACGGGACTTATTGTTGTATTTCAGGATGTAACAAAATTAAAGAAACTCGAAAGAGTGAAAACAGATTTTGTCGCTACAGTATCTCATGAATTCAAAACACCTTTGACTTCAATTATTATGGGAACAAGCATGCTGCTTGAAGGAAGTCTGGGTAGTTTGAATGAAGCCCAGAATGATGTAGTTAAAACCATCAGGGAGGATGAAGAAAAACTAACTACTCTCGTTCATGAACTCCTGGAGTTATCAAAAATTGAGTCGGATAAAGCTATATTTAATATTCGTGAGTGCTCAATGGAGAATATAATTGTTGCATCTATAAAACAATATTTTGAACAGTCAAAAGAAAAAGGAATAAACCTGGTTTATGAAATAACTGATGTTTTACCTGCAATTAAGGCTGACCCTGAAAAAATAACATGGGTAATAAACAACCTTATAGCAAATGCCTTGAAATATACTGAAAAGGGAGATTCCATTACGGTTTATGCAGGTATTATAAAAGATAAGGTTCAAGTATCGGTAAGCGATACAGGTATTGGAATCCCTCCGGAATTTGTCAGTAAGATTTTCGGTAAATTTGTTCAGGTTCAGGGTTATGACAGGGAAGTACGCGGTACCGGTCTCGGGCTTGCCATAGTCAAGGAGATAATTGACGCCCATGGCGGAGAAATATGGTGTACGAGCAAACTTGATGAGGGCAGTGTATTTACTTTCACTTTACCTATACATAGAGAGGATAATCCCGATGAATATAATGGTGGCAGATGATACAAAGAATATAAGAATGTTATTAACAAAGTGTCTTGAACTGGAAGGCCATACTGTAACAACTGCCAATGATGGGCAGAGTGCATTGGATTTATTTAAAAGCCAGGTGTTTGATTTGGCGTTTTTGGATATTAAGATGCCTCAGCTGAGTGGAACTGAGGTGCTTAAAACCATACGCGATATGGGAATTGATATTCCAGTAATCATTATTACAGCATATGCTACTATTAAGAATGCTGTTGAATGTACTCAAATGGGTGCGGTTGCTTATCTGCAAAAACCATTTACAGCTGAAAAGGTACGATTAACCCTTAAGGAGCTTATGAGCACAAAACCTGTTGAAGCTTATAGCTGTGAATTAAAGAAGATTGAAACTGCAATTAAAGAAAAAAGCTATGATAACGCTGAAAAAATGCTTAAAAAGGCATTGTCTGTAGAACCGGGAAAACCGGAAATCTACCGGCTTCTTGGTATGGTATACAGATCAACTGGTGATACCGAAAAAGCAGAAAAGTTTGAAGCTATATTTAATGTGTTAAGTCAGAAGATGTAAAACATTTTACTAATAAGAAGGAATTTTTAAAAATAACCACGAATACTGATAATAATAGTAGGAATTAAATAATATTTATAGGACGTGATTATAGTTATGAAAATATGTGTGCTTGATACAAAATCAATAGGACTTGATTTGGACTATTCCATTTTTGAGAAGTTCGGTCAGGTTGAAAAACACCTGCTTACAAAGCCTGAAGAGGTTGCAGACAGAATCAGCGATTGCAATGTTATTATAACAAACAAGATCATTCTTAATGAATCAAACATGAAGGATGCGAAGGAATTGAAACTGGTTTGCATAACAGCGACAGGCACCAACAATATAGATCTCAACTATGCGAAGTCCAAGGGTATTGCCGTTACAAATGTTGCGGGCTATTCTACCTTGAGTGTTACTCAGCACACCTTTGCAACGCTTTTCTATGTTATGGAGCAGCTGAGGTATTATGATGACTATGTTAAGACGGGCGAGTATTCACGAAGTGACTCCTTTAACAATATGGACAGGGCTTTCAGTGACCTTGAAGGTAAGACCTGGGGCATTATAGGGCTTGGAGAAATAGGCAGGGCAGTTGCATCTGTAGCGAAGGCTTTTGGTTGCACGGTAATTTATTATTCAACCTCAGGAAATAATAATAACTCTGATTATGAAAGATTTGAACTTGATGATTTACTAAAAAAATCTGATGTGGTTTCAATCCATTCTCCTTTAAATGAAAAAACAAAGGGGCTTATAGGTTATAGAGAAATAAGCCTGATGAAAAAGACAGCCTTTCTTGTTAATATGGGAAGGGGCAGCATAATAAATGAAAGAGACCTGGCAAAGGCCTTGGATGAAAGGCTCATTGCTGGTGCGGCTCTTGATGTGATTGATAAGGAGCCTATTGAAGCTGATAATCCGCTGCTTGGAATAAAGGACAAAGACAGGCTCATAATTACTCCGCATATTGCATGGTCCAGCCTTGAAGCAAGAAACAGGCTGATGAACGAGATAGCACTTAACATACAGTCATTCCTGGACGGTGGGAACAGGAACAGGGTTTGCTGAATATAACACTTAATAAAAATGTCGGAGGGAATTATTCCTTCGGCTTTTTTGTTGGGATGTATAAGATAATTCAGGAAATGATGTAATTACGTAAAGTTATTATAAAAACCTTTCAGCTTGTCAAAACTTAATATAATTAATTATTTAATTATAAAGAAGAGATTTTTTTGAACAGTGATATCAATCTTCTGAGAAAAAGAAAAATAGGTATTAAGAAAGTCAAGCATATAATCAGGCTGCTTTCAGCGGGAACACTCCTTTTGTTCATAGTGTATTTCGTTATGTATAACACGGTAAACATAAAAGAAAGCTTTATTCCTGACACAAACCCAAAAAGTACGAATCCTGCTGTTACCAGCGATGTGCAGAATAAACAGGTAAATCCAAGGATAGATAAGACAAGTCTTTTAAAACAGCAATTAGTCATGTATCTCGAGACATTAAAGGGTGATTATGGCATCTATTATTATAATCTGGTTACCGGAGACAGTTTTGGAATCAATGAGACAACGGTTTTCCCGGCGGCAAGTACAATAAAGCTTCCTCTAAATTTGTACCTTTATAAGAAAATTGCTGAAGGGGCTATAAATCCAGGTTCATTACTTAAGTTTGAAAAGCAGGATTATGAAGAAGGAACAGGGAAAATTCAATATGAGAAAATAAACACTCAATTCACAATCAAGGAACTTTCTAGGCTTTCGATAGAAGAAAGTGATAACGTCGCGGCAAACATCCTTTTCAGGTATTTAGGCAAAAACAATGTTAAAAGCTTTATGTCCCAATGCGGAGCCCAGGTAGTGGAATATGAAAACAATATGACCTGTGCAGTTGATATGGGGCGGTATATAAAACTTACATATGAGTTCTGCAGCAATAACACCAACGTAGGAAAGGAATTGATTAAAGACCTTACAAATACAAAGTTCAATGACAGAATTCCTTCGGGGGTTCCAGAATCAGTAAAGGTTGCGCATAAGATAGGTACACTGATAAATGTTATAAATGATGTTGGTATTATTTTTACAGACAAGCCGTATGTTTTATCCGTATTATCCAATAACGTTACTGAAAATGATGCAGTAGCCGCTATAAGGATAATTTCAGAGATGGTTTATGCTTATAATAATACATTGTAAGCGCAGTGACGGTGCACATTTGGACTAAATAACAGGAAAATGCTATAATAAATGTGACTGCTGAAATAAGGCTTTGGCTGGAGGGATATAGTTGTTTGAATTGATATCGTCAATACTTAAATATATTTTTGCCGTCATTATTTATCTTTTTATCTTTGGTGTAATCCGGCTTATTTACCTTGATATAAAATCCATGAATGCCCGTAAAACAATTATTTTTGAAAACAGGCCATATCTTAAGCTTATTAATCAGCGTGAAGCTCTGGATTTCAAGATAGAAGAGACATATGTTTTAAAAGAACGCATGTCAGTAGGAAGAAAAAACAGCAATGATATTGTTGTGAAAGATCCTTTTATCTCGGGTAAACATGCTGAATTTGCAATTATTGACGGAGAGTATACCTTGAGGGATCTGGGCAGTACCAATGGGACATTCTTAAATGGTGCACAATTGGATGACAGTAAGGTTTTTTTACATGACGGAGATAAAATACACATAGGACAGGTTGATTTTCTTTATGTCAGAAACATTGAGGACAGTGAAGATGAAACAGAAGAAAATGAACTTGAATTTAAATAGTCAGTTTGTTAATGAGGTGAATAAATGCTGCGCGTATTTAACTACAGGCGGCCTGTCAATCTCGTTGTTATTGTTAACCTGATTGGCTTCGGACTTTTATGCTATCACAACAGCAGCAAAGCTTTTGACTGGAAGACCCTGCTGGCCGGCCTTATCATATCAATATTGATTTGTATCACATACCTTATAATTGTTAAAAAAAGCATGGGGGACGAGTATCTTTTCCTCATAGTCGGTATGCTTGCAAGTATCGGTTTTATAATGATATACCGTTTAGATGCGGATACTGGCTTCAAACAGTTTACATGGCTTTTGGCAGGTATAATTCTTTTTATGCTGACGTATGTCATTTTTCGAAAATTCAGGATTTGGAACAATATAATTTATTTTTACATAATAACACCTTTTATACTTTACTTAATGACTTTAGCAATAGGCAGAAATGTTGCCGGAGCAAAGAATTGGATTGCTCTGGGAGGTTTCAGGTTTCAACCGTCTGAACTTATAAAGATTCTTTTTGTTCTTTTCCTTGCGTGCTATTACAAGGGATCGGATAAAGAAATAACACATTACAAGCTCCCTTTCATAAAGTTTGAAATACCCAAAAGAATTTTTCTTACTTTAGTTGTATATGGTAATATCGGATTTCTGTTTTTACAGAAGGAATGGGGAACGGCTCTTTTATTTCTGCTTGTTTTCCTGGTTTGCCTTTTTATTTTTGATAACAATAAAAAGTTTCTGATATATAATTCAATCGCTTTTGTAGTTTGTGCAGTTGTGGGATACTTGCTCTTTTATCATATCAGGGTAAGGGTGGATATCTGGATTGATCCCTGGACTACTATTAACGGCAAGGGATATCAGATAGCACAGTCCCTTTTCGCTATTGCAGCCGGGGGCTTCTTTGGGACAGGGATAGGAGTTGGAAGTCCAGATCTTATACCTGCCGTCAATACTGACTTCATTTTTTCGGCAATTTGTGAAGAAATGGGTATTTTCGGCGGAATGGCAGTTATTCTGCTGTTCTTTATACTTACCTACAGGGGATTTAAAATTACAATTAATATGAGGAATAAATTTAACAAGGTACTTGCATTGGGAATAACCACTCTGTTTGGCCTTCAGACCTTTATTATAATAGGCGGAGTAATAAAGTTCATACCGCTTACTGGTATTACACTTCCGTTTGTAAGCTATGGAGGAAGCTCCATTGTTGCAAGCTTTATACTGCTGGGTCTTTTACAGGCTGTCTCCAGCCCCATGAGTGAACCTAAGGAGGTGGCAAAGTATGAAGGAACATAAAAGGATAATGCTTGTTTTCAAGGTCATGTGTGTACTTTTTTTGCTGCTTGCCGGCTACCTATCGTACTTCCAGTTTTTTGTAGGTGATAAGATAGTATCCAACCCGTATAATAACAGAAACCAGCAGCTTGAAAACGATACACTCAGAGGACGTATATTTGACAGAAAGGGTATAGTACTGGCAAAGAGTACAAAAACAGGCGACAAACAGGAAAGAACATATCCTTACGGCCACTTGTACAGCGAGGTTATTGGCTATAATTCCAAAATATACGGTAAATCACTTATTGAAAAACAGTATGATGATTACCTTCTTAATAGAAATATTGCGAATCCATTGATCACTATTAAGAATGCTTTTAACAATAAGGAAAAGTCAGGAAGTGACCTTTACCTGACTATCGATCATAAAATTCAGGCTCTGGCAGATAGCCTGATAGGGAACCGAAATGGTGCAGTTGTTGCAATGGATCCCAAAACAGGAGAAATCATTGCAATGGTGAGTAAACCCGATTTCGACCCAGGAAATAAATCACTTGAAGCCAACTGGCAGGGCCTTGTTGAATCGGAGGATCATAAATTTCTTCCAAGGGCAACTCAGGGTCTTTATAATCCAGGGTCTACATACAAGGTTGTTATAGGCTCAATGGCTGTTGAAAATGGCTTGGATAATACTGTGATTGATGATAAGGGAAGTGTTACCATAGACGGTAAACCGTTTAAAAATCAGAATGGAGCAGTTTATGGAAAAATCGGAATAGACAGGGCACTTGCAGTTTCAAGTAATGTTTACTTTTCGCAGATTGCTGTAAAGCTAGGGGAAGGTGAGCTTAAGGATGCTGCTTCCAGGTTCTATGTAGGAAGGAATATCCCCTTTGACCTGCCTCTCAACAAAAGTCAGTTCGCATATAAGGATATGAGCAAGGCCGATATGGCTGCTTCCGGCATAGGTCAGGGCAAAGTCCTTGTAACACCTCTTAATATGGCTATGATTACTTCCACAATAGCCAACAATGGTGTAATGATGCGGCCTATGCTTGTTAAACGAATTGAAACAAAGGACGGCATGGATGTTAAAAACTATAAATCCTCCGAGCTTGACCGCATTATTGATACCACTACTGCAAACAGAGTAAAAAAGATGATGCAGACGGTTGTTGAAAGCGGAACAGGAACAACTGCAGCTATCAGAGGAATACATGTAGCGGGTAAGACAGGTACTGCGGAAAATGAGCTCACAACCCACAACGAGAGAAAGCAGCACGCCTGGTTTATAGGCTTCGCACCAGTTGAGGATCCTAAAATTGCTGTAGCAGTTATTCTTGAATATAACGGTTCTTCGGGAGGAGGAGCAGCAGCTCCGATAGCTCAAAGAATTATGTCCGAATATATCTTTAATAACAAATAAATAATATATGAGGGGATAAATGGGAGGAGTGCAAATTATGGATTATGATGTAATAATCGTAGGTGCAGGTGCGAGCGGTATTTTCACTGCTTACGAACTTACAAGGCTTAATGGAAATATAAAAATTCTGATAATTGAAAAGGGACATTCGCTTGATAAACGTAAATGTCCCATTAACGGGAAAAATATAATGTCATGTCAGGACTGCAAAACCTGTAACATAGTTAATGGGTTTGGTGGAAGCGGCAGTATGTCTGACGGTAAATATAACATAACAAATAACTTCGGTGGTGAGCTTTTTAAATATGTCGGTTATGACGAAGCCATAGAGCTTATGCACTACGTAGATGAAGTCAATCTCAAGATGGGCGGGGAAGGTGCAAAGCTTTATTCAACGGCTAATTCAAGACTCAGGACTGAAGCTCTCAAAAATGATCTCCATCTCCTTGATGCGGAAGTAAGGCATTTCGGAACCGACAGAAACCTTGTTATACTTTCAAATATGTACGAGTATTTGAAGGATAAGACTGAAATAATGTTTGATACAGCTGTTACAGATATAGAAGGCAAGGATAACACTTTTTCTGTCAGCACTGCAAAGGGTGAATTCAGATGCAAGAAGCTTATTCTTGCAACGGGCCGTTCAGGTTCAAAATGGATTTCACTTGTATGTAACAAGCTTGGTATAAAGACCAGAAGCAACAGAGTAGATATAGGTGTCAGAGTAGAACTTCCTGCCGAAATATTTGCCCATATAACAGATGATGTATATGAAAGTAAGATAGTTTACAGGACAAAGAAATATTCGGATATGGTAAGAACCTTCTGCATGAACCCTTATGGTGAGGTCGTTACCGAAAATACAAACGGAATAATGACTGTTAACGGACACAGCTATTCCGACCCTAAACTAAGAACTCAGAATACAAACTTTGCGCTGCTTGTTTCAAATAACTTTACAGAGCCATTCAAGGACAGTAACGAATATGGTGAATCTATTGCAAGGCTTAGCAATATGCTTGGCGGAGGGGTTCTGGTTCAGAGATTCGGTGACCTGGTAAGAGGAAACAGGACAACAGAGCACAGACTTACCCAGAGCTTTACAAGGCCTACACTCAACGCAACTCCAGGTGACTTAAGCCTTGTAATACCGAAAAGGCAGCTGGATGATATTATTGAAATGATATATGCACTCGACAAAATTGCACCTGGAACTGCCAATGAAAGTACTTTACTATATGGTGTTGAAGTTAAATTCTATAATTCAAAGGTTGAAGTGGACAACAACCTTGAAACCAGGATTAAAGGCTTATATATACTGGGAGATGGTTCAGGTGTAACACATTCGCTTTCACAGGCTTCAGCCAGTGGAGTGCATGTGGCAAGGCTTTTAGGGGATATGTATTAATTACAATGCAAATAAAAAAGTGAAGGTTATGCCTTCACTTTTTTATGTCTATATGTTAGCTTATTTGTCATTAAAGCCGTGAGGGTTCTTTCTGTGCCAATTCCAGGCGGTTTCAATTATTGCCTTCAGGTCATCGTATTGAGGCTTCCATGAAAGAGTTTCTTTCGCTTTTTGAGAAGAAGCGACCAGTATGGCAGGGTCTCCTGCTCTTCTTGGAGATATTCGTGATTTTATATCAATACCTGTAACCTCTCTTGCAGCCTGCAAAACCTCTTTCACAGAAAAGCCGGTCCCATTACCCAAATTGATTATACTGCTGTCCTTACCTTCTCTCAAGCCTTTTAAAGCCAAAATGTGTGCGCAGGCAAGGTCGACTACATGTATATAATCTCTTATACAGGTTCCGTCCGGGGTATTGTAATCATCTCCGAAAATGTCAAGCTGTTCGCGCTGGCCCAGAGCTGCCTGCAAAATGATAGGAATCAGATGTGATTCAGGGGTATGGTCTTCTCCAATTATACTATCAGGGTTTGCACCTGCTGCATTGAAATATCTTAATGAAGCGTATTTGATGCCATAAGCCTTATCAGCCCATTTTAAAGCCTTTTCGACAGCCAGCTTGGTCTCTCCGTAAGGGTTTGTAGGAAGGGTCCTGTTATCTTCAAGTATTGGTATGTTTTCAGGCTCTCCGTAAACTGCAGCTGATGATGAAAATACTATTTTATTTATGGAATTTTCCTTCATTATGTTAAGAAGTTTAAGTGTAGAAACCACATTGTTGTTATAATACTTTAAAGGGTTGCCCACACTCTCACCAACCAGGGAATATGCAGCAAAATGAATTACAGCCTCAATGTCTTCCTTCATAAAAACATTTTTGAGAAAATCATCGTCTCTTAAATCGCCTATGTAAAGTCTTCCGCCCTTAACGGCACTTTTATGGCCTTTTTCAAGATTATCAATTATTACAACATCTTCACCGTTTTTAATAAGTTCTGCAGCCGTATGACTTCCGATATACCCGGCTCCACCTGTTACAAGAATAGCCATGTCATGAGACACCTCCTTCAAAACTATAGAATTAATGTTATATTTTTTAAAATCCAAAGTAAAGGCTATTAATGTAAATTTAGTTTTAATAAACTGTAAACAATTGCTTCAAAAGAGTGTATTTGTTTTTAATACGGAGGATTTTAAAGAGCTGTGCTGTTGTATAATTATTCTATATGTGCTACAATTCTTTTGACTTTTTAAATGAAGGTGAATGCAAATGGAAGATTATAAAATAATAGACATACACGCACACATTTTCCCTGATAAAATTGTAGATAAGGCAGTTAAGGCAATAGGAAATTACTACGGCATTGAAATGTTTGGTAAAGGCAATTGTCAGGGACTGGTTGAAAGTGGCAAAAAAATTAATGTATATAAATATGTAGTACATTCAACAGCAACAAAAGTTGAGCAGGTACAATCAATAAATGATTTTATAGTAGAGGCTGTTTCAAAGTACGATAGTTTTATTGGCTTTGGAACACTGCATCCGGGGCTTGAAAATGTTGATGAGGAAATTGACAGGATAATGTCGCTCGGACTTAAAGGTATCAAGCTTCATCCCGAATTTCAGGGTTTTAATATCGATGATGAGGATATGCTGCCTATTTATAAAGCTGCACAGGGGAAGCTTCCCATACTTATACATACAGGTGACGAGGTCCAACAGTCTTCCAGCCCGGAAAAGCTGGCAAAAATTATGGGCATGTTCCCGGATGTCGTGTTTATCGCAGCTCACTTTGGGGGTTACAGCATGTGGGATGAATCAGCTAAATACCTCATGGGAAAGAAGGTATACTTTGATACCTCCAGCAGTCTTTTCAAGCTTGACCCCAAAAGAGCAACGGAAATGATAAGACAGCACGGAATAGAGAAAATGCTTTTCGGAACCGATTACCCCATGTGGGATCACAAGGAAGAACTTGAAAGGTTCTTAAAGCTTGATTTAACCGAGAATGAGAGGCAGCAGATACTCTGGAAGAATTCCTGCCGGCTTCTTAATATAGGATAATAAATTCTTAGTATTCAAATACAAGATAATATATAAGTCTATTAAATAAAAAGCAGATAAACGAATTAGTATTTCACTAAAACGATATCTGCTTTTTATTTTCACTCTTTAAAAATGACATTTTATAATTAAAGATTAATATAAGTTACTTTGTTATCTAGACAATAGATTATATAGGACCTGAGCCATCTGCGCTCTGTTTGTAGTGCCTGTGGGGTTTAGATTTCCACCGTTTCCGCTTATAGTTCCTGTCCCAACCAAAAATGTCATTGCATCCTTTGCCCAAGATGCTATTTTATTTGAATCACTGTAAGATGCCAGTGCATTCTCAGTTACCATTGCCGGTAGCTTGCCCTGCTGCTTGAGTATGTTATATAAGAGAGTAAACATTTCCTGTCGTGTAATTTTTTTTTCAGGGGCAAACATGTTATTTCCTATACCTGATGTAATACCAAGTCTTTTAGCTGCTGCCAGATAACCTGTATAATATGTATTCCCGCCATCTGCAAAGTTGTCCTGCGGGTTTTCGTCAGCTATTATCCCATATGCCCGCATTACCATTACAAGGAATTGTCCTCTTGTTAATTGTGCTTCAGGGCTGTAATTACCATTACCGGTACCTGTTGTAATACCCCTTGCAGCTACAAAGCTAACTGCATTACTATACCATGCTGTTGACGAAACATCTTTAAAGTCAACCTTGTTGTAGCCTACTGCATACTGTGAGAAGTGGCTTGTAGTAAAACTTACTTTACCTGTTGCGGGGTCATATTTACAGTTGCTTACCATTTCAGTTTTACCTTGTGCATTAATGTAGTAAACAACTATAGAATTCGGATCTTCGCCTGGCTTTGGTATATATGGTACAGCTACCGTTACACTGCCTCCGAATTGTGATATGTTCTTATCGCCGCTTGTAACGCTGAAGTTGAATACAGGCCTGTCACCTATAGTTTGTTTTGTTTCCTCACTAAGAGTGCTTACATCTACCTTTGCAGCTGTAATCTTTATATCTCCTGCTGCTTGCCCCGAAATAGTATTCAGAGATTTATCATCGAAGCTGATATCTGCGACAGGGGTTGTTACTGTCATTGCATCTGTTTTTTTACTGACTGCTGCCTGGACTGCTGCCTTCGGTATGCTGGTTTCAACAGCCTTTGAATCAGCTGGAGCATTTACCTTTATTTCTACCTTTTTCGCCATATCTTTACCTTCATTTGAAGCTGCCTCTGCAGCCTTGTCAACAGCCTCAGTAATTTGACTTTCAGTCACAGCAGCAGTAGCTTTCCCATTTGAATCACTTTTTGCCTCAGTGGTTGTGGCACTTGTAACACTGGGGGAAGAGGTTTCCGTATTCGTTACAACTGTTATGATTGGAGCAGGGGGGGGAGTTGGGATTGTTATAGTACTCCCTGAAGAGCTACCGCC
Source organism: Bacillota bacterium (assembly GCA_023397675.1). GTDB lineage: Bacteria > Bacillota > Clostridia > Acetivibrionales > JANLFN01 > JAEZTC01. The sequence continues at coordinate 158,409 of JAEWTV010000010.1, read as the reverse complement.
TCCGCTGAATGAACCGCTACCGCCTCCACTTGGTATTATAGTCCACTGAGCATATACTGTAAGGTTGGAGTTCACTGTCGTAGTCTCTGTAAATACAATACCCGTTCCGTTTGCAGCAGTGTTCCATCCGCTGAAGGTGTACCCTGATCTTGTTGGAACTGTCGGCAGTGTGCCTATGTTGTCACCTGACACTGCTGTCTTTGTGCTTGGGCTGGCTTCGGTATCCCCGCCATTTTTATTAAAGGTGACTGTACACGACGTCGAAGGTGCATCTTCAAACTCAGCCGATACTGTGACATTTGCGGCTGGCATGGTGAAGTTGGTACCTGTGATGTCATGGCCTGTTCCGTCATTATACTTAAGTGTGCCGGCTTTCAGCTGCTTACCGCTATCAGGTGTAATCGTCAAGTTGACGGTTGCTCCTGCCGCCGTTGTTGCTGGGTTTGCTGTAATGGTGCCCCCGGTTAACGTTCCGATGCTTATGGTATATGTATTTACTGGTGAATCTTCAAATTCAGCCGATACTGTTACATTTGCAGCCGGCATGGTGAAGTTGGTACCTGTAATGGCATGGTCTGTTCCGTCATTATACTTAAGTGTACCTGATTTTAGCTGCTTACCGCTGTCAGGTGTTACTGTCAGGTTGATGGCTGCTCCTGCCGCAGTTGTTGCTGAATTTGCTGTAATGGTGCCCCCGGTTAACGTTCCAATGCTTATGGTATATGTATTTACTGGTGAATCCTCAAACTCAGCTGATACTGTTACGTTTGCGGCCGGCATGGTGAAGCTGGTACCTGTGATGTCATGGCCTGTTCCGTCATTGTACTTAAGTGTACCTGATTTCAACTGCTTACCGCTGTCCGGTGTTACAGTTAGGTTAATGGTTGCTCCTGCTGCCGCTGATGTTGGGTTTGCTGAAATAGTGCCCCCGGTTAATGTTCCGATGCTTATGGTATATGTAGTTACCGCCTCTGTAACTGTAAGAGCGATTGTCGTTGTAGCCGGTGCCTGATTGCCTGCGGTTGCTACATAGCTTAAACCCATAGGATTATAAGAAATTGTTAAAGTATGACTGCCGGCTGTAAGGCCGTTTAAATATGCTGCCTTAAAAGAGATTGTGCCTCCGCTTATTGTGTAATCGGTATTCAGCACTAAATCCTTTGTGTCGTCATTGATTTTTGCTATGGTATTACCATTCAGAGTAACAGTTGCAGTTTCATCATTTGCTAGATCTTTTTGATGTGTTATACTTGCTGTATTTTGGACTGTATCTGTGTAAATAACAATACCCTCAGTGTTGATATAGCTTATCTGTCCTGCACCGCTTATGAGCTTTGCATAAATAAACTTTTTGCTGTTAGGGGTTATGCTAAGAGAACTGCCGTTTTGCCAGCCAGTTTGGGTTGTTATTGCCGAACTGTCGATGGGAGTATCAGACAGTAAATATTGTACTGTCGTTCCACTTGGCTGGCTGTTTGCAGTAATAGTTGCCGTTTTAGTACTATTAAAAAACAGACTCAAGGAAACAGAATTTGAGAAGCTGCTCCACGTTTTTGTTCCCATAGTGATAGTGCCCGTTGGGGCGGAATTATCCACCTTGTAGCTACCACTTGTAATTGGACCAGAAATTGCACCGTCGGAAGTACGCTTCAAGTAATATGTTGCCGTTTTACCTGAACCGTTTGTGTTATCGACATTGATAAAGGTTGCCCAGCCGGTAGTGCCGTTTGAACTGATTTGATTTCCTGACGGAGCAGTCAGCTTAATCGCCACATTGCCTGAAAACCAGCCATTTGCGCCGTTGGGTGTGTCAAGTGTTGCGCTTGCAACGATTTCCAATGTTTTTGTTGTATCAAACGAGAGGGTATAGTTGCTTGCAAGGAAGGAACCGTTATTGGTCATTGATAGAGTTCCCTGCTTTATAGCATAATTGCCTGTTGTTTCACCGATGTCACGAATAAGCGTACCCGTAAATAATGGTGTTTCACCACTTACATTGCCGATGTATGTGTAGGTCAAAGCAGGGTCTGCCATGCTGAGATATTTTTGCTCTCCGCTCGGCATAACAGTCAAGGTTGCTTTATTTATAGTAAGTGTTGCCGCCGCAGATGTCGCACTGCCGTATAAGCTATCCGCTGTGACGGTGGCTTTGACATAATAGGTTCCGGCATTTTTAGGGGCAGCTATTGCAGTAGTACAACCTGCATCCGAATAATAAGTATAACTCACTGCACCGTAGGAGCCGACTTGAGATGCGATGTCTGAGGTGCTATATGTCACTGAAGCTCCGTTATAGGTAACTGTTTTGTTCTTTAAAGTTATTGAGGAACTCGGAGAAGTTGCAAACACAGGATATCCGCCGTTCTGAGACAAGGTGTCCGGCTTCCAGGCATATAAGCTGCTGTCTCCGGTTACACTTCTTCCGCGGTTCAGAGCATCTATAAGTGATGAAGCTGTGCTTTTTGTATAGGTTGTACTATCTGTGAATGTATTATCTGTGAAGGAAGTATAATAGGAGATGCTTGTTGCACTGCCTTCCATTTCTGCATCATACAGCCTTATTATATCAGTATAGGAAATATCATTTATTTGTTCCGGTTTTAGATAAGCCCCGCCTATGCAGTATGAATTAATAATAATTGAAGAATTATCAAAATTTAGTCCCACAAAATTTCCGACAGCGGCACTTTTGTTTACAACAGATATATTCTTTCCTGATGCATAACAGTTCTTTATACTACCAGCGTTTTTTCCGACAAAGCCGCCGATAAATATTGGGAAATTAGGATCTGGTCTGCCGCTCTGGGCAACATTATACATACTGCGGTCGGCATAACAGTTCATGATTTTGCCTCGTTCGTTATATCCCACAAAACCGCCAACGAAGGGATTAGGTCCTGTCCCGGCACCATATCGGACTTCAATATCATCTAAGGCTCCCGGTTGAAATGATTTTGAGTAGCTGTTTTTAATGGTACCTTTATAAAGATGTCCAACCAGTCCGCCGGCATTTGCAGAATAGTTTATTCCCACACGTGCACTTGAATAGCAGCCATCAATATTGCAGGTGTATGCTTTGCCAATAAGTCCTCCGACATTGGCAGACTCACTCTGAGTGTAATTAGAGTTGGTGTGACCGACTTCTATTATGTCTCCATCTGAATAGCAATTAGTAATATTGGTGCTGTCAGCATAACCTACGAGAGCTCCTAAATTAGCATCATGCGTGGCATCTACACTGATTCCTAGGTTACTACTGCTGAGAATAACTCCGGTGTTCTTTATAGTTGCATCTACTGCATTTCCAAATAATCCACCATAAGAATACTTTTGTTCTGGTGAATTATAGCCTCCGCCAAAAAACATTCCTGTAACTTTATGTCCATTACCGTCAAAATTGCCTTTAAAGGCATATGTTTTTCCATACCATCTGGATACATATCCGATAGGCTCCCATTCATATGCACTAATGTCAATATCAGCCGTAAGCTTAAAGTATTTACCTGCTTGACCGGTTGTGTCGCTATCATTATTCACCAATTTCGCCAGGTGAGCTAACTGCGCTGCATTATTAATCTGGTAAGGGTTGCCTTGAGATCCGTCACCGCCTGCAAAGCTTGCTGCTGCATAATCGGCCCATGTGCCGGTAAAAGCATACACGGAAAGTGTACCTGCAGACAATGTGCCAAATAGAACTGCAATTGACAATATGACTGATGCAAATTTTCTTTTTAGTTTACTCATACAACTTCTCTCCTTTTTATATAGTTTGTATCAAAAAATGCTTCCATTAGTTGTTTGTTGTCTTTTAAATCATCATTCAACAATCAATAAATTTTGCGGTAATGTTACTTTGGGCTATTTCAAAGGCTTCAGTAGCAGAAATTTCGATTAGTTCATTCCATTTGATACTGTGACCATCGGTAGATACTCTTCGAAACAGTTCTTTGTCCTTTAACTGTCTGAAACGGATGGTTTTTACTTTGTCTTCCAAATTCAGAATCAATGTAGTTCCATTGCTGAATTTAATTTCCAGCCGGTATTCGTCTACGGCCTCTGTATTTAATATTCGCAGCATTTTGCACTCCTTTTTCTAAAACAACAAAATCAGCAATACAAATTTTATGACAGAAAGAATTTGATTTCTATTACCCACTGGGTATTTTTTTGATGATTATTGTAGAACAAAGGCTTAAAGGTTTAAAATATATCCAAAAACAAAAATCCACCATACAAATTGTAATGGTGGATAAAAATAGATTAGATTGTCTGCTTATTTATAAATTTATGAAATCATTTCTTTTTTTAATAACGCACGTGAGCTTATATTCAGTTTTCTGAAAATATTTTTCAGTTCAAGCTTAACTGTATTGGGTGATATAAATAACTGCCCTGCAATTTCCTTGTTATTCAAACCTTCAAGCACAAGCATTGCGATTTGTTTTTCCCGCCCGGTCAGTTGAGGTTGATAGGCATTAAAATTCTCGATTATAATTTTTTGTACCGATTGATTATACATTTCATATATATCTTTGATTTTCTTAATGAAAACCTGGTATTTATTTTCTCTGCCAAGTACATCCAATATCGGTATCAACGCTTTTGTATTTTCAACAAAAGGCATAAGCATATCATCGGGCATGGCAGTATCCAAAGCCGTCTTCAAAGCCGCATGGCAGTCGTCTGTTCTTTTTAGACGGTATGCTGCGATTGCCATATATATATGTGTATAAATAATTCCAATCAGGTTGGGGAAGATACCCGCCTGCCGGTTGAAGGTCTCTGCAAGGCCCAGGAGCTTCAGGTTTTCGTCTTTTAGCAGCAGTGCCTTTCCATACACTATGTTGGCATAAGCAATGGACATAAAATGCATGTGTTTGGGGTATTCATACTCAAAAATCCAATCGGGAATCTGCTCGGTTCTGTCCAGACAGGTATATATGTATGCTTTGCAAAGATCCATAAGGTATACAAGCCAGAATGTCTGATACTGCTTTACCTCATACCGCATTAGCTTTTCCATTTTCTCAAGTTGTTCCAAAACCTTAAGGAATCCACCCCGGAACATTGCAAGTCTTGCTAAAAGAAACATTCCTCCCAGTTCCACATCCGCATCTCCGGATTCATGTGACACACTTATGGCCTTATTTGCAGTGATTTCTGCATTGTCAAAATCGCAGGTGTTATACTGCCATTCTGCCTCAAGCAACTGGCGATAGCCCATGCCATGGCCTTTTGTGTTCCGTGCATAAAGTCCTGCATCGCGATGGATGAAATCGATGATATCAGCCAACTTGCCAGATTCCCTGTAGTAGAGGTATAGAGGGGAAGGAGTACCGAACAGAAAGCTATTCTTGGTATTAATAAACCTTGGTGGAGATTTCAACAGCCCTGCTGCTTTTGAATTGAATTCTCCCATTTTTATAATGTCATTGAACACTGTGAAGGTCTGCAGCACTTCATATTCACCTAGGAGTTGGCTCCGCTCATCTTCAGACAGGACCGTATTTTCCTCCATGCAATGGTGGAAATCACGGCAGATTTCTGCAAACAGCTGAGGCTCCCGGTGCTGAGTAACAAAGCACAACCCAAACATTAATACAGAAAGGGGATTTCTAACCTTTACCTCAATGGGGCATTCGCGATAGCAGCTTATCAATAGGTCTTTGTATTCATTCAAATGACTGATTAGCTTTTCACCCCTGTTCATGGTTTCCATTATTCCATCGAAGTGCTTTGCATGATAAAAAGACTGCATAGCCTGCATATACTGCTTGCTTTCGTGCTGTACCTCACCTATTTTCCGCCATATTGTCTTCTGGTAATCCTCTGGAAGATGCATAAACTGTTCACGCACACACAGGCCAAATATATTATGCAAAGAATAGTTTTCTGTAGTTCTGTCCTGGGAAACAAAAGAATTACAGGACAATAGGGTATCCAGAAGCTCTTTTGTGTTTTCTTTTTCCCATATATACTGTGCCTGCTCCAAGGTGAATACATCAAGATGACATATGGACATCAGAAAGTATTTGGTTTCCTTATCCAACGGTTCATAAGCAGTTTCATAGACCAATTCAGGAACATTCCTGGTAAATAAAAAGCTTCCATGGATTTTGTAATCCATAGCAGTCAGGTATAAAGCCGAGACCCAGCCTTCGCTATATTCGTACAATTGCTCCACTTCATTCGTTTCAAGATGAATTCCCAATAACCGAAAGTAGTTTTTAATATCTGACTGTGAGAATCCCAGGATATTAACATCTATATGATTGACCAGGCCTTTTAGCCTTAGTTCAAGGCTGTTACCCAGGAATGCAATTCGGGTTATTATGATAAGGTGCAGGTTTTCAGGCATGTTGAGGATAAGTAGCCTAAGAAAATCATCTGCTGATTGTGATTTAATAAAATGATAATCGTCGATGACAAGAAATGTGGTCTTTGGTATGTTCAAGGTATTCAAAAGCTGCATTAATTCACGTTTCATCAGACTGCCTTCCAGCATCCCTATGTTTTTAAGCCCTTGGGCACATTCTTTATCAATCTTTGATATGGCTTGACAAAAGCCTGCCCAGAATTCTGCGGCGCCTCTGTCATAAACCTTTTGCCATATGACCTCTGCACCAATGGAATCCACGGCCTCCGTCACTGCAGTTGTTTTACCATAGCCTATCGGCGCTTCTACAACTGTACACGGATGTTCTAAAAACGAAGGAAAGGAGGCTCTTACCCTTTCAGAAAAATATAAAACTTTTTGATTGTTCTTTTTCATCGCAGCCATGAACTGTACCTCCTAATTGGGTAGAGAAGATTTATTTGACATATTTAATCGTATTATGTCAAAAACTATTATAATAATTAAATAAATTGGGACTTATGTCAAGTTTTTTCTTACTGAACATAATGACAAAGCGAAATCACATTGGAATATTAGAGATAAAGAATTTATAGAAACGCAGAAAATAGCAGGAGAACATTAAAGGCAGACAGCTATCTGCTGTCTGCCTTACCAAACATCTTATGCATTGGCTCTTTATACTATTTTTCTTCGTCCTTTTTCCTTATTTCAGTTCTTCTTATTTTACCACTTATTGTTTTAGGCAGTTCGTCCACAAATTCAACTATCCTTGGATACTTATAAGGTGCTGTTGCCTTTTTAACATGATTCTGCAAATCCTTTACCAGTTGGTCGCTCGGACTCCAGCCTTTTGCAAGAACTATTGTCGCTTTAACTACCTGTCCTCTTATAGGATCGGGAGCTGAGGTTATTGCACATTCAAGTACAGATGGATGCTCCATTAAGGCGCTTTCAACCTCAAAAGGTCCTATTCTATAGCCTGAACACTTTATGACGTCATCAGATCTTCCTACAAACCAGAAATATCCGTCCTCATCCCTCCAAGCAACATCACCTGTATTATAAAAGCCATCATGCCATACCTTGTTTGTTGCATCCTCTTCACGATAATATCCCCTGAAAAGCCCGGGAGGTACTTCCTTATCCAGGCTCTTTATTACAATATTACCTTCCACACCGGGAGCACAGGAACGGCCTTCATCATCAATTATATCTATATCATAGAGGGGTGATGGTTTGCCCATTGAACCTGGTTTGGGTTTAATCCACTCAAAGTTTGCGCAAAGTACAGTTGTTTCTGTTTGCCCGAAGCCTTCTATAATATCAAGCCCGGTTGCCTTCTTAAACTGATTGTAAACCTCCGGATTCAGAGGTTCGCCTGCTGTACATGCTTTTCTTATGCTTGAAAAATCAAACTTCGATAAATCTTCCTTAATTAAGAATCTGTATATTGTAGGTGGTGCGCAGAAGGTTGTAACATGGTACTTCTGAATCATTTCTGCTAACGAATGGGAATCAAACCTTTCCATATCATATACAAAAATAGCTACTCCGCAAATCCACTGTCCATAAATCTTTCCCCAGCCGCACTTTGCCCAGCCGGTTTCGGAAACAGTTAGGTGAAGTCCCTCATCAGTCAGGCCTTGCCAGTAATGAGCAGTTACAATATGCCCTATAGGGTGATTGAAGTTATGAAGAACTATTTTAGGCATTCCGGTTGTTCCTGATGTAAAGTACATTAACATCGGGTCTTCTCCGCCTGCAGCTTCACTTCCGGTGGGTCTTGTCCAATCGGAAGACGCTTTTTCAAGCTCTGCATCAAAATCGATCCATCCATCCCTTTTTCCACCTACAAGTGCCTTGTGAACAAGCGTTGGGGACTCGGGAAGTGCTGCCTCTATACTATGCAGCAGCTCATCATCAATAACGGACAGAATCATTTTAACGGATGCTGAATTGTTTCTATATGCGATATCCTTTTTTGTAAGCTGAGAGGTTGCCGGTATGGATATGGCCCCAATCTTTTCAAGTGCAAGGGTACATACCCAGAAATGCCAGCGTCTTTTTAGCAGGAACATTACTACATCACCCTTATTAATCCCTAGGGATTTAAAAAGGGTGGCAGCTTTGTCACTCATTCTTTTAAGTTCTCCAAAGGAGAAAATCTTTTCACCGCCATTGTCGTCGCACCAGACTAAAGCTCTTTTATCAGGCTTCTCAGCTGCCCAGGCATCCATAACATCATAAGCAAAATTAAATTTATCGGGAATAGTTACTTTATAATTCTGTTTAAAATCCTCATATGAATCAAATTTTTCTCTGGGTAAAAATTTCTCCAACATTATTTGTCTACTCCTTTACATGATTTGAATAGAAAAAATCAATTATCATGAAGTATCACTGTTAAAAACTTTGCGGGCTTTCCTTCAATTGCTGTCTGACCATGAGGTATGGAAGGATCGAAGTATATCGAGTCACCTTCATTTAAATCTACTTGGTGAGAGCCCAGGATAACTCTGACTTTTCCTTCAAGAACATAGTTGAATTCCTGTCCTGGGTGAGCTACAAGACTCATTTTTTTATTTTCCTCTGGTTCTACTGTTACTAAAAGAGGTTCAATCTTTTTGTTTTTGAAATTGTATGCCAGACTTTCGAATTTATAGCCTTTATAACGTTCAATCTGCACACCTTGGCCTTTTTCAACAACACAGTAGCTGTGAAGCTTTGGTGAAAGACCGGTTAACAGCTCAGTAAAATCAACTTCAAAAACCTTTGCCATTTCATAAAGCACGCTTACGGGAATATCAGTTTTTCCGTTTTCATAATCCATATATGTGACGAGAGGTATATTAAGCTTTTCAGCAGCCTCTTCACAGGTCAAATCGCTTATTTCCCTTATTTCATGAATTCTTTGTGATATTTGAAGTATTGTATCCGACATATTCATTCCTCCTGCAAAAATATCTTGATGAACAAGACGCATAAGAATTTCATCGCAGTTGTACATTGATGAAATACATTATAAATACTATTCAGCATTTATTTGTGGAATGTGAAATAATAAACTTATTCATCTTCTGTATTTTACCATACAAACTCATTAAGGCAAAGAAAAATGAAAAGTTAATTGGGTTTGTAGTATAATATAATTAAGCTTTTAAATACTTGAGCTTATTAATGGTTATTATATTTAATTACAGAACTTTTTTGAGGTTTAGTTCGTCTAAATTTACTGTTAGATAAATACCCTTTGAAAGATACGTTAATAAAAATGTGAGGTCCTGCCAATGAAAAAGAGTATAGCTTTCCTTATCATCTGTATGTTCTTTTTAGTATCAAATCTTATTCCGTCGTGGGCTGCAAAAGTCACAGACAAGCCTGGTTTATCAATAACAAAGATATCCAGTTCCTTGAACGGAAGCAAGCTGAGAATTACCATAAATGCAAGCTCGCCTATTGGAGAATATAATGAGTCCAAATATGACAATAACCCAAGGCTTGCAATAGATATAAAAAATGCTGTTTACGCCGCAGGAGATATTAGTGTTAAAAGTAATTATGTCTATAAAGTACGCGGCTCGCAATATAACTCAAAGCCCTATGTTACGAGAATTGTTTGTGATATGAGCGAGTGGACAGGCTATACTATAACACTGTCAGGTAACAAAAAGCAAATGTTTATTGATTTTGACAATACCATTCTTGCTGTTTCAAAGCTGGGTTTTGAAAAAACTGCATCATCCGACGTTGTCAGCTTGGATATGAAATATGGGAGAAATGCCGTAATAGTCTCCTCGTCCAATAACCAGCTGGTTATGGATATCCCCATGACAAGTATCAGTTCAATTGATAAATATATAAGCACCTCCGGCAGATTTGTTAACAGTGTTCAGTGTCAGAAGACGGGTAATTCTACCTCCAGATTTACATTTAACATTTCAGGTCAGAGCTTTGTAAAGATTGATAAGGCTGACAACGGTATTAAGGTCATTTTTTCAGCACCTGACAGTACTGATATAAAATATTCCGCCACCGGTTATCCTCAAATTGTTATTAAAAATGAAGAGATAGGAATTAATTATTTTGAATACAGGTATAGGAAGGACCAGGGAAGGTTTGTTCTGACAATACCAACCAGAGCTTTGGACTTTACATCCGGAAGGATGGTTATTAATGATTATTATATGGACTACATAGATTTTAAGTCCAATTTGTCAACAGGACTCACTGATATAACCTTTTACAGCAAGAATCAATATGACTACAGGGTTAATACTGTTGCAAAGGAAAATTCACTAACTGTTTGTACCGCTGCTGCCTCTGCGCCGGCTCAGACCTCCAATGGTGGCCTGTCATTGAATCCTATAATGCTGGGGAAAACCATAGTAGTCGACCCGGGGCATGGAGGAGAGGAAAACGGTGCAACCTATCCGACGAATCCAGCAAAAAGCTCGGATATTAAGGTTAAGGAAAAGGACCTTAATCTTGATATAGCCAGAAGATTAAGCACTATGCTTATTAAAGCAGGGCTAAATGTTCAAATGACCAGACAGGGTGATGAAACTGTAGACCTTTATCAAAGAGGCGATTTCGCAAATAAACTTAATGCGGTATTATATATGAGCGTTCATAATAACAGCGGAAACAGCGGGGACAATGGCACAATGACTTTGTTCTATCCCTCTGATTACCCATCTTATGGAATAACAGGTGAGAGGTTTGCCCAGATAGCACAGGAAGAAATGCTGGGCAAGCTGGGTACGGCAAACAAAGGCATTTGGAATAGATCAAGACTGGCTGTTCTGAATAATACCCACATGCCGGCCATAATTACAGAAACTGCTTATATTTCAAATAGTGATGATAGATCAAGACTTTTAACGGAAGCCTTTAGACAGAAAACTGCCGAAGCCTTGTACAACACGGTTATTAAGGCTTTGAATGAAATGGCTGTTGCTAATTCTTCCAGCAATACGCAAAATACCAGCATAGCAACACCGCCTGCATATACTGGTCAGGATTATTTGCCAAGCTCTTTAAACGGGTTCAGTATTCCGCCTAAAGCAGCTTCCAAATGCACTTATAAAGGTAACAGTGCAATTATATCATCAATATTTGATCTATCTATAAAGCTTGATTATTCCAAAGAAAAGCAAGGCCTGGCAACCTTAACCGATCAGAAAAATGAAGCACGGCAAGTACTTTTATCCAAGTTGGATGAAGCAACTGTAAATAAAATCATGGATGTATTATCCGGCTTTACCGATAGTTCTTCCGCATTTTATGAGGAAGGGCTTGGAAACAGCGAGTATGAAATATGGGTTAGAAGTATAAGGTACTCGGGTGTGGCCACAATTGATATCATCAAAAGATAATACTTTGAGGAAGTGCATTAATGTATAGGCTGGTGAATGGAAGCTATTTGTCCTTTGCTGATGGTTTTATTAAAGGTGACTTATTATTTGATAAAATTATAAAATCTGAAGAGCTTGGCAATAAAGGACATGAAGAAATATTTAATATTGATATAACAGGTCTTAAGGTAATACCGGGTCTAATTGATATTCATACCCATGGGGCTGTTGGTTATGATTTTATATCAGCATCCCCAGCCGATATTGCAGCAGCAGCCGGTTTTTTTGCAAAAAATGCTGTTACTTCATTTTTCCCAACAACTATTACTGCTCCGATGGGAACCATTCTTACCGCTGTAAAAAACATTGTGGATGCAAGTCATATAACCAGCATTGATTCTACCATAGCAGGTGTACATATAGAGGGGCCTTACATTAGCCCCGGTTACAGGGGCGTCCATGACCCATCATTTATCAGACTTCCAGATATAAAACAATTTGATCTTATAAAAAGTATTTTAGACGATGAATTAACACTGCTTTTTACCGTTGCCCCCGAAATACCTGGAGGCATGGAATTTATAAAATATGCAGTTATCAATAGTGGGACAATATCCATAGGGCACAGTGGTGCCGATGGCTGTATTGTTAAGGAAGCAATAAACAATGGCGCTGTCAGCTTCACACATTTATTCAATGGAATGAAAGGGATTAACCATAGGGAACCTGGAGTTGCCGGAACTGCTTTAAACAGTGACTGCTTTGTTGAATTGATTTGCGACGGGCAACATGTTTGCCCTGATATTATAGATTTGGTCTATAAAATAAAGGGGGATGACAGGATAGTATTGGTCACTGATTCAATGCAGGCTGCAGGCCAGGGTGATGGTGACTATACTTTCGGAGGAATGCTGACAAAGGTTCGGAATGGTGCTGCAAGAAACAGTGACGGACGCCTTGCAGGCAGTACTCTTACCCTTTATCAATCAGTTAAGAATATAATGAAATATACAGGTATACCTTTGGAAAAAGCCGTTCGGATGGTATCACTGAATCCAGCCAGAGTGACCGGGATAGATAAAATAACAGGAAGTATAGATTATGGTAAAAGAGCTGATTTAGCTGTCATTGATGAATATTTAAATATTAGGTATGTATTTTCAAAGGGAAGAAAAGTTTATGACTACCATGCGCAAAATGAAGGTTAACGTAATATATATAATTATAATGCTTAATCTGTAGGTGTTTTACGTGTGGAGGAATAATAAAAACGAAAAAAAATTAAACGTAATCACAGCTGCATTCAATTCTGACAATTATAAGGTAGATGAGGTTATTGAACAGCCTGGAATACTGGGAATCAGGGCTATCCACAAAACTGCTTTTAATTATGACACTTTTGAACCCAAAAAAGCTTATTATCTGGAAGGCAGCAGCTATGACACAGGATATATGATGGGTTTGCTTGCCGAGAAAGAAATATCTTCAATGGCAGTAGACTTTACAGATAAGGTCATATTCGATTTTATAAAGCAGAGAGATCAAAGCAGGGGCAGCCTGCTGATGGATATATTGTTAAAGCTTCTTAACACTTTTACAAAAGGAATGTTTAATGAACTTCCAATCCAGCTTCGTGATGAGATTAACGGTTTGTATGACGGCTGTAAGATGGCCAATCCAAAGACCAATGTAACAATAAGCAGACTTGTTTCTCTTAATTTTGATATAGATGTTTTATGTTCACTTATTTACACCGGAGCCTTTATTCTAAAAAGTATCCCGGATGCCAATCCTTCTTATTTCAGAATTCCTCTTGCGTGTAACGGCTTTTCTGTCTTTGGAAACGCTGCCGGAAACGGACATTACTTTGGCCGTGACTTTATGTTTACAAATGCGGGAGTATTTCAGAATAACGCAGCTACTATCATTTACAATCAGAAAAGAGAATATGGAAGAGAAGCTTATCCAATGGTGAGTATAAGTGCTCCAGGGATGATTGGAAGTATTGCAGGTATGAATATATTCGGTGTTGGGATGGGTGTAAATATGTCTCCCGGTGCTAACTGCACACCCGGCAAAATAGGAACAAATTCTCTCCTGCTCGCAAGAACCTGCCTTCAGTACAGTAATTCAGCCGAGGAAGCTGTAAGAATAATGGAGGATACCCCAAGAGGTGTTTCATGGAACTATATAATTGCTGATGGAAGTAATGACAAAGCATGTGTTGTTGAAGCAGGAGCATCGAATTTAAAAGGAGAATTTACAAGCTATCCTCCATCAGATATTAAGGGACTTCTGCCGGATAAAAACTTTATAAGGTTCCATAGAACAATCGATTACAACAAAGGTCTGATGGTCAGGTGGAATGATTACAAATATCCAAAAGAATATCTTGACTTTAATTCAGGGCTTTGCAGAGATAAAAAGAAGTCTGATTTGGATTGTTTCAGTGAAAGAGGTTATATTAATAAAGGTTTTAACGATAAGCAGTGCCCATCGACACATTATTTTGCACCGCAGAGGGAAGAAAGAGATGATGTTGTTATTGTCACGAACCATTATATAATACCTGAAATGCGTTTCTTCTCTATGTATCCGTGGACTTCAAGGCTTATAGGAGACTCTGTAAATGAAATCCAATGGAGGTATGATGAGCTTAATAATGAAATACTATCGGCCATACAAAACAATGGATATATAAATATTGAATGCGCGCGGGGAATAATAGATTTTCTGTCTCCTTACGGCAGATTTCCTGGTTATTATGCAAAGAGTCCGAAAAGCAGGGATGAAAGGCAGGTACAGATCAAGGGAAGCGTATCCTTGTTTGACCTTAAGGAAAGGGTTGCCTACAACCATTACGGTTATTACTGTGATGAATGGGTTAAGACTTCGCTGCCCAACTATATAATGTAATAGCTTATGCAGTAAAGTAGATTATCGCTGCACTTGATAACACCCATAAAATCATGTCTATAAGCAGCGGCTTATCGGACAATACAACTTCTTCAGGGCTGCCGCCTTCATTCTTTTTGTAGATTATATACTGGTACCTGAATATGCCATACAGTACAAAAGGTATGGTAGACATAAGGTAATAATTGCTTCTTGTGTTGAAGGTATAAAGTGTATAAGCCATAACCGTAGAAGAAATTATAATTGAAAGCATTTTGTCTATAAATTCAAGTGAATATTCATCAAGTATTTTTCTATGATGCTCGGCCTTTTCTTCAAGAACTATCAATTCATTCCTTCTTTTGCTGAACCCGAGGAACAGGGAAAGGAGGAGGGTACATAGCAAAAGCCATGGTGAAATAAATACGTCAATGGCTATACAGCCGCTTATTACTCTTAATATGAAGCCTACAGCAATGGACATTACGTCAATAATAACCAGGTTTTTAAGTACAAAGCAATATAAAAGGTTATTTGTGAAGTAAACCAGAATAAGCACGAACAAAAGCTTGCTGAATATAAAGGAACTGATTAATACAGCCGGTACAAGAATAAATAGTAAAACCAGTGCTTCAGTCTTGCTTATTGCACCTGAAGCTATAGGCCTGAATTTTTTCTTTGGATGTAGTCTGTCTTTTGATGCATCAATCATATCATTTAATATATAAACGGAAGATGAAGCTGCACAGAACAGAACAAAACATAAAAGTGTTCTTTCAAGAAGGTTTGGATGAAGAATGTTATTTGAGAATACAAGTGCAGCAAATACAAACAAATTTTTTATCCATTGTTTGGGTCTGAAAAGCTTTATATAAGATTTTAATTTGTTGTTTACCTGAAAACCGGCATTTTGTCCCGCTGTATTTTCCATATCATTATTCCTTATCTTTATCTTGTAATAACTATTATACCTATTATGATTATTGCCAAGCCAATAATGTTATTTAAGTGTATCTCCTCATGGAGGAAGAAATAGGCCAGAAACATTGTAAAAATATAACCCAGACTGACAAGCGGATAGGCTACACTGAGCTTTTCCTTTGACAGAAAGTTGATCCATAAAATAGCGCTTAAGCCGTAACTAAATAAGCCCAGCATTAAATACTTGTCCGTAAAAATGGTGAAAAACTTGCTGAGACTTAACTTATTAAAAGTATCCGATCCGAGTTTTAAAAGAAGCTGAGCAACCGCACCAAGTGAAATACTTAAAAGTGCCGTTAAATACTTATACATATCAATAATCCTTTGGGTTATTTTAATGTGTTAGCGTCTAAATTACAATTTCAGACATATTAATAATAACCTTAGAAAAGCCAATTGTCAAAAAGCTTGCTAATATAAGTGATAAACAAAAACCCGGAGATAATCTCCGGGTTAAAATCCTAATCAGTCAATTTCTATGTCTGGATAGTCTTTATTAATCTTGTTTTTAAAATCCGCCAGAGCCTTTTCTTTAGTTCGGTAATCATTAAAATATGACTCTGTTATATTCAACCAATTGTTGTTTATAGTATCATCTAAATATATTGTTGTAGGGGCCTTTATATCGTTGACTACAGGTCCAAATACTTTATATATGTTCTGGTTAATAGTTTTATTTATATATTTATCTTCGATTTGGAATTTACTTACCAATTCCTTATTGTTAATAAAATCTCCACAATTTTGTGCCCATTCTTCTAATTGATTCTTATCAGAGGTAAGGTACTTCATAAACTGCCATGATAAATCTTTATTATTGCTTTTTGCAGAGATAGAGAGAGTTGTCCCTCCCCAATAGTAGGAGTAGGGAGCTTTTGCGATACCCCAATTTCCTTTGCCGGTATTACTTTTGTCATTTGCTTCTATTACATTTGAAATTCCCCATGAAGCTATTGCAAAACACATGGTTGACTTGTCGCTAATTGACATGTTCCAACGCGGAGTCCACGCTCTAATAGTGCCTGAATATTTATTTTTTGTAAGGTATTTTTGCAAATCAAGGTATTCCATCATTTTTGAATCAATCGTCAGTTTATTATCAACTATCCATGGTTGTGACTTAGCACACTTGTATATTTGAAAGAGTTCCTCAGGTCCTGGAAGTAATTTTGCGGTACCTTTACTTGCGTTATAAAGTCTTTTGGATGTGTTAATTATATTTTCTGGGGACGAAAGCATATTACTTATCTTATCAGGGTCATCAGTTCCAAGATATTTTTTAGCAATGTCGCGTTTATAACCAATGCCACCCGGGCATGCATACCATGAAAGACCTTTTAGTTTGCCGCTATCATCTTTTGCCATCTCCAAAGTGTAAGGATACATATTATTTGTTATTTCTGAAACATTATAATTTTCAGAATTTAGATTCTCACACAAACCATCAACATTAATAAAACGCTTAATAAAATAAGATTCTAATGCAAATAGATCAGGCAAACCTGTACCCGCCCTATGTGCGGCAGCTAATTTGTTTTGATAGTTTAGCTGAATATCCGAAGTTACTGTTAAATTTATTTTGGTTTCAGGGAATTTCTTTGATAATACTCTTTTAATATTATCTCCTTCACTACTACTAAAGTGCCATATGTTGATTGAGTTGGAAAAATTTATATTAACCATATCAATTAATAATGTATTTGTTTTTGAGTTGAATATCAGGGTATAACCTAGGGCTTCAAGAACTATCCGAATAGGCAGGTAGGTTTTGTTGTTCTTAACAGTTGAAATTGTATCATTTATAAGCATTTGACCATTTTTGTATATATAATTTTCACCGAAAGGGACTTCAATTGTAATATCATCTTTTACAACAATAACCGAATTCCTTTCACTATCAACACTGACTGTTGCTCCCAGTGGCTCAAGTGTAGCCCTAAGAGGAACTTGCATCCTTCCGTGGGAGTCATAATAAGGGTAACCGGTAGAATCGTTATAAATCAGCTTCTGACCGTTTAATACTATTGTTATTTGGCTGGGTTGTGCATATGAGAATGTAATTCCACATGTAAACACCATAAAGAAGCATATGACAAAACTAATCCGAGATATAAATTTTTTTGACATTTTTGTACCCCCTAATTTTATGTGACTACATATTATTGAATGTCTTCATAAACCTTGTTTTTAAAATCCTCCAGCATTTTTTCTTTGGTCGTATAACCATTAAAATACGATTCAGTTGCACTTAACCAACAGGAGTTTATGGTATCATCAAATTCAGTCGATGCTCGGGCTTTTATATCGTTGGCTATTGATCCAAATACCTTATATATATTTTGATTAATAGTCTTGTTTATATATCTATCATCTTTTCCAAATTTATTTACCAAATCCTTGTTATTTATAAAATCCTTATAATTTTGAGACCATTCCTCTAAATGATTTTTATCAGAGGTAAGGTACTTTATAAACTGCCATGACAATTCTTTATTAGTACTTGCCGCAGACAAACAAAGCCATGTTCCACCCCAGTTATAGGAATAGGGAGCTTTTGCTATACCCCACCTTCCTTTCTTAACATTACTTTTATCATTTGATTCAATTATATATGGAACTCCCCAAGTAGGTATTGTATAGCACATTGACAAATTATCACTTAAGGCCCTGTTCCAATCCGGGGTCCATGATCTAATATTTCCTGAATATTTATTTTTGGAAAGATTTTTTTGCAAATCAAGGTATTCCATCATTTTTGAATCAATCGTTAGTTTATTGTTCACTATCCATGGTTGTGATTTGGCAAAACGGTATATTTCGAAGAGTTCCTCAGGTCCTGGGAATAATTTTGCTTTACCTTGACTATTGTTATAAAGTGTTCTTGATGTTTCGATTATCTTTTCAGGGGACGAAAGCATATTGCTTATCTTTTCAGCATCATCAGTACCAAGATACTTTTTGGCAACATCCCTTTTATAACCAATTCCACCTGGGCATGTATACCATGTAAGACCTTTAAGATTGCCGCTTTCATCTTTTGCCAGCTCCAAAGTGTAAGCAAACATATTACTTGTTATTTCAGAAGCATTGTATCTTTTGGAATTTAAGTTCTCACACAACAAATCAGCATTAATAAAACGTTTAATAGAAGCTGATTCCAGTGCAAACAGGTCAGGCATACCTGTACCTGACCGATAGGCGGCAGTTAATTTGTTTTGGTATTTTGACTGAATATCCTCAGTAACTGATAAAAATATTTTAGCTTCAGGGAATTTTTTTGTTAATGATTTTTTAATATTATTTGCTTCATAATTACTAAAATGCCATATGGTAATTAAATTGGATAAATTCTTTCCGACCTTTTCTATTAATAATGTGTTTGTTTTTGAACTAAATGTCAGGCTATAACCCAGAGCTTCAAGAACTATCCGGATAGGAAGGTAGGTCTTGTTGTCCTTAACAGATGAAATTGTATCGTTTACAATCATAGTTCCATTTTTATATATGTAAGGCTTTCCAAAAGGTACTTCGATTGTTACGTCATCATTTACAACAATTACAGAATTCTTCTGGCTGTCAACACTCACTGTTGCGCCCAATGGCTCAAGTGTTGCTCTTAAAGGCACCTGCATTCTACCGTTGGAATCATAAAACGGGTAACCGGTAGAATCATTGTAAGTCAGCTTCTGCCCATTCAGAATTATTTTAATTTGACTGGCTTGTGCATTGGAAAACGTAATTCCACATGAAAACACTATAAAGAAACATATAACAAAACTAACCCGAGACACCAATTTTTTAGACATTTTTTTGCCCCCCTATATATTAATGGCAAAATTCTATTAAACATTATTCTATTTTTACAGAAGGAAGATAAGTATTTAATCTATTTTTGAAGGCTGCAATTGCTCTGTCTTTAGTGAGCTTATTACAGAAATATTGTTCCGCATAATCCAGCCAGTTCTTATTTAAAACATCATCAAATTCAGTAATATTCTTTGTATTAATATTTTTTGTTAAAGGCTCAAAAACTTCATAAAAGTTTTGGTTTAACGTACTATTAAAGAATGTGTTATTACTTTTTAGTTCTTCAATCAGTTCTACATTATTTATAAAATCGTCAGTATCGTATGCCCATTGTCTTAATTGATCCTTATCGGATGTTAAGTACTTAAGCATTTTCCAACTGATATATTTTTTATTGCTGCTTGCTGATATACATAGCCAGTCTCCGCCCCAATAATAGGAATGAGGCGCCTTTGCTATTGCCCATCTGCCGCTGCTTTTATTCTTATCATTATCATAAATAATATTCTTAACCCCCCACGTAGGCATAGCATAACACATGTTAATATCATCTTTTATTGATCCATTCCATGCTGGTGTCCAAGATCTCATCCGACCTGAGTATTTATTGCTTTCCAGAACTTTTTGAACATCAAGATACTCCATTATCTTTGAATCAATTATCAACTTATTGTTTACTATCCATGGCTGGGATTTTGCAAATGAATAACTATGAAAGAGTTCATCCATCCCAACAAACAATTTAGCCTTTCCATTACTTGCATCGTACATTCTTTTTGCCATGTTTAATATGTTATCCGATGAGGAAAGCATTTTCCCGATTTCATCTGGATCATCAGTCCCCAAGTACTTTTTTGCGATATCTTTTTTATAGGCTATTCCTCCTGGACATGCCACATATGAAAGTCCCTTGAGCATACCATTTCTATCCTTTGCAACATCAATGGTATAAGGAACCATTTTTTTTGTTATCTCAGAAGCATTATACTGCGTTGAATCCAGGTTTTCGCACAATCCATCGGTATTAATGGAATTTTTTATAAAAGCCGATTCTACACCAAAAATATCTGGTAAACCTGAACCTGCTCTGAAACTGGCGGCAAGCTTATTTTGATAAGCTGATATTGTATTGGGTATAATTACCAAGGTAATATTTACATTAGGAAATATCGTTTTAAGTGATTTAGTAAGATTCTTTCCTATATCTGGCCCGTAATGCCAAAGGGTAATTGATGAAGAGAGGTCAGGTTGCTGAATTCTTAGGGTATTGTTTTTAGAATCAAATATAAGGGTGTAACCAAGAGCCTCAAGAACGATTCGTATTGGTAAATAGGTTCTATTGTTTTTAACTGATGAAACAGTATCATTTAAAATTATAACTCCGTTTTTATATATAAAACTTTTCCCAAAAGGGACTTCAATTGTTATATTATCCTTTATAATAATTACAGAATTCTTCTCACTGTTAACACTTACGATTGCTCCCAATGGCTCAAGTGTTGCTCTTAAAGGCACTTGCATTCTTCCATTGGAATCATAATACGGGTAACCGGTAGAATCATTGTAAGTCAGCTTCTGGTCATCTAGAATTATTGTGATTTGACTTTCTTGCGCATTAGAGAATGTAATTCCGCATGAAAATACTATAAAAAAGCATATAAGAAAACTAACTCGAGATATTAATTTTTTTGACATTTGTTACCTCCACTTTTATATGACTACACAATTTTAACATTATTATGAAGAGGTTACAATAATGACTAAACATATAATATTGATGTTTATAAGAAAGGTAAGCTTTAGGACGTCGATATAATTATTTGTATTCCTGATTATAAAATAAAAAGCAGCAGAACTTTTGGTTCTGCTGCTTTATTGACGGTGCTCTCTTAGTATGTGAACACCATGTTTCCCACTCTTAAAGCTATAGGTTTTGACCATAACCACTTGTTGGTTGTACTGTCATCAAAATAGTAGACAGCACCCTTTGAAGGGTCTGCGCCATGTAGTGCCTCATATGCAGCATTCTTCGCCGCCTGTGTGGCAGGCTTGTTTATCATTCCATTTTCAACAGGCGTAAACTGGTAGTAACCACCGTCAATCTGGTAGATTACCCCGCTTATGGTCTTAGGCCAACGTGAGTCCTGGACCCTGTTGATTATAACCGCGCCCACTGCAACCTGTGCACTGTAAGGCTGTCCGTCTGCTTCCGCAGTTATAAGCCTTGCCAACAGATCCAAATCATTTGCAGTATAAGGTATTACTGCTTGATTGGAGGTTCCTGACTGGCTGCTCATTGGTGAAACCGGAATAATCAATTTTTGACCTACATAAATCGAATCATTCCATTTATTGTTTGCATTCCTTAAGGAGTAAAGTGTTATCCCATTGTTTACAGCAATTTTATAAAGGGTATCTCCCGATTTTACTGTATACACGTTTCCAGGCACATTCAAAACCTGACCGGGATAAAGTGCAGTTCCTGTAAGGTTGTTAGTCTGTTGAAGAACGCTTACAGTTGTATTAAACTTTGCTCCTATTGTGTAAAGAGAATCTCCCTTTACAACTGTGTAACCTGCAGCAAATACAGATTGAGAAAAAATTACTACTGTTAAAGGCAAAGCAAATAAAAAGGCTTTTGCCTTCCTTGAATTAAATTTAAACATATTAAATTCCCCCTTTTGCCTCCGAGGTTAGTTGACGGGTTCGGGCCGGGAAGCCCTACTTCATAGAGAAGATTTACCCCAAATACTTTAGTCCCCCGTACTCCTTTAAGGAGATTCGGCTTAATTTTATGTAAACCATGTTAACATGACTCTTATACATAATCCAATGTAATATTTCTGGATAGGCAGTAATTATTTGACTTTTACACATTGAACAAAAATATGTAAACTAATTGTCGAAATTTAATCTTATGTGTTATAATTAGATAAATTGTATACTTAAGGTAATCTGGAATTCCGTTATTAGATTTACAGCTTTGCAATCTACATTTTGAATGGAGTACTGGCATGCGTGGGCTTTACGATAAATATCTGAAGTATTACCTGAATAACCCGGAAAAACCTCACTTGAGGCATAGGTTTATTATCTTACTTATATTTATAGCGGTGGCAATGACATTTCAGTTTATTGTATCTGCCAACTTCACTCTTTCAATTATAATAGAAGAAGTTTTAATTATAACAGTTTTCATATGCAGTTATTTTTACGGATATCTGGGTATAATTGCTGCGGTTCCTTTAATTGCGGCTGAAATAGTTTTCAATCTTTTGGGATTGATTAGTAAAGATAAGCTGTATGATATTTCACAGCTTATGCTGAATATAAATATAATTATTATCTCCTGCTTTATAGCCCAGCTTGTTGAAAAAGAAAGAATAAAGCAAAAGAAGCTTGAAAGGCTTGCTATTATTGATCCTATAACTGAGGTTTATAATAATAAGTATTTCCTTTCAAGACTTGAAGAAGAAATAGCGCGCGCAACAAGAAATGAAAAATCTGTAGGACTTATAATGGCTGATATTGATAATTTCAATAAATTTATTGACCATAATGGACACAGTCAGGGTGACACGCTGCTTAGAAAGACTGCACAGGTTCTTGAACAATATACCAGATGTCATGACATTGTATGTAGGTATAGTGACGATCAATTTGCAGTAATCCTTCCCGATATTGAAGTGGGTGAGATGGATGCAGTTATAGCTAGAATGAGGACAATATACATGCAGACAACCCAGGAGGGATATAATTTAAATGACGGCAAAATGACAATGTCAATGGGTTTTTCAATGTATCCGGAATTGGCAAAAAACACCGATGAACTGATTACACAGTCTGATACCGCACTTTACCATGCAAAAAACAGGGGGAGAGATAAAGTTCAGATATACAAGGACGTTTTTGATGAAATTAAGCACAGCTTTGGAACAAATGAGCAACAACTCTTGTCAAGTCTTAAGCTTCTTCTTGGGACAATTTCCGGCAAGGATAAATATACATTCGGTCATTCAGAAAGAGTAATGAGCTATTCTATTCAAATTGGAAATGCCATGTGTCTTGACTTAGAAAGAATTAAAATTCTGAAAATAGCTGCACTTCTTCATGATATAGGCAAGGTTGAGATTGCTGAATCAATTCTCAATAAGCGAGAAAAATTAAATGATTATGAATTTGCGGTACTTCGCAGACACCCGATCTATAGTGCAAATATGTTGGAACCGTTATCCTATATAAATGGACTTGTCGAAATCGTACGTGCACACCACGAAAGGTACGATGGAGAAGGGTATCCTGACAAATTGAACGGTATGGATATTCCGCTTGAATCCAGAATACTTGCTGTAGCTGATTCGTATGACGCAATGCTATCTAACCGTCCATACAGGAAAGGGCTTGGCATTGAAGGAGCAAAACAGGAACTCCGGAATTGTTCGGGAACTCAGTTTGATCCCGACATTGTAGAAATATTTCTCAAAGATCTTGAAGTCCAGGAAGAAAACAAATACACTGCTTAATTTAGGACTTTTCCCAAAGTGTTTTTGCAATTGCCAATTCAGTTTTAAGATCCTTATCAAGAATTGTATGTATTAGCTCGGCTTCAGTGCTTTTTTCGGCAGAGATCGAATAATCCGAACAAACGGCATTGCCATACCTGGTTTCTTTCCTATAAATAATTTCGAGAGATTTTATCCGGTAATTATCATATATTCTTGCAGGAACAGCTTCGAGTATCCATTCTATATATCTGGAATTGTTAACATGTCTATTGGTATCGATATCACTTCTTCTTACACTAAACTCCAAGCATGCAGAGCTGGTTGCCGATACATCGAAATCGGAAAAAGGGTTTTCTATCGACTTGATATCTTGTTCCAAACCATAGATTTTGCTGTATTCGTCTGGTATTCGTATCGGTCTTCTCTTGGCAATATCAATATATATCCATAAAGATGACGCTTTTACTATAACTTCACCATTTGAATTTTTTATAAGGAAATCTCTCCATGCATAAAAGCGTTCCATTCGCCATGGCCAGGTTTCAATGGTTATTCTTTCATCAATGATAGGATACTTTTCGATGATAAGAGACCAACGTGATAGCACCCAACAGGCTCCAACCGATATTAGATCATTAACCCCAAGGCCTACTGAGGTAGAATGTGAGATGGCTGTATCCTGAAGGTAATTTAAAATGGATGCTATAGTTGCATATTGGGAACTGTCAACCTCGTAATAATGTATGTTAAACTCTTTAGAATATCTTTTCATAGTTACCTCGCAAAAAATGGAATACTATTATTATACAATTACAAAGTAGAAACGACAATCACGCTATTAACTGGACAAACGGTTCTACAGGTATTAATATTAATTATATTAAAATTCCACTATTAAGGAGTACTTTTGATGTTTCTTTATTATGCTTCCATAGCAATAGCGATTGCTTCAAATCTTTTTTACTACATAATACAAAAATCAACACCTAATAACGCGAACCCGGTACTATCACTTGCCATAACATACTTCACCGCGATGGTTACCTGCATAATAATTTTCCCCTTCTATCCAAAAAATGGGCAAACTTTAGCAGAATCATTCAGAAAATTAAATTGGACAAGTATAACGCTTGGAGTGGCGATAGTCGGTTTGGAAATGGGTTTTTTGCTTGCATTCAGGTCCGGTTGGAATTTAAGTACTGCCGGAATTTTCGCAAATGTTGTAGTTGCAATTATACTAATACCGGTGGGTTTATTGTTTTTCAAAGAAACCTTGAAACCGATAAATTTTGCAGGAATAGCATTATGTATAACGGGATTGGTTTTAATGACCAGAAAATAGTAGCCTTTAAAGGCTATTTTTTTTACTCTTTTACAGACAAAAAATAATAAAATATCAAAAAATGTGAAATAAAGTGATATATTTGTTAATAAATGTATTGTAAAATATGGTAATATTATGTATAATTAAGTAAAAAAAGGAGGTTCAGTATGAACGAACTGAAATTCGAAATCAAGAAAAATGTTTCAGTATTGAGCGAAAGTACAAAAGGCTGGAAGAGGGAAGTGAATATTATAAGCTGGAATGAGAGAAAGCCCAAGCTGGATATAAGGGATTGGGATGAGGAACATAAAATGATGGGTAAAGGAATTACCCTTAGCAGAGAGGAGGTAACAGGGCTTAAAAAAATCTTACTCGAAAATGATATTGAAAAGCTTCTTGTCTAGACCCATACGGAAACTATATTTTCAAGTTATAACAAGGGGGTAGTAAATGGTAAACAAATATCTTTTTAAGAAAATTAATATGACAGCTGATGGAATGAACAAAAATGTACAAAGTATTGAATTGGAATATTATCTTATTGAAAGTGAAATTGATTATGTTTCGGAGCTTTCGGGAAAAAAGGTATATGGAATCGGTGTAATAAAAAACCTTGGTAACGGATGCTTTGAGGAAGCAGTAGTAAGAAATTATTCCTGTTCAAAAACTAATGCGAGTTCTGTTTTAAGCGTCATATCAAACAACGAAGTAACTCCAACAGGGTTGACCTATGTACTTGAGGATATAGTTTCTACAGGACAGGAACAAAATCTTTAAAAAAAGACTATAACAGAGTCTTTTAAAAAGAATACAACGAAGACTTTGCTGAAATACTCTGAACGGAAATAACCAAGGCAGTCCATAATTTCATAAGTATTGCTAAAAAAAGGCCCCTTGTGCAGGGGCCTGAAACATTTGACTTACTGTATTATTCTTTTTGCAGCCATGTAATTATTTGCATAATAACCGGTTGATATATCCGCAATCCTGACGTCTTTGCCGGGAGAAGGTGCATGTATCATTTTGCCTCCTCCTATGTATATCCCGACATGAGTTATGTTGCTGTGGCCTCCATCGGTATCAAAGAATACCAAGTCTCCGGGCTGAAGCTCTTCTTTTTCTACAGAAGTACCTTGTGTTGCCTGGTCAGCTGCTACACGCTTCATGTCATATCCATAGTTCTTGAATACGTAATATACAAGTCCTGAACAGTCAAATCCATCAGGGGTTTTCCCTCCCCAAAGGTAAGGCACACCTAAAAATCTTTCGGCAAATTCAACAATCTTTGAACCAGCTGATACATCGTCTCCTGATCTTGAAATTTCTGATACAGGGACAGAAGCTGAAGCGGTTTCGCTTTTGGCAGACTTTGTATTACTTGTAATAGGTGCTGACTTTGCTGTAATAGTTACTGCTGGATCGATATACTTATTGAATACCCATCCTGTTCTGCCAGTTGAAGTTGTAATTCTGGACCAGGGTCCTGAAACATTTGAAACTGTAAGTTTCTCACCTTTTGAGATAAGTCCTTTGCTACTGTAGGAAGTTCCAGGTCCGCTTCTCAGATTTAATGAGGATGCAGTGATAGTACCACTTTTGTTTGCCTGGACATTTTTTGTTTTTGTTGTTTTGGATGTAGTAGCTGCTTTGGATATATAATCATTATAAGCCCAAGCAGTCGTACCAGATGATGTTTTAATTCTTGCCCAATTCCCTGAAAAACCCAAAATACTAAGAACTTCCCCCTTTACAAGCAATCCCATGACTTTGTAGTTTTCACCCGGCCCACTTCGTATAGATAGAGAGGATACATTGACCGTACCGCTTTGCGATTCTGCAGCTGCAATTACAGAAAATAAGCAAAGAAGCAGGATAACTACTGCTGAAGACAGCAGCATTTTTGGAACTTTATTCATTTCTCGACCTCCTATTTTTGGCTTCCGAAGTTAGCTGACGGGTTTGGGTAATAGGATCACCCCTACCGGTAAATGGTAATCACCGGACTAACCCCAAATAATTGGTTCCTCCGTACTCTAGTTATTTAGAGATTCAGCCTTTATATGTGTTTGATTATAACTTTGTGAACTTATTATGTCAACCATGCAAAAGGCCTATTATCCGCCCTTAGAGGCCTATAAAGGAAATAGAGGCACTTATGTCTAATATATCACTGTATATGGATTTGGTTATTTACTAAAATTTTTAGAAATATATTGACTGATCCCTTGGGGAACGATGTAAATTCTTACTGAGGTGATGAAAATGATAATAAGTGAAGTAATGGGTATTACAGGTTTGACAAAAAAAGCAATAAATTATTATGAAGAGGAGGGCCTTTTGGCACCACCGGTAAATAGTGAAAATAATTACCGTGATTACTCTGTTGAAGATGTCAACAGACTTATACAGATTTCGATTTTAAGGCAGCTTGATTTACCTGTAAAGGAAATCAAAGGTGTTATATCCAAGCCTGCTATATTGAAAAAAAGCTTGGATGAACACATTAAAAAGCTTGATGCTGATATCAGCAGACTTAGCAAATGCAGAAATATCATAGATGCTTGCATATCGGAGATAGAAGGTGAAACTTGTACTCTTACAAGTATTACAAAAAAACTTTCAATATTGAATGAAGCACTAAAGATGGATGATAGAAGCAAGTTGGGTTATATGAAGAAAGAGTTATTAAGGATTTTCCCCGGGAATTTTGGAAGGGTTATGATTATGTTTTACGGAAGTTTTTTAAATGAACCAGTTGATTCACCTGAAAAGGAAGATGCATGGCTCTCGTTGGTCAAACTTCTTGATGAAGCTGAACCAATAGTTTTGACTGAAGGTATGGAAACTCTGTATGAAGATATGTCGGAGGAAGATTTAATTAAAAGTTCACCCGGAGTTTTTGAATATATTGGTAAAATAGTTTCTATGACAGATGAGTTTAAAGATCAGATTAAAAAGGAAATTTATGATGCTGCTAAGCAGGTTGAAACGGATGAAAAGACGAAAGAAGGATTTCTTAAAGTTAAAGCTTTTAAAAAATCATTAAATGAGCAAATGAATAAAGTTAACTTTGATGAAAGATTTGATAAAAGCTTAAAAATACTAAGCAAAGACTATACTACGTATGTTAATAATATGGACGAAATAACAAAATCTTTGAAATTCACCGTTGACGATAATGGTAATATAGAGGAACCCAAAGAATAATAAATATAAGACAAAAGGCCCTGATTAAGGGCCTTTTTGATAATTAATGAACTTTTTCCTCTATATTTGTTTTTATTGTCTTTAGTGCCGGGCCTTCTACAATTTCCCCCTCATAAGTAAACCTTGAGCCATGGCAGGGGCAATCCCAGGTTTTTTCACCTGCATTCCACGCAAGGCCACAGCCGAGGTGTGTGCACGAAGTATCTACAAAATGAAGCTGGCTGGAAGTATCACAGTATACTCCAACTTTTTTCCCTTCAACTTCAGCTATTTTCCCCTCACCTGGTTTTATATCCTTTAAATCAGGAGCAGTTGAGAGTTTACCTTTAAAGAAGTTTACTGCTACGTCAGCATTTTCCTTAAGAAATTCCTTTGCTGAAGCCTCTACAGTAATTCTGGAAGGGCTATAAACATCTTCCCATGGACTTTTGCCATTGGTAATAAGGTCAGTGATTATCATAGCTGATGCATGGCTGTTTGTCATGCCCCATTTTTGAAAGCCTGTAGCTACATATACGTTCGGTGTTTGTGATGTCAGACGGCCTGTAAAGGGTATGCCATCCATAGTCATACAGTCCTGTGTTGACCAGCGGTATAGTACTTCCTCTACGCCGAAACTTCCCTTTGCCGAGTTTAGCACATTTGTATAATATTGATTGGTGTTCTCTCCATGCCCAGTTTTATGATGTTCACCGCCTACAATAATCATTTCAGTATCGCGCAACGGCTGCGAACGAAATGAAACGCCTGGATCTTCAGCAGTAATATACATTCCTCCGGGGTATTTTTCACGTGGTATTATTCCGAGGGCATAGGAGCGTTCGGGGTAAATCCTTGTAAAATACAAGCCGCGTTTGTCATAAAACGGGTAATGTGATGCAATAACGATACTTGATGCAGATACTTTATAGCCTGAATCAGTAATTACGGTACAGGATTCACCTTCTTCAAGGTCAACTGCTCTTGTATTTTCATATATCTGGCATCCCATATCAGTAATCACCCTTGCAAGGCTGAGAAGATATTTTCTTGGATGGAATTGTGCCTGATTATCGAATCGTACTGCTGCTTTTACATTAAAGGGAAGAGGTGTTTCTTCAATATAATGAGCATTAATCCCTAGGTCTGAGGCTGTTTTTGCTTCGTTTTGAATTTTGCTGATGTATTTGTCGAGGTGTGTATAGACATAGGCTGATTGCGGTTTGAAGTCACAATCGATATTGTTCTCTGATATTATTTTCCTGATTAATTTTATTGCATTTTCATTAGCATCAGCATACTGCTGGGCCATTACCAGCCCCAAACCATTTACAGTTTGGTCATATATCAGACCGTGCTGTGAAGTTATTTTAGCTGTTGTATGGGCGGATGTTCCCTGAACTATTTTATCTGCTTCAATTATAACAACTTCAAATCCTTGTTTAAGCAGTAAATATGCTGTAACTATCCCTGTCATTCCTCCGCCTACAATTACTACATCAGTACTTATATTTTCCTTTAAAGCCGTATAATCGGTTGTTCCTGTTGAATCCAGCCAATAGGGGTAGGGGGCACCTTTAAACTCTTTGCTCCATATGTTTGTTTCTGATTGCATTTTAATACCTCCTGATCATTTTAAATTAATATCTCCGCTTATTTCCATGCCTGTATTAAAGCCTATACCTTCAAAAATTGTTGAACCGTTATTTTGTAAAAACTTAACATCCGAAACAGCTGAAATGCTTTCAGTAATTTCACGGTTCATGATACCGTTTTTAGGCGCCTTTAACAGTAGTCCTAGCTTATTTTCAACTTTAATCTCAAGAATATTGTTTTTATCTTTGATGATTAATTCCAATGTGTTATTAGCATAATTAAGTTTTTCAACTTTGGCACCGGTGTATGTAGCAAATTTATAAAATCTTTTGCCTATTCTTATAAAAGATATAAAACCGTTAAAGGATGAAAATAAAAAAGGTACCTTAGCGGTCGAAAACATCACTGATACATCGCCGTTTTCAAAGTTGTTGCATTGAACCCAAACCCAATTGTCAGGGAAAGATTTCCCCCAATCCTTTTCGATATAACCATAGCCTCCATCAAAAGAAACCGGTACACCATCAATTTTAAGGGTACCGCTTATCTCATGATGGACATTTATAACACCATGGCGGCACTGAATAAAGGGTATATATGAAAAAGGACCCATTATTCCGGGGCTAAAAAAGCTTTTGGGGAAAGGAACAATATTATGAAATTCAAGTTTACCGTTTACTGAGCCGCTTTTATTGTCCAGGTCAAGAATCATTGTTTTTCTGTCAAAATAGCTTTTTCCTATTCTTATCCTGAATTCCTTTGCTGAATGCTCGAAATCCGAAAGCTTATACTTGAAATACTTAAAAGTTTTGCTCGTTGAGTCAATTACCTGTATAAAAGAATGGGAATCTTCCTTGCTGTTGCCTATTGATATTCCGGGTATTACAGCAATTACATTCTTTTTGCTTGGGTCTGCAGCCTTAAAATACCAGCCTTCAAAGTAATTCTTTTTTTTGGTTTTGCCCTGAAAGAGCTCAGGTTTAGATGCTTTCAAAGCCATAAACTGTATTCAGTCCTTTTTATTCTTATTAACATTTATTGTTCCTTTTTTTTTGTATACTATGTCTAAAAAATATTTAGAAAAGGAAAAGAAAAATTAGAAAATATATATTGACAAAGTGTTAAACTTTACCTTAAACTAGAAGTAATAATTTAATATCTCATAGAGCAGGCGATCGGTTTAATATCGGTGGGGCTGGGCCTAAGGCAGCAGGATTAAAATACCTGTGGGACTATAATTCTAATCAATTATGGTGCCACAGGTATTTTTTTATATCATGATAGGATAAAAAACCATACCTGGACATAGTTGAAATATAATATTCAGGGGGATTCAAAATGGATAATACCTTATTTAAAACCGAAAACCTAACAAAAGAGTATGATATGGGTGAAGTAAAAGTAAAAGCACTTGATTCTGTATCGCTTGTAATTCCGGAAGGAAAGCTTGTAGTAGTTTTAGGCCCAAGCGGATCAGGAAAAAGTACACTGCTGAATATTCTTGGCGGTATGGATAGTCCGTCGTCAGGAAAATTATTTTTCAAGGATACTGAAATTTCAGCATACAACAATTCTGAACTAACAGCCTTCAGACGTAATAATATGGGCTTTGTTTTTCAATTCTATAATCTTATGCCAAACCTTACAGCTCATGAAAATGTAGAACTTGCAACTGAAATAAGCAAAGAACCTCTTGATACTATGGAAGTTCTTGAACTCGTAGGTATAAAGGACAGAGCCGGGCATTTCCCTTCTCAAATGAGCGGTGGAGAACAGCAGAGGGTTGCAATAGCAAGGGCTGTTGCAAAAAATCCTGACGTTCTGTTATGTGATGAGCCGACTGGTGCATTGGACTATACAACAGGAGTCAAAATTCTTAAACTTTTGAGTGATATTAACAAAAGAACCGGAAAGTCTGTAATTATAATCACTCACAACCAACCTATTGCAGATATGGCAGATATTGTCCTGAAAATGAGAGATGGAACTGTTTCGAGTATTCATTTCAATGATAATCCTTTAGAGCCTGAAAAGGTAGTATGGTAGCTTGTTCATCGCCTAAATAAGCCATTTCTGGAGGATAATAATTATGAAAAAAATAAATTTGATTTTAAAAAGAGAAATAGTTAAGGGTAAAGGCCAGTTTATTGCCGCAGCATTGGTAGTATTTATTGGTATTACGGCTTTTCTTGCAACTTATACGTCTTATTTAAATTTAGATAATTCGGCAAAATCATATTATGATGAATATAGTTTGCTTGATTATCAAGCACAGGTCAAAAGTGCTTCTGAGAAGGATATTCAGCAGCTTAGCAAGATTAATGGAGTTAAGAAAGCTATTGGTAGAATAAGTGTTGATATTTTAGGTGACATGGGCAGTGACAGGAGATCAACTCTGAGGGCAATATCTGTTCCTGATAATAGCCAACCTGAAATTAACAAGTTGTATTTTGTTAAAGGCAGTTTTTTTGATGACACTGCAGCTGATGAATGCTTAATAAGCAATAAATTTGCTGACTTTTACAAATTGAAAGTCGGTGATACTTTAAATACCTATATACAAGGTAATTCCCATGCGTTTAAAATTCATGGAATTGTAAGCAGCCCTGAATATGTCTATGCTGTAAAATCTGCTACAACGCTTTTGGGTTCAGACGGAGACTTTGGAATTATTTATATAAAGGAATCGCAGTTGAGGGAAATTACAGGTCAGGGTGAGACATTTAACCAGATACATGTTTTACTTACTGAACAGTATAATAACAAGGACACCATAAAATCAATAGAGGAGGCTTTAAAGCCTGCAGGCTTCTTATATGGTATTTCGCGTGGGGAACAAACAAGTTTTTCCATGCTTAATGATGATATAAAAGCACTCGAAGAGCTTGCTTTTATTCTGCCTTTAATATTTCTTTCAGTAGCTGCTATGATTATTTATGTAATATTAAAAAGATTAGTAAATAATCAAAGAACTCTGATTGGCGTCATGAAGGCTTTTGGATATTCAGATAAAAAGGTGTTGAACCATTACATTTCATATTCACTTCTTGTAGCAATAACCGGTGCAGTGCCTGCAACTATATTCGGAACTGTTATAGGAGCTTTTATAACAAAAATATATACTCAGTTTTATAACATTCCTGAATTGAGTATTAAAATATACTGGGTAGAACTGCTGCTTGGAATGTTCATAAGTATAATATTCAGTCTGATAGCAGGTTACAATTCAACAAAACGGATATTAAGGCTTGAACCGGCTCAATCAATGCGTTCAGAACCTCCTGTTTCAGGTAAGAAAGTTTTGGTGGAAAAAATAAAGCCTTTGTGGAAAAAACTGTCTTTTGGCTGGAAAATGAGTATTAGGAATATTTTCCGTGTTAAACAAAGAGCTATTATGACAATAGTAGGTTTTATATTTACAATAGTTTTGCTCATTGGAACGCTTTTTTTCCTGGACTCAATGCAATATATTTCGGACCAGTATTATAAGGATTTTCAAAAGCAGGATTACAAGGTTTTGTTCAACAACCCGGTACAGTATGATGAAGTAGGTAGCATGTTAAAAACAGAAGGAATAAACAAGCTTGAATCTATACTGGAAATACCCATCGAAATTACGAAGGATAATAAAAACTCGGACATGATGTTAACGGCGCTTGGGAAGGATATTACTCTTTATAACATGAAAAATGAGGATGGCGATAAAATATCTATTCCTAAGAATGGGGTTATTCTTCCACACTCAATAGCTGAGAAAATTTCTGTTAATGTTGGAGACACTGTAACTATAAAATCACATGTACCTGGCTTTGACGATGCAAAAGTTAAAGTAGCCGGTATAATGAAGCAATATCTTGGTTTCAGCTGTTATATGAATATTGATGACGTAAAGCAATATACGCAGAATCAAAAACTTGCAAATGCAGCGTTAATTACTGTTAAAGACGGTACGGATGGAAAAGTCCAGCATGAATTATACCAAAAGAAGGGTGTCGACTTTCTGGAAAGCAGGCTGACTTCGATTGATACCTTTAATAAATTTGTAGGTATAATGTATATCTTTATCGGTGTGTTGGTTGTCTTCGCTTTTGTTATGGGAGCCGCCATTATATTTAACTCAACGGTCATAAATATTACAGAGCGTAAGCGTGAACTGGCATCCCTTAAGGTATTGGGATATTCCTTAAAGGAGACAAAAACTGTTATTTTTAGAGAAAATATCTTACTGGGTATCTTATCTGTGATTCCAGGGCTAATTCTCGGAAGGCTTATGAGTAGCTTTTTAGCAAAAATGGTTGAAAATAATTACTTTGTAATGCCTGTAATAGTGAATGTTCCTACTTATATAATTGCTGCGTTAAGTGTATTTGTGTTTGCTGGCTTTGCACAGTTTGCAACAAGAAGGAAAATAGAAGGGCTCGATATGGTTGAGACACTTAAAAACAAAGAAGGATAACAATACGGGCATAAAGCAAGGGCAGATGGTTAATCACTGCCCTTTTTGTTTTATTTTCTTTACAAACGATTTCAAATCATACCCATGTTAAATGTCCTTTTGTAGGAATACCGCCTATCCCCTTACTTCCTGAAACAGTTAACCTTGATATTTCCTGAGGAGTTACCACTGATCTGAAATCTGTCAATGCTACCTTTTCAGATACAATTGCGGGATCCAGTGCATTTATTAGAATTCTTCCAGGAGAGCTTGCAAAGTTGGCTCCTGCAGCCATAATTCCCTGATAATAGGATTGGCATGCACCGGCAAAAATGCACAGCTTGTTTTTATCAGCTTGAAATCTTCGTGCTTCTTTTACAGCTTGAATAAAGTATTTGGAATTCCTGTAATTTTCTATTGAATCTGATGTAAATGTGCCCTTCTTCATAGCATCATGGCCTGTAATAACCAATATATCCGGCCTGTACTGCTGTAAAAGACCTGTTATCCGATAGGGCTGCTCGCTTTCGTTTGACCAGATGCCGTAAGATCTAATGTTTGCCTGCCTGTAATAGCTTACGCATTTGTCCATAAAGTCCTGGCTTGAATCAATATGAAGAACTGTTCCTGGTCTCGAATTTGCCCTGTAGGTAGCAAGCCTGTAAGGAAAGTTCCTTACGTAGGTATTTCTCTTAATAATTGTCGTATGCTTTTGAATCTTTGAATAAACTTCTTTAGGGTCTTTTTTTACCAGATCTTCGATGTCAGCATCTGCTATTAGTCTGCTGTGAAGTCCTCTTAGAATGCACTTTGTACCCTCATCCCTTGAATCACTTATTTCTTCTATTGTAAAATAAACATCTCCGCCATAGGATTTTCTTGCTACAATATCTCCCCTTTTTAACGCATGCATAAAATCACTCCATAATTTGCAGTTGATATTACATAATATGCAGTGATATATTTTTGGGAAGTGTTTTAAGTATTAATATTGAAGGGATTAATAAGTTGCTTATATTTACATAAGTATTTACTAATTCGGATAATAATTCAGACGAAAAAAACCGGTGGCTCATAGCCCCGGTTTTATATATTATGTTACAGAAATCAGCACCACATTATCCTTTTTCCAAGAACAGAGCAGATCAATGAAACGGTTAGCTCTCCTGTCATATTTGCATTATCTCTGATTGGATTCAATTCCACAAACTCGAGTGATTTGAGCTTTTCCCTTCTAGAAAGCATTTCAACGGCAGTATGTGCTTCACGGTAAGTTAAACCGCCTTTGACAGGTGTTCCTACACCAGGGGCTTCTGTAGGTGAAATGACGTCAATATCAAAGCTGAGGTGAAAGCCTTCGGTGTCATGTTCAGCAATTTCGATAGCCTTTCTCATTATTTCGCGGATACCATATAAATCTATATCCTCCATTGTAAAAATATGAACCCCTGAATTCCGGATAAGTGCAGCTTCATCACGGTCAATACTTCTAGCACCAATTATTACAATCTTTTCAGGGTTTACAAAATTGGTTTCGCTTGTTTTGAAGCTTGTTATTGTTTGGGAGCCTAAACCGGCTGAAGCAGCGAGTGACATGCCATGTACATTACCGGATAGGGTAGTGGTTTCATTGTTGAAATCGCCGTGAGCATCCATCCATATAACACCAATGTTTTTTAAAGCTCTTTGAGCACCAAGTATTGTTCCTATTGCTATACTGTGGTCTCCTCCAAGAACAAGAGGTAAATTCCCTTCACTGAGGCTTTTATATACAGTATTTGATAAACGTTCATTAACAATGTTAATTTCATTTACATATTTCATTTTTACAGATGTGCCCTCATATGTCGACTGTAGGATTGGTACTGGTATGTTGCCCAAATCTCTGTAGCATAAACCCATTTCACTTAATGCTTTTCCGAGACCTGAGTATCTTATCGCTCCAGGTCCCATATCTACACCTCTTTCGTTTGCTCCAAAATCAACTGGGACTCCAATTACATCTATTGGCATAAATTGCCTCCTAATGGTTTTTATGCTACGGGAATTAGCTTTTTTCAAAGACTTTTGTTCTTAATATCGGCAAAGATAACTATACCATTACTGTTATATAACATACATAATATAAAATATAAACCAAACTGTTAATATAGTAAATATAGTTGTAATGTATACATGCATGTTCTATAATTTATTAAATACAACTTTTGATTTAAATACATAAAGATTTGAATAATAATATATCACTTGAGGTGTAGATAAATGGAACAGGGACTTATGATTTTTTTGGTTATTGCTGCTGCTATTGTAATAAGCGTTATTGTTTCAGTATACAGCAAAAGGAAAAAGCTTAGAGAACTTAAGGATAAAATTGCATATTCATGGGGTAAAACGCCTAAACAGAAATATAAAGAAGCGGATTTTGATAGGATTAAAGGTTATCATCTTAACAGAAAAGAAAATATTGAAGACAGGAATGTTATAGATGACATTACGTGGAATGACATTGATATGGATAATATTTTTAAAAGAATGAATTCCACACAGTCATCTATTGGAGAAGAGTATTTTTATGACCTGCTCCGAAGGCCTGTATTTGATCAAAACATTTTAAACGAGAGAGAAAAGCTGATTGAACTATTCAGCAACAATAAAGGACTAAGGGAAAAGCTTCAGTTGTTTCTCGGTAAAGTTGGCAAGACAGATGCAAGTAATGTTTCAAATTACTTTTTTAAAAATAGCAAATACAAAGGTAAAGCTTTTATATTCAAGATACTTTCTGCTGCGGCATTTATAGCTCCTTTCTTGTGCTTTATAAATGTCGGTATGGGTGTAACCTTGACGCTTGGTATGTTTATATTGAATATGATTATTCATTTTGGGGTTAAAAACAATATAGGTTGGCAGTTGGAAGTACTTGCATATATTATTAATATGGTAAGTAAGGCAAAAAAATTAGCAGATGAAAATTTGCCGGAATTGAAAGAGTATAATGAAGTTCTTAAGAATAATCTAAAGGACATTTATATAATTACCAGAAAAGCGTTTTTCCTTTTTACAATTAATAATACTGATTTATTAACTGAGTATATAAGAATTGTATTTTTAAGAGAAGCAATAGAATATGAGACAGTAATGAGCACTATTAAAAATTACAGTGATAACTTTTTGAAGATATATGAAATCTTTGGACTTCTTGACTCAATTATTTCAATAGCATCCTATAGAAAGAGCCTTCAGTATTATACAATTCCTGAGTTATATTCGGAATCAGAAAGTAAAAAGAAAAGGCTGAGCTTTACTGATTTATGCCATCCGCTTATAGATGAGCCGGTTCCAAACTCAATAGCTATAGATAAATCTGTTTTGCTTACAGGTTCCAATGCATCCGGTAAGTCAACCTTCCTTAAGACAGTTGCTATTAATGCGATTTTTGCCCAGACTATAAACACGTGTCTTGCAAAAGAGTATAAAGCGGATTTCTTCATGGTATTCAGTTCAATGGCCCTTAAAGATAATCTTTTAGGCAACGAAAGCTACTTTGTTGTTGAAACAAAGTCGTTAAAAAGAATATTAGATTACCTTAATGAGGAAATTTCATGTCTGTGTTTTGTTGATGAGGTTTTAAGGGGTACAAATACTATTGAAAGGGTTGCTGCTTCTTCACAAATACTTTATCATCTGAGCGAAAGCAACTGCCTTTGCTTTGCGGCAACACACGATATAGAGCTGTCTTACATTTTAATTGACCATTATAGCAATTATCACTTCCAGGAACGTATTGAGGAAGGAAATATATTATTCGATTACAAGCTATATGAAGGAAGATCGAATACCAGAAATGCAATAAAGTTACTAAGCTTAATAGGCTATAATGAAGGGGTAGTAAAAAGTGCCGAAAGTATGGCAAACCATTT
Organism: Bacillota bacterium; assembly: GCA_023397675.1. Lineage (GTDB taxonomy): Bacteria > Bacillota > Clostridia > Acetivibrionales > JANLFN01 > JAEZTC01. Next base: position 120,051 of record JAEWTV010000010.1, on the reverse strand, counting down.
CCTGTCGGAAGGAAAATGGAAAGCAGCGAATCAATAGAGCTGATTATTTGAAAATGCCGGAAATCATATGAGCCACTTTATCAAGAGTGTCACCATCAGCAAAAATAGTTATTATACCTGCAACAAACAAGACTATTCCAATTATAAATTTACCTGTACGGATAGAGGGCGTATCAAAGTCTACCTTGATACGTCCAAAATTTATTTTAGTAGCAAAAACAACCCACCAGGATGCAGAGCCTACAAAAACTCCTATAACAAGTAATACTGCCGAAAGGGCGTTCATTGATGTGTAGCCTACACCAAACACCGTGAATAGGCCTATAAACGTCAGTATAATAAGCGGGTTGGTAAAAGAAAGCAAGAAAGTTGACATGAACGAATTCATTGTGCTGCTTCCGTGTGTAGACATTTCTTCGGCTTTTGGACGCGATAAGGCAATAAAACAGCCAATGGCGCAAATTATTAGTCCGCTTAATATACGTAAAATGTCTTCATTCTTCGTCATAAAGTCAGATACAAAGGTAAGACCAAAACTTATTATTGCTGCATATAATGCATCACATGTAGCTGCTCCAAGACCAGAAAAAAATCCGTGTATTCTTCCTCTTTGAATTGCATTTTTTATACAAAGTATGCCCATCGGGCCTATTGGTACACTTATAATCATACCGGCCAGAAAGCCCTTTAAGAATAATCCAAGTAACATTAATATCTCCAAACAATTAATAGCTTTTCACACTACTATTATTTAACTCAAAAAATTTCACCATGTCAATACAATGAGTTGTTGTATTAATAATTATTAAATTGAATAATGCTGAACACTTTATTGCAATTTGTCTTATATATGTTAATATTTTACCATATAGCTGCATTTTATGACACCTGTTTTTGAATATAAAATTTTTCCGGAAACTATTTTTTAATAATTCATATCATATATTGTTAAACAGGTACCAAAATCGGAAGAAACGGATGGTATAAAAATGGCAGAAGAATATGTTGGCAAAATGAATGCGGAGCTTGGGAAGTTTCTCTTTAACTTGTTTAAAGCATGTTTATGGAAGCCCAAAACGGCATTATTTATTTTAAAGGCGGTTTTAAAACAGAAAAAGTCCGGAAAAGTCAGAGCACAATGGGAGAAACAAGGCATTCACGTACCTCCATACTTAATAGCAAGTTTAACACGGACCTGCAATTTAAGATGTAAAGGCTGCTATTCACATGCAAAAACGGTTAATAGTGCAAATGAAATGAATGAATTACAATGGAAACAGCTTTTCCATGAAGCTCGAGAACTTGGTATATTTGTAATAATGCTTGCCGGAGGAGAGCCGCTGATGAGGAAGGAAATACTTAGCCTATGCGGACAGTTTCCGGAAATTCTTTTCCCTGTGTTTACAAACGGGCTACTCCTTGATAAAGAAATTATAAATATGATAAGCATAACTAGAAACATTATTCCTGTTATAAGCATTGAAGGTCTTTTGCCTGAGACTGACGAAAGAAGGGGAAAAGGCGTTTTTGGAGCAGTTATGGAAGTCATTGATGAGCTAAATAAGGAGGATGTTTTTTACGGTCTGTCTATAACAGTTACCAGAGAAAATTTCGACATTGTGACAGGGGATACATTCCTTAAAACAATGTCACAGTCAGGCTGCAAACTCTTCTTCCTGGTAGAATACGTACCGGTGCAGGAAGGTACGGATAATCTGGTAATAACAGATTTACAAAAAGAACAGCTTACAGGTATGGCAAACGAGTTAAGAAGAAAGTTCAAAGGTGTATTTGTAAATTTCCCCGGTGATGAAAATACCTTTGGAGGATGCCTTGCCGCCGGAAGGGGTTTTATTCACGTAAGCCCGGACGGAAGGGTAGAACCATGCCCGTTTGCCCCATATTCCGATACCAGGATTGGAGATGTTTCGCTTAAAGAGGCACTGAAGTCGGAGCTGCTGGAAAAAATCCGTGAAAACCATTCCAGTCTGGTTGAAAGTAATGGCGGCTGCGCATTATGGACCAATAGAGAATGGGTTAAGTCTCTTCTTTCTGAAAAAGCTTCAAATGATAAAATTAATGTCTAGTTATTAATAAAAGAACATTGTAAAATAACTGGTTGTACTATCTGTCTTTACCCCGCCTATCCTGTCTGAATTACTATGAGCTGTAACGTTAAATTTGTCGGCTCCAAATTGCTGCATTGTTTTAAGAAATGTTAACAATGTAGGCGGGGAATCCAGGTTATCATTCCCCATGTTTCTTATGCTTTCAAAATCCCTGGTTTGAATAGCCTTAAGGGTTATTTCATCCATTTTATCCGCTTTTTCAAGAGTCAGGTAATGAGAAAAATCTATTGAAGCTACAATGACATATTTTTTGCCCTCCATTGTAAGCTGTATCTTTTGTGCAAGGTCTTTACAGTCTTCAAAGCTTAGACTTCCCTTAAGCATGATAGGTATTATCCGTGAGTCCGGAATATAATACTTTATATAAGGGACCAAGCCTGAAATAGAGTGATCATTTTCAAGTACCTGGTAGTTTTCCTCTGAATTGAATCCGTCCAGAAGACTTTTGGAAAGCTCCGAATCCCCGCTTAGTACACCAAAAGGGGTAGCCCAGCCCCTTGAACCTGTGATGATTTCCTTTTTTCCTATACCATTATGATTTGGTGCAATTACTACAACATAATCAGGTTTGGAAGCCGATAGTGAAGAAAAGAATTCTGAAATAAGGCTGCATGCAAGCAGATGGTGTGGAACAATTCCGCCTTTTATTTTTATCCCGGAAGGACTGGTCGGTTTCGCATCCAAAACCGACCTTTTAAATTCCTTCTCATTATAAAAGTTGCATTTTATATATTCCGGTGAATCCACTGCGGATTGAGTTGGCTCATATGGGCTTCCGCTGCTGCTGCAAGCTACAAGTAAAAATGCTATTAAAATGAAGTTAACTGCTGCCGTAAGTTTTTTCATATTGTTTTCCTGCTATTTTCCTATGTTTATAGTTTGTCTTGGTGCAAAGCCTGACAAATTGCTGTTATAATTTTTTATTACAGCAGAATCGGAATTAAACATTCCTGGCATTGCAGCCCTTGCATAGTAGGTTATTGTTCTGTTTGATTGGGTCTGCTTCTTACTATAATAGTAGTAGAATACAATTTTTTGTCCCTCCGTTTTAGAAGGATACCAGGTTTTCGGGTCAAACTTCGTTGAAGATACATACTTTAATCCTGAAGGCAATACATCGGTTATTTCATAGAACCCATCAGGTGCCGAAGTATTAAAATCAAACTTAAGATTAACCTGAATAAGATCCGACTGCTTAAAGCTTGCGGTCGCTACCTTGTTTACGCTGTATTCTCTTGTAAGCTTTAAAGCATTTGATCCGCCAGCTGCAAGGTCAGTTACGGGACCTGTATATGTCGATGTTACATAAATGTCTCCCTGAACGGTGCTGAACTTAATATTCTGAAGCTTTTCAGGAGTTAAAACCATTTCAAATTTTTCATTCTTATTAATGTTTATTTCCTTACTTTTGCCATCAAGCGAATAAGTGAATTTGCCAGTTTGTTTGCAGTCAGGAATACTGTTTTGTACAACGTACAATTTTTCAAGGTTAGTTAACAGCTCGGTGGTTTCACTGCTATCAATATAGCGAACCATGGATAACCTTTCAGGAGCATTTATTTTAAAAGCAATAAGTGAGCAGAGGGCTGTAAATTCCATGGTATCATCCCTGGAACCATCCATATCTATATAGTAAAGCAAAGCGGCGTTTTTACCATATTTGGAGGTGATTTCATTATAGTATTCTTTTGCTTTGCTGCAATCACCCAGTTCTGCAAGTGCAAGTGACAGATAAATCTTTTCTTTTATTCCGATTGACGATGAATTTAAAAGATTTTTAACATCAATCAAAACTGGCTCATTTAATGAAGCAAGACCCCAGTATGCCGCCGCTACAGCTTCTGCTGTAGAATCCTTGTTATTTATAAGTTTGTAAAAATAACCTTTTAGTGCCGACTGGTCAAACATATTTTTGGCTACAGAGCTTATTTTTGCAGATAAAACAGGTTCACTGCTGCCGTATTTCAAGACAGCGATTCCGCCGTCATCTGTTTGATAATCACTGAAATTTGTATCAGTTTCATCCAATATGATATTTTCATTGTAATAGCTGCGAAGCAGCTCTGACGATATTTTTCTTGATAATCTCTGATCTACACGCTCACCCCATGAATATCTCAAAGTATTAAGTGTTTCATATATTTGCGATATATCATTATTATAGAATATAAGTCTGGTAAGTGTTTTACCGCCTTTCAGGATAGTGTCGGGTGAAAGCTTATTACTTTCTGACCTTGCAGTCTCAAGAATGTTTTCAACTACTCTGAAGTCCTTTTTAATTCCATCCTTCAAGTTTCCGCTAATGGCAGTTATTGTTAAAGTGTAATCACCCGTTTCGAGACTTCCCAGTGGAATGTTTGTATAGGTTCCTGAAGTACCCTTATAGTCAATATTTTTCTTTTGACTGTTAGAGTCTTCGAGGATTATTTTATAATCAACACTATTTCCAGCCGTAACACTGCTGCCGAAAACTCTTGCAGTGATACTTGGGTTATCACCCTTAAGAAAGATATTATTAAATATGACATCTACAAAGAAAGGCTGTTTTACAATAATGTTTGATTTTCCGGAGCCTGCTGAAATATTTCCTGAAACAGCCTGATAGGTTATTCTCCAGGATGTAAGGTTATCAGGAAGCTTAAAAGTTGCTTTTGCTTTGCCGGAACTATCTGTTTTCAAGGATTTAAAAAATGCATTATCCTTGAATTTTGTCCGGATGTACATATCTCCGCCTTCTCCGCCTTGTTCTGCATGTGCATAGGGATTAAAGTTTGCAGGAGTATATGAAAGGTAATCGGATATAAGCCCTGTAGCTATGGAGTATGAATACAGGCTTTCCAATGTGTTTACATTTTGACTTTCAAGAGTAAAGAATGCTTCATCGACAACACTAAGATTTAAATCTGCTGGTACGGGTTTACCCTTTGAATCCTTTACTGACACCTCAATATCAACGCTATCTCCTGGTTTATACTCGGGCTTATCGGTTTTTATGTCTATTTGAAGGTTTTTATCCTTAAAATCATACCTTATTTCCTTTGAACCGGCCCCAAATATATGTTTCCCGTCAAAGCAGACAGCCATTGCATAAATATTAGGAATATTATCATTACTAAAGTCAAAGGAATAGGTTGAACCTTTAACTACCTGAAGGTTGCTTAAACCGTCTTTAAACCTTAAGAATAAGGTTTTTGCCTCTGGAGAAGGAGTTGTTTCGGCATTTGGACTTTTGACTTCCAGATTAACCTTTTCTCCAGCCTTATAGGTCTTTGATTCACCGTCAGCAGTGAGGATATAGCTCTTATTGCTATAACCCGGATAGTAGAACTCATAGGGGTAAACGTAAGCCTCTTCAACAATTTTATTGTTGCGGCTGTCGTTGCCTGTAAGTTCTACGACGTAACTTGTTTCTTTACTTACAGAAAAATCAAAGCTATATTTTCCGTTTGAGGTAGTGAAATCCAGGCTCTTAGTAAGATTTTTGACCTGATAATAGTCATACTTTTTAACATTTACCTTATTGATAAAATCGTAATATTCACCTACTTCTTTTTTATCCCAACGGAGCTCATATATGTTTGCATGAACCTTTGTATTAACGGCCGCTCCTCTGAAGATATCAATATTGGGATACGTATTTGCATCCTTTATTTTGCTTAAATCTATTAAATTTGTAGATACCTCAAAGGTTTCCTTATTACCGTTTTTAACCCCTTTACCTTCAATTATTGTATCTTTTGTAAATAACCATAAGTAGTTGGCGGTGGATATTTCCTGATCCTCAGCCTGTGCATTGTTTACAATCATTGAGGCATTAAGAGGCTGCCAGGATTTATAAGATGTATTTGTTGTAAAGCTGACAGATGTTTTGCCGTTAGCATCGCATACCAGAGAACCGTTCTTATGGTAGTCGCCTGCTGCGTAGTTATATGAAAGCTTGAGGCCAGGAACAGGTGAACCTTCATAGAAATTCGCATTTATACCGTAATTAATAGTATCCCAAGCGAAATAAGCTTTTTTATCAGGGTTAAGACTTATTGTATAGGCTGGCTTTGAATATTCCTTTATCTGAAAGCTTTTGCCCGTAATTTCCTTATCTCCTGTAAGAATCCTTATTTCATAGGACCCGGAGGATAGATTGGCATAATCTATACTGGTGCTGAATACACCTGAACTATTTGACAAAACCTCTTTTTCCTGCAAAATACCAGCTGCAGGGGAGGATGTTTCAACGTTGAGGGAAACAAGCCTTACTGTAACTTTTTGAATTTCATCCGACCCGGTACGCGATTTTACAACACCCCATGCATTAACAGTATCGGTGGGAAGGTACATTCCTCTGTCAAGATATAGATAGTTCCAGTAGTTATTGCTTAAGCTGGAGTTATAATAATTGTAATATGAGTATTGCCCTACCGGATTGGCAAGCTCCTGTGATGGCATACGAACCACAAATACGGGCTTACCCGGACAGGACACCTTAAAGTAATATGGCCCATCATTAGCTGGCTGGGGAATTTTTTCATTAATAACTGCAATTCCGTCAGTATCAGTATTAGCTGCTTTTATACCAGTTGCTTCGATTTTTGCCGACTTAACTGTGCCAGCGCTTTTTGAGTCATTAACCCATGCAATGGTTTTGTTCTTCGCTACAGACATATAAACGGATGCATCATTTATTTGAAGATGAGTTTGTGTTGTAACATCTTTTATTTTTGTTTCAACCAGATAATGTCCAGATGCTATATCGGAGGGCAGAACTGTGTAATATTTTGACCACCACTCGTCACTGTAAACAGTTGGTTTAAGATTGAATGTATATGCTTTTTCAAGTCCTGCTGCAGAGAAAAGGTTTTTACTCCGGTCGATGTAAGCCCAGTTGGGATATGAATCAATAGGTTTAAAGCTTTCAATAAACTTGTTTTCATTCGGGTACTTATATAATGTTACTGCTGCATCGGAGTTTTTCAATGAGTCACTGAGATAAAGCTCCATTGCAGGTGTATCTATGGTTGTAAAGTTATAAAAATCATTTACATAACCAATTAAAGACGGGGAACTTTTGCTGGAGTTACCTGCCTGAAACTTGAAGGTATAATCAGCTTCAAGCTTTTTATCGCTGTTCTTGAGAGGGAGTCCCTTGGCCAGTGTAACCGTATATACGACCCCTTCCTGAAGCTTCTCTGGAATAAAAACTATGGTTTTTTTATGGTATTCAAATTTGCCAGGAACTTTTGGAGATATGCTGAAATACTTCTCTACATTTTCTGCCCCCTCGTAGCTCATGGTTATTTCAATACCTGAGTTCAGAGGTACATAGTTTGCTTTGTTGCGTGGCAGGGTGCCGGTCACATTAAAAGTCTTTTCAGTTTCAAATGCCCATGATAGCTTGTGAGAGCTTCCTTCACCCAGTGTAAATTTATATATACTGTTAGCTTTTAGTGCTGATGGAAAAGTAATCAGATATTCCTTTTTTGAAACTTCCTTAATTTTATAGTCCTGTTCAGGGGTTATCTTAAGAAGTGAATTTATAAAGCTTTTATCCATTTCAACGTTGCTTGTCAGTTTAAAGCCGGAATTGATCAAAACACCGGCATTATCAGTGTTTAAGGCTGCAACATTCACCTTGTCATAATTCAAAGATGATAACAAATCTATTTCTTCAGAAGATATAGCCCTGTTCTCATTTTTGCTAAACAATACTCCGGTTAATACCAGCACGGCAAATGTAATTACTATTATTAATGAAACCGAAGCTGTAATAGCTGCAAAAGGCTTCCTTTTATAGAATTGCAAAACTTTTTTCATAGTTTGCTCCCCTCTGTTTACCAAACTAATGTATTACTATTAAATATTACCACTTATATATGACGTATTTGATAATTAAAAGTTCTTATTAAATATAATTCAAAATTTTTTTGTTTTTTTTAAGACTTTCTTGGTTCATACCCGTATTATATTTTGAATTCAATAAGTTGAACAAACTAATAGATGATAAATAAAAATAAAAGGGGAAATTGTTATGACTAAAAAATTATACCGGTCGAGAGATAATAAGATAATTGCCGGAGTAGCCGGCGGAATAGGGGATTATTTTCAGATAGATCCTTCCCTTGTAAGAATATTATTTATTCTTTCGGGAGTGTTCGGTGCGGGTATTGTAATATACATTATAGCTGCAATTATAATGCCCAGACAGGAAGATGTGATGGGACACCAATACAGGCCTGATGAAAATGAATGGGGTAACAACGGTTCTGAAGCAAATCAGGAAGCTCCTGTATATCAAAACACAAATCACGGACCTGACAAGGGAAAACTTGTAATAGGCATAGGACTTATATTGTTTGGACTTTTGTTCTTGATAAAACAAATCTTCCCGTTTATTCATTTTAATTTGTTCTGGCCGCTGTTAGTAATAGCTATAGGCTTGTTCTTTATCTTTAAAAAATAATGGGGGATTTGTAATGAAAAGCAGAAATATTGGTTTAGGTATATTTATTATATGTATTGGCGCTTTGTGGCTGTTGATGAGTCTCGATGTTATAAACTGGTCTGTTTTTGATTCCTTATACGATCTCTGGCCGCTAGTATTTGTCGCTGTAGGATTAAGCATACTATTTAGAAAAAGTTCGGTTGCAAGGGTTTTAGTATGGGTACTCTTTATAGTAGTTTTAGTTGGATATGGCGTTGCTGCTGATCAAGGTTGGATAGGCAAAAGCAATAAGATTACTTCGGGAACCCTTACAGTTGAGAAATCTGCTAAAACACAATATGGCAACTTGGATATTTCGCTGGGCGATACCAATATACAATTAAATTCAGGTACCAACGATTCAATGCTGGTAGAGGGTACAATTCCGAAAAAGAATATTTCCAGAAAAATTGATCAGGATAACGAGAATGCCCTTATAAAAGTCCATAGGAATTTCCATTTTTCCTTTGGCCACGACAATGACAATGATGTCAATCTGAGGCTTAATAAAGATATAATTTGGGATATCAAACTGGGTACTGGTGATTTAGACGGAACACTTGACCTTGCAGAAGTTAATACACACAGTATTGAAGTTAATGCAGGCGATTCAGACCTTGACTTAAAACTTGGAAGCAAGAATAAAAATACAAGAATTACAATCAATGCGGGAGATTCGGATACAAAACTTTCGCTGCCGGATAAAATAGGTGTAAGAGTAACCATAAATGCCGGGGATTATGATACCAATATGGGAAACCTTAGCTGGGTAAAGAATGGTCATACCTACACCTCGACCAATTATGATTCTTCGGAATCAAAGGTGGACGTAACCGTTAATATGGGAGACGGAAACTTTAATGTTAATCTTTTAAAGTAATAAACAGTTTTTAAAAAATAAGCGGTCTCTTTGTATATTCTCCTGAGGAATATGCAGGGAGGCCGCTTTTAAAATTGTTGTTGATTAGTAGCTTAGTTAGTAATAAAATATTACATAGAACATATGTTCAGAAAATAATGGATCTGGAGATAGGAAAATGAATCTGGAACAGGTTTTGGAACGCATTAAGGCTTCGGAAAAAATGATGGCCAATATTACAAACTGGGTAGAAATTTCCCCAAGAGAGGCTTGTTATTCGGATTTTCCCGAAACCTTGGATGACAGAATAAAGGAAACTTTAAGGAAAAGGGGCATAAACAGCCTATATTCCCACCAGGCAAGTGCAATACAAAGGATAGGAGAGGGAAAGGATGTAGTTGTAGTAACACCTACGGCGTCCGGAAAAACCATGTGCTATAATGTACCGGTTCTTGATGCTGTTCTTAAGGACGAGGAGTCCAGGGCTCTGTTTATTTTCCCGACAAAAGCGCTTTCACAGGACCAGACAAGCGAGTTGCACGAGCTTATCACTGAAGCGGGAATAGATGTAAAAACATATACATATGACGGTGATACGCCTCAGTCGGCAAGAAAGGCTATCAGACAGGCCGGGCACATAGTAATTACAAACCCCGATATGCTTCACAGCGGTATTTTGCCGCATCATACAAAGTGGGTAAAGCTGTTCGAGAATCTTAAATATATTGTAATAGATGAAATTCATCACTACAGGGGAGTATTTGGTAGTCATCTTGCAAATGTGCTCCGCCGTTTGGAAAGGATATGCGAGTTTTATGGTTCAAAACCACAGTTTATATGCTGTTCTGCTACAATAGCCAATCCGGCGGAGTTAGCGGGAAAGATTACTGGACGACAGGTAGAATTAATAGACAACAATGGTGCACCGTCCGGCAGGAAACATTTTATTTTTTACAACCCTCCTGTTGTCAATAAAGAGCTGGGTATCCGTAAAAGCAGTTTGCTAGAGACAAGAATACTCTCAGAAACACTTATTAAAAATGGTGTACAGACTATTGTTTTTACCAGAAGCAGGCTTAATGTTGAAGTTCTGGTTACATACCTCAAGGATATATTCCATGGCAGAATGGGAAGTGAAAACTGCGTCAGGGGTTATAGGGGCGGTTACCTGCCCAACCAAAGACGCGAAATTGAAAAGGGCTTGAGAGAAGGAAATATAACAGGTGTTGTCAGTACCAATGCTCTTGAACTTGGTATTGATATAGGAAATCTGGAGGCTTGTGTCATCTGCGGGTATCCGGGTTCTATTGCAAGCACCTGGCAGCAGGCCGGAAGGGCAGGAAGAAGAAACAGTGAGTCTGCGGCCTTCCTGATAGCAAGCAGCAGTCCTCTTGACCAGTATATAATAAGCAATCCTGACTACTTTTTCGGCAGCAGCCCTGAAAACGGGCTTATAAATCCGGATAATCTCGTGATTTTGTATAATCATATGAAGTGTGCTGCTTTTGAACTGCCTTTTGCAGAAGGTGAAAAATTCGGAGTTGAGACAACGGGGGAAATTCTTTCCTACATGGAAGATGCAAAAATAGTCCGCCATGTCGGAAATCGCTGGTACTGGGCTTCTGATTCCTTCCCATCTGACGGCCTTTCATTAAGAAATGCATCGAATGAAAACTTCATTATAATAGACATTTCGGATCCTCACCGGAGGGTGATTGGAGAGTGTGACAGGTTTGCGGCTCCAATGCTGCTGCATGAAGAGGCAATTTACATACATGAAGGACAGCAGTATCAGGTTGAGAAGCTTGACTTTGATGATAAGAAAGCATATATAAGAAAAGTGGATGTTGACTACTATACTGATGCAAATCTTGCCGTAGACCTAAGAGTAATGGATGTATTCCGGGAGGATAAAAAGGACAGCATTACAAGGGGCTATGGTGAGGTTACGGTTCAATCGCTTGTAACCATGTTTAAAAAGATAAAACTTTATACCCATGAAAATATAGGCTCGGGACCGGTACATCTTCCTGAAATGGAAATGCAGACTACGTCTTACTGGGTTAGCCTGCCGGAAAGCCTTACAGGTACAATGGCTCAATCCGACCTCCAAAATGGGCTTCTTGGCTTGTCAAATATTCTTGCAAATGCTGCACCGGTATATCTGATGTGTGACCCAGGTGATATAAGGGTGGTACATCAGGTAAAATCAACGTTTACAATGCAGCCTACACTTTACATTTATGACAGCTATCCAGGCGGGGTAGGCTTCAGCGAAAAATTGTTTGAACTGCACAGAGAACTGTTTGAAACTGCACTCGTTATGATAGATGGCTGCAGCTGTGAATCAGGCTGCCCATCCTGTGTAGCACCATTAAATGAATTTTCCGGGAACAGCAATCCCAAAAAGGTTACCATGAGCCTTGTTGAATACATATTAAACAACAGGTAAATTTAACAAACCGGAGGAGCTATGTATAATAATTTGAAATCAAAATTAAATATGTATTTATCCGGTCAGGCACAAAAAACAGCTTGCCAGAGAAAGGGTCCAGATATAAGTGACATTATGGAAGGAACAACGTGTACCAATGATAATGGTTCGTATTTTCTTATTGAGGAAAGATATCCGGTTACTTATATTCACGGAGGGTATAACATTGGAAAGGCACAGGAACTTAACCTTGGAGTGATGTCGACAGTTTTCCATGACGTGGATGCAGCTCATTCAATCAGGGATTATCTTTTTCTTGATACAGAAACTACAGGCTTATCGGGCGGGACAGGTACAGTTGCTTTCCTCATAGGTGTCGGTTATTTTGAGGAGGACGCTTTCGTATTAAGGCAGTATTATATGAGGGATTACGATGAAGAGCCTTCCATGCTTGAGGGTCTTAATGAATTGATGAGCAGATTCAAAGGACTTGTTACCTTCAATGGAAAGGCATTTGACTGGAATCTGATTACTACCCGTTATACATTCAACAGGATGAAGATACTGCTAAAGAATCCGGTACATATGGACCTTTTGTATCCCTCAAGACGAATCTGGAAATTGAAGCATGAAAGCTGCAGATTGTCCAACCTTGAAGAAAAGGTCCTTGGAGAATTCAGAGTTGACGATATCCCCGGGGCACTTATTCCCGGCATTTATTTTAAATATCTGGAGAGCAGGGATGCTTCGGAGATAAAAAAGGTAATCCTGCATAACAAGCTTGATGTTCTATCTATGGTATCGTTATTAATTAAAATATATAATCTGATAGACAATCCATACGGGGAATCGGATGGAGAGCATGAGCTTTATGGGGTAGGAAGAATATTTGAAACAGCCGGGGGGAAAGATACGGTTATCAATTGCTATGAAACATGTATTAAGTCTGAAAACACTTACATCTGTAACACTGCAGCTAAAAGACTTTTAGATATTTGCAGGCGAAATGGTGAGTACGAAAAAATGATTGAATACGGTGGTTTTATTCTTTCATCACCCAGTTTTAACAGACTTCCTGTAATGATTGAAATTGCAAAGTATTATGAGCATAAAGCCAAAGATTATAAAAAAGCATTTGAAATTGTTGAAGAGGCCCTTCTAGAGTGCTTACATAATACCATAAACGGTCATTTGTACAAAGATTCTTTAATTAAAAGGAAGAAAAGGATTGAAAGAAAGATCCAGCGGATGGCTCAAAATACTGGGTATGCAGAATAGTATTGACAACCTTATGTAATAAGATATATTATGTGTTTGGTTCATTTAAAAACTTAACAGTTAAATGTATTAACTATCCGTAATTCTAAACGAACAATCATATATGGAGGTTTTATTATGGAAAAAGACCTCGATTCAATTATGTACAATTTTACAACTGCGATGCCCTTACTATTTAAAAGTTTAAAGAAATATGAGCACAAATGTGATTTCCAGGAGGAGTTTCCGAGGGTCCGGTTTGATATATTGTTTATATTAAAGGGCCATGGAGAAATTCCAACATCAGAAATAGCAAAGCAGCTTTTCATGTCAAAGCCTCAAATGACAAAAGAAATAGATAAACTGATCGAAATGGGGCTTGTTGAAAGGTATCCTGATAAGAAGGACCGGAGAATTATTAATATTGGCCTTACAGAAAAAGGAAAAGAATTTTTAAAAAAGTTCATGGAGCAAAGGAAGGCAGTACTAAAAGAAAGGCTTTCTGTCCTACAGGAGGAAGACCTTAATCTTTTATCTGAATCACTTAGTAATATTGTTAAAGTCTTGTCCAAGATTGTTTAAAGCAGGAAATATTTTAAAATATTAATGAAAAAATATATAATTATAAAGTTATAAATACGGTAAGCAATAAGGTTATACAGTTTATAAATATAAAACAGAGGGCAAAATGAAAATTTTTAGTGTGGATAATTTGCTGTTAAAGAACTTACCTGATACTGGCCTAAATAAAAAAAATCTTCCGCTTATTTTTTTGGCACTCTTTCTAATTTTAAATACACTTAAAATTACTGTATTCGATGTTTTTATAACCAGTTCCATATCAGTCAGTTTACTGCTTTACAAACTGGTTTTCACGCTTGTATTTGTGTTCGCAGCTTATTTGATAATAATAAAAATCAAATTCAGGTTTGTAATAATACTGTTTTACATAATCCAGTTTGCATACGTTTTTGCAAATCTGGCATACTACATTTACTTTCATAATTATCTTCATCTTATGCTTTCTCCTGTGTTATTTACAGAAAGCCTTAACGCTGTTTCCCACTTTTCAATACCGAAAGACCCCAGACTTTTGATAACCTTTTTGGACCTCCCGGTATTTGTATACTTAGTTTGTCAATATAAAAAAATAAGATTAATAAGTCCTTCTCTAAAGCTGTATAGAAGGCTTGCTGTTGTTTCATGCCTTATTGTTGTACTGCTTGCGGAAGGAATTGGAGCATTGAACGGTGAATCCACAAGTAAATTGCTTAAGTCTTATGAAGATGGTGGAGAAACCAAGGTAGTTCACAGATATGGAACATTATTTAATAGCGTTGCCGATGCGATTAAAAGCCAGAGCGGTAAAAACGCTGCCAGTAGGCTAAAGTATGGAAGTTCTGTAGCATGTACCGCTCAAACCAGTCAAAAGCCCAATATAGTTGTTATTCAGGTAGAGTCGATGGACTCAAATGTTATAAACCAAAAATATAATGGCAAATTCATAGCACCATACCTTCATTCTCTTTCGGAGAAAAGCATTTACTACCCTTATACCTTGAGTTACCATAGGGCAGGAGGTACTTCGGACTGTGAATTTTCAATAATAAACAGTGTTGAGCCACTGGATGATTTCCCTGCAATGAAAATTGAAAACTATGATTTCCCTAACTCAATAGTTAACAAGCTTAAAGATAGTTCATACAATACGTTTGCTTTTCATGGTAATGTAGGAAGCTTTTTCAACAGGGATAAGGCATTTCCTAAAATGGGTTTTAAGGATTACTTTGATATAGATAAGATGAAACTGGAAAATAAAGGCTGGGGAGCCCCAGACAATGAAATTCTCGATTTTGCACAGGCAAAAATTAAGGAAGGCTCAAAGCCGTTCTTCAACTATATTATTACTATGACAAGTCATGGACCGTTTAATAATGTTCTGAATTATTATACGAATGACAGCTATGATAAAGTTGATGATGATCTGGTTAGAGATTATTTTATATCAATGTCCTATGTCGATAAGTCGATTGAAAAGTTTATAACAGAAGTAAAAGCAAGTAATCCCAATACGTACTTCTTTATTTGGGGTGACCATACTCCCAGTATTGAAAGAGATGAATATATGCAGGCGTCAGTTATAACTGATGACAAATATTTTGAGTATGTTCCATTGATAATTATTACACCTGATAATAAGGTTCACAAGGAAACCGAAAGTGTTACATCTTTCCTTGATATTGGGCCAACCATTTTATATGCATCAGGTGTTCAGTTTGATATAAGAACAGACGGTGAAAATCTTCTTGATGGTATTAATGAGGGTAAACCATTGATATTCAAGAATGCCAGATATGATAGAAAAGTACTTTTTAAAGAAATATCGAAGTAATACATAAAATTTAATTATCATAAAGAGTATGGCCGTTTTCGACTGTACTCTTTTTCTTATGACATTTTTTAAAATATTTGTAATTGAAATCATAAATCAGGGCATATATAATTGAAGCATTAGTTTATTTTTACTAAAGAGGGGTTAGGTACAAAATGAAAAAATTAAGCGCAATTCTTATTACACTGGTAATATCGGTATCTAGTATTTTAACAGGTTGTGGTTCAACATCCCAACAGGAACAGAAACAACCTACAACCGTACCGGGAACTACAATAACTGAACCTAAAAATACGACCCAAACCACAACAACAGCAACACAGCAGCAAAATATTGATTATACAACAGTTAAGCCAAATGAAAACGGTAAGGTTGTTGTAATGATGTTTCATGCTTTTGACAATTCATTTACACCTACTAAAGGTAACCCTGGCGATTACATAACAACCTTCAATGCGTTCAGAGATACTTTGCAGACTTTGTATGATAAAGGTTTTAGAGTTATAAGTATGACTGATTATCTTAATAATAATATTTCTGTACCGGCAGGTTATAAACCTATAGTTTTTACATTTGATGATGGGACTGTAGGCCAGTTTAATTTGGTTGAGGAGAATGGAAAGCTTGTTGCCAATAAGGAATCGGCGGTTGGAATTATGGAGGAATTTAACAAGCAGCACCCTGACTTTGGGTTAAAAGGTACATTCTACGTAAACCTTAACAATGAAAAGACCTTCAATGGTAAGGGTACTCTTGCTGAAAGATTAAAATATCTTATAGATAACAGTTTTGAAATAGGTAATCATACTTTGGACCATGCAGTTCTTGGTAGTATTAAGTCTGCTGATAAAATAATTGAGGAAGTCGGCGGAAATCAAAAGAAAATGGACGAACTGGTCCCAGGCTATAAAATGACAACTCTTGCACTCCCGGAAGGAAGCTACAACAAGGCTCTTAAGGACTATATAATTAAAGGCACCTATCAGGGTATGCAATATGAAAACAAAGCAATAATGCTGGTTGGAGCTGAGCCTGCATATTCTCCTGTAAGTAAAAGCTTTAACCCGTTACTGACTGCGAGAATAAGATCTACCGGAATCCATAAAGTAGAATGTGACTTTGACTGGTGGCTTCAAAAATTTGATACCGCAGGACTTTATGTAAGTGATGGAAATCCTGATACAGTTGCTGTTCCGAAGGACAAGGAAAAGAATGTCGATACTGTGAAGCTTAATGGGAAAAAACTAATAACATATTAACCTCCATGTGTCCAATGTACCAAGTGAATTGTCACATTGGACACATGGGGTTAAATTAAATTTATTACGCCTGCCTTTTGTTTGCTTTGCAAACAGGCAGATGCGCATAGCTTTCCAGACTAAAGTTTTTCAAGCTAACGTGCTGGGAAAAATTGCAATTTAACACTTCATGTAGTATAATTGTATTTATATGTAAGATAGGACATGGAGGTTAATATGCCAAAAGAGAAGATAAAGAAAGTAGTTACCGATGTCGATGTTAAACGCAAGGCAGTAAAGCTTGTAATAGTGCACCTTAAAAAAAAGGTTCCCGAAGATTTCATAGGTTCCGACCATATTGACGAATGGATTTCGGAAATGGAGGAACTGCTGGCAAAGCCTGAATTCAGTATGGGAGAGTATCTGGAAAAACGTAAAAATCTTAGTTATATTATAGATGGCTTACTGGATGAACAGATCAGGATAAAACTTCGGGATTCATGGTACAGCTTGGGAAAAGCCCTTGATAAAAAAGTGAAATTAAAGTAAAGCAAACCCTTATGGTTTGCTTTTTTTGTGGGCAGAGGTTACTTTGTTGTCATGGGAAATAATGTATAATAATTACACTGCCAATAAATTTATCGGGGGGAACATATGTATTCTGTTATTAATAACGTAGAGGATACTTACAAAAGACTTTCAGAAGAGATAAAGAAGGAACTTGCAGATAAATTCAAGGATAAGGGTATAGATGTTACCACTGTCGATATTTTTCCCAATACAGGTAAGGTTAATATTGAAGTGCATATAAAAGGAGAACTGTAAATAATCTTGTATTACAAATATTATTAGAACTAAGGATTGGTAATAGTCTGCCTCAAAATAAAAATTTGAGGCATTTTTTTTGACTATAGCTGATAGCATAAAATTCCCTTTAGAAGTGAGTCATGGTATAATTAAGGTTATATTTATCGTTCGTTTTACAGGGGAACAAGTTATGATTACTAAAAAAGATATACAGGCTGTCTACCAAACACATCGAATTCTTGTTCGTTCAAACGACTTTATTTATCTTTTACCGCATGTGGCTCTACAAAATTGGATTTCAAACTATACCATTACCTTTCCGAACGAAAACATAATATCGGAAAACTACACTGGTATCCCCCATGGAAGTGCAACACTGGTATTTTGCTATGATGGGAAAGGTCTGTACGGCAGTTTGTTTGGACCAGCCACAAAGCCATGTGTAGTTGGCAGCCTGGCAAATCAGTTTGAAATGTTGTTTATTATAGAGTTTCAACCGGCAGGCTTATATATGTTCACAGGCATGGAGCAAAAGGAATTGGCCGATCAAATCATTCCCTTCGAACTGATAAATTCAATGCTAAACCGGTTGATTTCTGAAACGCTTTACAGCACTTGCAGTATACATGAATTGATTACCAGCCTTGACCGGTTATTACTGTCAAACCTTCATACGGCTTATCCATGTGAATTGCGTTTAGCAACTCAACAGATTATTGAAACTATGGGGAACATCTCAACCAAAGAGCTGTCTGGTTCTGTCCATTATAGTGAGCGGCACCTAAACCGTATTTTCAATCGATACTTGGGTATCAATATAAAATCTCTGTCCCGTTTGGTCCGTATAAATAAAACAATTAGGCTTTTGCGAAATCCCATGAATAGTATTACCTTTGCCAGTGATTATGCTGGATTTTATGATTTGCCTCATTTTATACATGAGTTCAAATCTGTATGTGGCCTTACTCCTCAGGAATACCGCAGTAATATGTCCGATTTTTACAGTGAAATTGCAAAATTCTGATGTATAATGAAGAAAAATTTACATAGAACCATGGGAGGTAAATATGAAATATTGTGGTACATTGATTTCTGTATCAGATATGGAAAAATCTAAATATCTTTATGAAAAGGTTATGGGACAAAAAATTATAATGGACTTAGGCGTTCATGTGTCGTTTGAGAATGGTCTTTCTATGCAATCCAATTATGAGGAGCTGGTGGGTGAGAAACTGGAAATGCATTCAAAACCAAACAATTTTCAGCTTTATTTTGAAGTTGAAGATTTGGATTCATGGGAAGCAAAGTTCAAGACTATAGAGGGAATCGAGTTTATCCACCAAAGTAAGGAATATCCATGGGGTCAACGTGTCATGCGGTTTTATGATTATGATCAGTATATTGTAGAAGTATCAGAAAGTATGGAAAGTGTAGCAAAACGGTTCCTGACACAAGGGCTTACTGTTGAAGAAACCGCGGAACGCACTATGTTCCCGGTTGAATTTGTGAAGCAGCTTCTATAATGGCAAGTATGTTTTTCGAAGGCTTGTTTTCTAAGTGAAGCCAAAAGGCTGTCTCAAATCAGATTTTGCCTGATTCTGAGACAGCCCTTTTTATTATGGGACGTTTTGTGGTGTAATTTGTTGTTATGGAAAGTTTAATAATTTAAGGTGCTATTCCTCATATTAGACAAAAAATTCCACAGCTTAGCATAATATATTTATTTATTAATGGTTGTCTATAAAATATACTTAATGTATAGAAATTCAACATAAAGAATTATACATTAGGAGGTGCTTAATGTACAAAATGGTATCTAAGACCATTTCTTTAATAACAGTTACTGCAATGTTTTTTTTACTTGTTTCCTGCAAGAATAAATCGGATATAACCACCCAGAATACGAATATACCCGATAAAACCAAACTCGAAAAGGTTCAAAAAGAACTGAATGATTACCTTGATAAGAATTATAAGGATACTTTCAGCGGTTCTATACTGGTCGCTTCAGAAGGAAAAATCCTGGCAAGCAAGAGCTATGGAATGGCTGATTATGAGAACGGTATTCCAAATACACCAAAAACGTCTTTTAATATCGCCTCAGTAACAAAGCAATTCACAGGTATGGGGATAATGATTCTCAGCGATAAAGGTCTTCTAGATGTTAATGATAAAATTGGAAAGTATATAGAGGGAATAGACCATGGAGATGAAATAACCATACATCAGCTTCTTACAATGACTTCCGGAATTGATGACAGTATATTAGATCAGGATATATTTAAAAACATGCAGGGTGGGAAGAGTGTGGTTGAAAATATAGAGAAACTGAAGGGGAAAAAAATTGGGCTTAGTCATAAGCCAGGTTCATACTTTGCTTACAGTAATATTAACTATTGGTTATTGGGTTATATAATTGAAAAAATATCAGGTCTAAGTTATGAGGATTTTATATGCCAAAATATATTTAAACCGCTTAAAATGGAAAACTCGGGGTATTATCATCCGAACATGGCAGATAAAAACCATGCCGTGGGCTATTCTCAATTTACAGACCCACCTGGCAGAGCAGATATGACAAATATGATGACTGCCTATGCAGCCGGAGGCCTGTATTGTTCTACAGAGGATCTTTATAAATGGGATCAGGCTTTGTATACAGATAAGCTTGTAAAAAAAGAAACTTTGGATAAAATCTTTGGGAAATACCCGTATGGATATGGCTATGGTTGGTATATTTCTGATGATAAGGGTGGGATTGTTGCTCAGCATGATGGTGTCATATCCGGGGGGAATTCACTTATTGCCAGGTATACTAATAAAAAGAGTTTGATTGTTATACTAACTAATTTTGATGCCGGAATACCTGCTTCCCTTGGTCAATACATAAGAAAATTATTTAGTGAATTGGATTAGGTAAGTAATAAGACAAAAGCTAAAAGGCTGTCTCAAATCAGATTTTATCTGATTTTAAGGCAGCCCTTTTTATTATGGGACGCTTTGATGTGTAATTTGTTGTTATGGAAAGTTTAATAATTTAAGGTGCTATTCCTTATATTAGACAAAAAATTCCACAGCTTGGCTTAATATATTT
This sequence comes from Bacillota bacterium, assembly GCA_023397675.1. GTDB lineage: Bacteria > Bacillota > Clostridia > Acetivibrionales > JANLFN01 > JAEZTC01. The sequence goes on along the minus strand of JAEWTV010000010.1, from coordinate 99,366 downwards.
ATTTATTAATAATTGTCTATAAATTATATTTAATGTATAGAAATTCTACATATAGATTTATCTATTGGGAGGGATTTTATGTACAAAATTATGGCTAAAACGATTTCTTTAATAACAGTTACTGCAATGATTTTTTTACTTGTTTCCTGTGAGAATGTATCGGATATAACCACCCAGAATACGAATATACCCGATAAAACCAAATTCGAAAAGGTTCAAAAAGAACTGAATGATTACCTTGATACGTATTATAAGGATACTTTCAGCGGTTCCATACTAGTTACTTCAGATGGAAAAATCCTGGCAAGTAAGGCCTATGGCATGGCTGATTATGAAAACAATATTCCAAATACACCAAAAACATCTTTTAATATCGCCTCACTAACAAAGCAATTTACAGGTATGGGTATCATGATCCTTAGCGATAAGGGTCTTTTAGATGTTAATGATAAAATCGGAAAGTATATAAAGGGAATAGACCATGGAGATGAAATAACCATACACCAGCTTCTTACGCAGACTTCAGGAATTGATGACAGTATATATGATCAGGATATATTTAACAATATACAAAATGGGGAGAGTATGGTTGAAAAGATAGAGAAACTGAAGAGGGAAAGATTTAAGCTTGGTTATAAGCCCGGAACATCCTTTTCTTACAATAATATGAACTATTGGTTACTGGGTTATATAATTGAAAAAGTATCAGGTCTAAGTTATGAGGATTTTATAAGCCAAAATATATTTAAAACGCTTAAAATGGAAAACTCGGGGTATTATCATCCAAACATGGCAGACAAAACCCATGCTGTGGGCTATTCTCAATTTTCACAAACACCTGTCAGAGCAGATATGACAACTATGGGGATTGCCTATGCAGCCGGAGGCCTATATTCTTCCGCAGAGGATCTTTATAAATGGGATCAGGCCTTATATACGAATAAGCTTGTGAAAAAAGAGACTTTGGATAAAATCTTTAAAAAATACCCGAATGGATATGGATATGGCTGGTATATTTCGGATGAAAAGGGCGGGATTGTTACTCAGCACGATGGTGTCATAAATGGAGGAAATTCACTTATTGTCAGATATACTAATAAAAAGCGTTTGATTGTTATACTAACTAATTGTGAAGGTGGACTACCTGGTTCCTTCATTTTATATATGGAAAGATTATTTAGCGAATTGGATTAAATAACTAAAAAGACTAAAGCAAAAAGGCTGTCTTTAACCAGATTATATCTGATTCTGAGACAGCCTTTTTATATAAATTATTTTAAAGACTAGTTATAAATTCAATGCCTTCTTTTATAGAGGTTTCAACGCACTCTTTAGCTGGTCCGCCAGGAACCTTGCGCCCTGAAACACATTTTTCAAGACTTATTTCACCATACACATCCTCACCAATAACATCTGAAAAGTCCTTGAATTCCTGCATGCTGAGTTCTTCAATTGCCTTATCGTTATTGATGCAGTAAACAACCATTCTGCCGATAATTTCATGTGCATTCCTGAAGGGAATACCTTTTTTAACAAGGTAATCTGCCATATCGGTTGCATTTGTGAAACCGCCCTGAGCAGCCTTCTTCATATTACTTTCACGGATTTTAAGAGTGGAAAGCATTTTAGTGAAAACCGGCAAACACATTTTAACAGTGTCAACAGCATCGAAAATTGATTCCTTATCCTCCTGCATATCCTTATTATAAGCCAATGGGAGTGATTTCATAACAGTAAGCAGTGTCATAAGGCTTCCGTAAACCCTGCCGGATTTACCTCTTACAAGTTCTGCTACGTCGGGATTCTTTTTCTGCGGCATTATGCTGCTGCCTGTACTGTAAGCATCGTCCATCTCAACAAAGGAAAATTCATGTGAAGACCAGAGTATCATTTCTTCGCTGAAACGGCTCAAATGCATCATTACAATTGAGAGGCACGATGCCAGTTCTATTGCAAAATCCCTGTCGCTTACGCCGTCAAGGCTGTTCATGGTTATGGATGAAAAACCAAGCTCGTCTGCTACCATTTTCCTGTCGAGCGGGTAAGTTGTACCTGCCAGTGCTCCTGAACCGAGAGGCAGGACATCCATACGGCTGTTGCAGTCGTCAAGTCTTTGCAAGTCCCTCTTAAACATTTGGAAGTACGCCATTACATGGTGTGCCAGGGTAATGGGCTGAGCCCTCTGAAGATGAGTATATCCAGGCATAATTGTATCAAGGTTGTTTTTAGCCATGTCAATTATGGTTAACTCCAAAGCCTTGAGCATTTCCTTAATTTCTATAATCTCATCCCTCAGATATAATCTGATATCCAGAGCTACCTGGTCATTTCTGCTTCTTGCAGTGTGCAGACGTTTCCCGGCATCACCTATACGTGATATCAGAATCTTCTCCACATTCATGTGAATATCTTCTGCTTCGGTCTCAAATTCAATTTTACCGTTTTCAATATCTTCAAGAATTTCAGCCAGTGTTTTCTGGATAAGCGCGGAATCCTCAGAAGGGATTATTGCGCACTTACCAAGCATTTTTGCATGTGCAATACTGCCCATGATATCCTGCTTATACATCCTGCTGTCAAATCTTATGGATGAATTGAAATCGTCTACTGTTTTATCTGTACTTTTGGTAAATCTTCCGCCCCAGAGTTTCATGTTACTTTTTACCTTCATTCTTCTTATTCATTAATGCATTGACCTTGATAGGCAGACCGAACAGGTTAATAAAGCCTTCTGAATCCTTCTGGTTATAAACTTCATCCTTACCGAAGGTAGCAATTTCTTCACTGTATAATGAATAATCAGATTTTGAACCTGCAGGCATACAGTTTCCTTTATAGAGCTTCAGCCTTACTGTTCCTGTTACATTCTTTTGAGTAACATCAACAAATGCTGAGAGTGATTCTCTAAGAGGAGTGTACCACTGTCCGTAATATACAAGTTCAGCAAATTTCTGAGCAACTATGTCTTTGTAGTGTAATGTATCCCTGTCAATACAGAGAAGCTCGAGTTCCCTGTGAGCAGCGTAAAGGATGGTTCCGCCGGGAGTTTCATAAACGCCTCTGGACTTCATACCTACAAGTCTGTTTTCAACCATATCTATAATACCGATACCGTTTTGCGCACCTAATTTATTTAATACCTCAATTAATTCTACCGGACCGTATTCCTTACCGTTAACCTTCTTTGGAATACCTTGTTCAAAATATATTTCTACATATTCAGCCTTGTCTGGAGCTTTTTCAGGTGAAACCATGAGCTTGAGAAGCTTTTCATACTGAGGCTCGTTCCATGGATCTTCCAAATCCTGACCTTCGTGACTCAAGTGCCATAGGTTCCTGTCCATGCTGTAGTTATCCTTCTTTGAAACAGGGATAGGAATATTTCTTGCATTTGCATAATCTATTGCATCTTCTCTTGATTTGATATCCCAGATTCTCCATGGAGCTATTATCTTTAAGTGAGGAGCAAGTGCCTTAACAGTAAGCTCGAAACGAACCTGGTCATTTCCTTTACCTGTCGCACCATGACAGATTGCTGTTGCTCCCTCTTTTTCAGCTATTTCAACAAGTCTTTTTGCTATTACAGGTCTTGCAAATGAAGTACCAAGAAGGTATTTGCCTTCATATATTGCGTGAGCCTTAAGAGTAGGGAATATAAAATCAGTTACGAATTCTTCCTGTAAATTCTCTATATAGATTTTGCTTGCTCCTGTCTTAATAGCTTTCTCATTCAATGGGGAAAGCTCTTCTCCCTGTCCAACGTCACCGGCTACAGCGATTACTTCATAATCATAGTTTTCCTTAAGCCATGGAATAATTATTGAAGTATCAAGACCTCCTGAATATGCAAGAACTACCTTTTCTTTTTGACTCATACTATTACCTCCAAGAATATTATGTTAAAATGTAATCAATTGGTTTAATTATAATTATAACCTAAATCAATTGGTATGATTTATTAAATTTAATGTTTATTATACAACTAAATGTATAAATATGCAATAAAAATTATAAATATTCAGAAATAATATTATCAATTCTCTTGTGCTAGTTTAATTTTGTGAAAGAACTTTGTGTGAAGTGGTTGTAGAGCATGTTAATCCGAGCGAGGAATAGCAAATTCACTGTTTGAGATGAATGATTACCTAATATTTATTTCATAATCATCCATCGAGTTTGAATTTGCCCGAGCTGAATTTACAGGCTCTAAACCCGGAACACGTCTGTTCTTGAACAAAACTAAACTAGTACATAGACCCATTGAGATAATAGGCGGTGCGTCACAAATGATCATTCTGGGGATAGATCCGGGATTTGCAATAACAGGTTACGGTGTAGTAAAATATGAGGGGAACAAATTTTCGGTTATTGACTACGGGGCAGTTACAACTCCCGCAGGTATGGAAATGCCGAAAAGACTTCTTTCCCTAAGTGAAGGGCTTGAAAAGGTTATTGAAAAATTCAGGCCTGATTTTATTTCTGTTGAGGAACTTTTTTTTAACAAGAACATTAAAACGGCGCTTAATGTCGGACATGGCAGGGGTGTGGTTTTACTTACCGCTGCAAAGTCGGGCATCCCGGTTTTTGAATATACGCCGCTGCAGGTTAAACAGTCGGTTGTAGGCTATGGACGGGCGGAAAAGGCTCAGGTGCAGCAAATGGTAAAGGTGCTGCTCAACCTTCCGGCTATCCCAAAACCTGATGATGTTGCTGATGCACTGGCTATAGCAATATGCCATGGACACTCACACAAGATGAATATGATAGGTACATTTAAATAATTGGAATAAATAAAACTATCAAATATATTTTATTTGGGGGGAGCATTCTGTTAGCTTACATAAAGGGTGAACTTACCGTAAAACACGGAGATTTCGTAGTTGTAGAGAATAATGGTATCGGTTATAAGATTTTTGTACCTTTGACTACTACCGAGGCAATAGGACCGCTTAATGAGAAGGTTACACTTTATACATATTTTTATGTCAGAGAAGATGCAATGAATCTGTATGGCTTTCTTACACAGGAAGAGCTTGGAATGTTCGAACTCCTTATAACTGTGTCTGGAGTAGGACCCAAGGCTGCAATGGCTGTTATATCAGCTGTTTCTCCTTCGAAATTTGGACTTGCTGTTATTACTGATGATGTGAAATCACTTGTAAAAGCCCAGGGAATAGGCAATAAAATGGCCCAGAGAATAATACTTGAGCTCAAGGATAAGATAAAGAAGGAACAGCTTGCAGATATAGGAAAGACTGATGCTGCTGCTGTAGTTAAAGAAAATTCCAGAGTGTCCGAAGCCATAAGTGCCCTGATGGTACTTGGCTATACTGCATTGGAAGCCAGTAAGGCTGTTTCGGCTGTTTATTCGGATGAAATGGATCTTGAATCCATAATCAAGGGTGCATTGAAGGGTCTTGTAAGATAGCTTTTTACGGGGGTTATACAATGGAAGAAAGATTAGTTGATTGTGAACTTAAAAATGAAGATGTTGATGAGGTCAGCTTAAGACCCCGAAAGTTCAGTGAATATGTAGGGCAGAGCAAGGTTAAGGAAAACCTTACTGTCTTTATTGAAGCTGCAAAGCAGAGAAAGGAAGCACTTGACCACATTTTACTGTACGGACCTCCCGGACTTGGAAAAACAACTTTGGCAGGAATAATAGCCTCTGAACTTGGCGTTAACATTAGAATAACGTCGGGTCCGGCTATAGAAAAGCCAGGTGATCTTGCTGCGATACTGACAAACCTTGGAAGCTATGATGTTTTGTTTATAGATGAAATTCACAGGCTTAATAAGAACGTTGAGGAAATCCTGTACCCTGCAATGGAGGACTATGCTCTTGACATTATAATTGGCAAGGGTCCGAGTGCCCGTTCCATAAGGCTTGATTTGCCCAAATTTACGCTCATTGGAGCTACAACCAGGGCAGGACTTTTGACATCACCACTTCGTGATAGGTTTGGAGTTATAAACAGACTCGAAATGTATACTCCAAAGGAGCTTGAGCAGATTGTAAAGAGGTCTGCAGGCATTTTAGGGGTGGGGATTGACGACGAAGGTGCACAGGAAATTGCCAGACGCTCAAGGGGAACGCCTAGAATAGCCAACAGGTTGCTTAAGAGGGTAAGGGATTTTGCCCAGGTAAAATCGAACGGATTTATTAATTATGACATTTCGGTTGTTGGACTTAATGCTCTTGAGGTTGATGAAATAGGCCTTGACGGTGTTGATAAGAATATGCTTTCATCCATAATACATAAGTTCGGCGGAGGACCGGTAGGGCTTGACACACTGGCTGCAGCAATTGGTGAAGAAACTGAAACCATTGAGGATGTTTATGAGCCTTACCTTATTCAGCTTGGATTTATTAATAAGACACCCAGGGGAAGGGTTGCAACAAAGCTTGCGTATAAACATTTAGGAGTCAATTACGAAGATTGATTAATGGCTGTTAAACAACTGTACTCTGTAAATTGTAAACTATGAATGTTGAGGTAATTATGAAGCTTCTTATGCATATGTGCTGTGCTCCGTGCTCGGTATATCCCACAGAAGTTCTGCAAAATGAAGGAATTGATGTTGAAGGATTGTACTACAATCCTAACATTCACCCTATAGATGAGTTTCAAAGACGAAAAGAGAATGTGGAGATGTTTTCTCGAATCAAGAATGTTCCTGTTACTTATTTTGAAGACTTTATGCAGGACAAATGGGAAAGTTTCAAAGGTCTGGATGATGACAGGTGCAATATGTGTTACAGTATAAGGCTTGATAAGGCTGCCTCTTTTGCTGCCCAAAACAAATATGATGCTTTTACCATGTCACTGCTTGTAAGTCCATACCAGAAACATGAGCTTATAAAAGAGCTTGGAGAAAAGTTTTCCCAAAAATATGGCGTAGATTTTTATTACAGGGATTTCCGGCCTGGATTCCGTCAGGGACAGCAGGGCGCAAGGGAAATGGGCCTTTACAGGCAGAAATTCTGCGGATGTATCGTCTCATTCAATGAGTCTAAGTATACTAAGAAATAATTCATACTAAGCGATTCTCACAATTCTTTTAAAATATTTCAGAATGTTTTCCTGGGAATTACAGTTTTATTACATTTCGCCTTTTAACATTTTTCATGGAGGAATGTCTTAAGTTTTTGTCGAAATATAAATTAGCATAAAAACTAATGACAAAAACCGGGAGATGTTTTAATGAAAAAGTTTGCTTCAATATTATTATCATTAATTATTGTTTTTTCTTTTGCAACTACTGTTAGCGCACAAAGTATTTCATTGAGCTACGACGGAAAAACCTATAAATACACAGGGACAACCTATAAACTGAAGGTTAATGGAGAGGTTGTAAGTTCCGATGTTCCTGTTATTGTTATGAATGGACGTTCAATGGTACCGGTCAGAGCTCTTTTTGAGAAACTTGGTGCTTCTGTTTCGTGGAATGCTGCTGCACAGAAAATGACCGTTTCATATAATGGTTATTCAATCCTACTTACATCCAACAGCAAAAACGCTGTAATCAACGGCACTAACTATGATATGGGAGTTCCCGTAAAGAAAATAAATGAAAGGCTTATGTTCCCGGTTGCAGCTTTAAAAAGTCAGTTAAATTTTAATGTTACTCTATCGGGTTCAGAAGGTGCTTTGATTATTGATACATATGGAAACCTCAGGGATGTTGGCTTTTCTAAAGCTGATGGGTCAGATGTTGTGGCAATTCAAGCCGAAAGGTATAAAAGCTATAATATAACAAGGCTTTCTGATACCGACAGACTGGTTATAGATTTGTACAATGTAAAGGCGCCTGCTAAGGAAGTAAAAATCAATGCAACCGGAAACTTCGTAGATGCAATAAGGTACAGAGCTCTTGATAACAGTACTGCAAGGGTTGTACTTGATATGAACGGTCAACAGCCTTACACAGTTGAAGAAAAGGCAGGACAGCTTGTAATCGGTATTCAGACTCCAACATATAAGAATATTGAGTACAGCAATAATGGTGACAGGACTGGTTTCATATTAAATGACACAGTTCTGACTGACGGGATGTCAGTTAATACGCAAAAGTATTATACAGGGAACTATGATGCAACAGGAAAGAAATATACAATAACCTTTGACTCCAGCAGTGCCGATGTTGGCACGGGAATCATGAATATAAATGATACATATCTTAATTCCGTTGAAATTACAAATGATCCACTTACCAATAAGACAAGCATGACCTTTAATGCAAAGACCAAGCTATATTATGAGGTTGTTACCAGAAATTATGATAATGGTAATCTGATAAATACTGCAATAACACTGCTGCATCCTGCTGCTGACAATGAAAAACTTGTAGTAATCGATCCCGGGCACGGAGGTTTTGAATCCGGAGCTGTTTCGGGAAGTATTCTGGAAAAGAATCTGAACCTCGATATATCGTTAAAGCTTAATGCTATTTTAAAGAAGAATGGCATAAAAACATATATAATGAGGGAAGATGACAGCTATGTAGGAATAGCTGAAAGAGCTTTCATAGCAAATGATCTTAATGCAACACTTTTCCTTTGTGTACATAACAATTCAACAGGAAGTTCATCATCAAATGGTACTATGACGTTGTACTATCCTGAACCAAGGCAGGGGTGGTCACTTACCGGACAGCAATTTGCGAACATTATACAGGGGAAACTTATTGAATCTCTTAAAACAAAGAATTTGAGTATTATAAAAAGGCCTGACCTGGGAGTGCTAAGACTTACAACAATGCCGGCAGCTTTGGCTGAAGTAGCATTTATGTCAAACAAGACTGACAGAAACAATTTACTTTCTGAGTCGTTCAGACAAAAAGCTGCACAGGCGTTAGCGAACTCTGTTATGGATGCCTTAAAAAAGGCCAAGTAGAATTAAATCACAAATAATTGACTTAAAAACACAGCTGCTTAAAAATGGCTGTGTTTTTGTTTTGAATTAAAACAAACATGCATCATCAAGGGAAATACTAAAGGAACCGCTGATTGTCCATAATCTTAGTAAAGTGATGTTATGGAGGGATAAGTATGAGAAAACCGGCGGCTTTAGTGACAATAATCATATACATTTTTATGTTAAGCGCATGTACAACCAGCGGAGAGAAAAGTACAGCAGGCAATTCCAATCAAGGTACAAAATCAGCACAGACAACATCGACTTCCAGGAATGCTTCTACAGTAAATAACAGTACTGATATAAAGAAGGATACGGGAAAAACGGAAGAAGTAAAAATGTCTGTAACACTTTATTATCAAGATAAAGGCGGTTTTGTGGTTCCTGTCACACTTAAGCTTGCCAAAACCTTAAGTATTGCAAGAACTGTTATAGGAGAACTTACTGACAATGAGAAAAACCGTGCAAAGCTGTTGGCTTTGGGTCTAGCTCCGGTTCTTCCGCAAGGAACTGTACTTAAAAGTATAAACATTAAAGATGGTACTGTTCGCATTGATTTTAATTCAAAATTTACTGAAGCTAAAAATGAAATGGCTGAAAGAAATGCAGTAGTTTCTCTGGTTTATTCCTTAACCGAGCTTACTACAATAAAAAGTGTAAATATATTAATAGAAGGAAAGCAATACGGAAAATTAAAATATGGGACCGATATTTCAGGTCTTCTTGATAGGAAGAACACATTAATAAACTCAGGTGCTATAAATATAACAAAAGGTATGGCCAAATATGATGCTTTTATATACAGGGCCGAGTCAGACAAGATTTACTACCTGATTCCCATTTCGAAGGAACTGGAAGACAAGGATATTAAAAGTAAGATTTCTGCAGCCATTCAGTTTATGAGCAAAACATTCGATGAAAGTGGGTTGTTTACCGAAATTCCTGCGGGAACAAAGCTTATCGGCTGTTTGCTGAAGGAAGGGGTGCTTACAATTAATGTGAACAGTGCAATCAAATCGTATGGGGGCGGCAATTCGCGCGAAGCCGGATTGATTGATCAGATTCTTTATTGCTTGAAGCAGGTAGAAGGAGTTAAAAGTGTAAAAATACTTATCGACGGTAAACAGGCGATTCTGCCTGAAGGCACGGAGATCAGCAGTCTAATCTTACCCGAACATATTAATGAAATTAATTATTGATTTGGAAGTTTACAATATTAATATATATTTGTAATTTTTAGTCGTATGAATTGACTGTACATGGTAAAATATATTTTAAGATTTATATTTTTAAACTACAGTTGAGGGGAAGGTAATCAATTGAGAATTGATAATAGAAATAATTCACAGCTAAGACCTGTTAAAATTACAAGGAATTATATTAAATATGCTGAAGGTTCGGTTTTAATAGAAGTAGGTAACACAAAGGTGATTTGTAATGCTTCGGTAGATGAAAAGGTTCCACCCTTTAAAAAAGGATTGGGAGAAGGTTGGGTAACAGCAGAATATTCAATGCTTCCCAGAGCAACAAGTACCAGGAATTCAAGAGATATAAGCAAGCTTAAATTAAACGGCAGAAGCCAGGAAATTCAAAGACTTATTGGCAGGTCCTTAAGGTCGGTGGTTAACTTTAATCTTCTTGGAGAAAGATCCATTATAATAGACTGCGATGTAATACAGGCTGATGGCGGAACAAGGACGGCTTCTATAACAGGCGGCTTTGTTGCACTTGTCGACGCATGTAAGAAGCTTGTTGATGATGGTTTAATTGAGAAGATTCCGATTACAGATTTTGTTGCTGCAACCAGTGTTGGCCTGATTAACGGTGAGGAAATGCTGGATTTGTGCTATGAAGAGGATTCCAACGCTATTGTTGACATGAATGTTATTATGGCTGGAAACGGGGAATTTATAGAAATACAGGCAACCGGAGAACAGTCGCCTTTTAGCCGGAAGCAGTTTGATAAATTGCTTTCCTATGCGGAAAATGGTGTTAACAATCTTATAAGCTTACAGAAAGAAGCATTAGGGGATGTACAATATGAGGTCGGGAGAGTAACTAGAGATGAGAAAATTCATAGCAGCGACGAAGAACAAGGGAAAGCTTAAAGAAATAGAAGAAATACTTACAGGACTTCAGTTTGAGGTAATTTCTATGGAGGAAGCGGGAGTTTCTGATGAAATTGACGAAACGGGAAGTACCTTTGAAGAAAATGCAGTGATTAAGGCGAAAGCTGTTTTTGATAAAACCCATGAAGTGGTTATGGCTGATGATTCGGGTCTGGAGGTTGATTACCTTAACGGTGCACCAGGCATTTATTCGGCAAGGTTTGCGGGTGAAGGTGCAACAGATTCAGATAAAAACAATAAGCTATTGAATATGCTGGCAGATGTACCTTTTGAAAAACGTTCTGCACGATTTGTATGCGCCATAGCAGTAGTGCTTCCAAACGGTGAGGCCTTTACTGTCAGAGGAACCTGCGAGGGCTTTATAGGCTATAAGCCGGAAGGCAGCAATGGTTTCGGATATGACCCTCTGTTTTACATGCCAGAGTATAAAATGACTACTGCTCAGATGGAACCTGAAGATAAACATGAAATAAGTCACAGGGGAAGGGCTCTGAGGCTTATGGTGGATGAACTCAGAAAGAGAAATATTCAGGGGATTGCGCAATGAGGCTTCTTGCATTAAGTGATACTCATGGTCATATTGAAAGGGCGGAAGAGGTTATCCGGCAAAATAGAAAGTCTGATTTGATTATACATTTGGGTGATAACACAAGGGATGCAGATGATTTGTCTTATATTTTCCCTGAGATTCTGATAGAGAGTGTAAGGGGAAACTGTGACTTTGGTGCACCTGAAACACCTTCTGAAAAGCTGCTTGAGTATATGGGCACGAGAATTTTTATAACGCATGGTAATGTGTACAACGTCAAAAATGGTTATTCGAGGCTTATACATAAGGCAGAGCAGGTTGATGCGGATTTGGTGCTTTTTGGACATACACACATTGCAGAGACCTTTGCACATGGAAAAGCAATTTTTCTGAACCCGGGAAGCTTAAGCGAACCCAGAAGCGGACGTAAACCGTCATATGCAGTTATAGAGCTTAAGGAAGGCAAAACCCCGGATACCAGGATTATTTATGTTGAATAGAGTATTGAACAGATATTAAACCTTGTAACTAAAGGGTTATCACCCGAAGAGACAACAATTAAACCGAGGGGTAACTGGTACGGGGTAACAAGGAAAACAGGAAGACAGTCACGATTTGTGACTGTCTTCCTGTTTTTTATAGTTTGCTTTTAAATTGCTTAAATTACTTCCCGAGCAGATTGTACAGCACCTGTGCCATTTCGGCTCTGGTAGTCGTGCTAAGCGGTGTGAGCTTGCCATCTGAGCCGCCGACGGTGCCTGTCTTGACCAGCAATGTCATCGCGTCCTTTGCCCACGAATCAATCTGTCCTGCGTCGGTAAAATCGGAAAATGTCTTGCCTGAACTGCCTTGCGGGAGCTGACCAATGACCTTCAACGCATTATACAGCATCGTGAACATCTCCTGCCGGGTGATGGCCTTTTCCGGTGCGAACATATTGTTGCCCACGCCGGTTGAAATCCCCAGCCGCTTGGCAGCCGCCAGGTAGTTTGTGTAATATGTACTGCCGCTATCTGCGAAGTTATCTGTCGGGTTGGTATCCGACGAGATGCCATAGGCGCGCAGGAGCATCGTAATGAACTGGCCGCGTGTCAGCGTTGCGTCGGGGCTAAATCTCGTCGCCGTCGTGCCGGAGGTAATGCCCCTGGCTGCGAGGAAGGTCACGGCATCGGAGTACCACGCCGTACCGCTCACATCGTTAAAGTTGACCTTGTTGTATCCAACGGCATAGGTCGAGAAGTGTGTGGTGGTGAAAATGACCATACCCGTGGCGGCGTCATACCGGGCGTCCGGCACCATTGTCAGGGCTCCGTCAGCGGCGATGTAGTAAATCACAATGGCGTTTGTATCTTCGCCCGCTGCTGGTATGTACGGAACCGACACCGTCACGCTGCCGCCGAACTGGGAAATGGTGCTTCCGCCGCTGGTGACGCTGAAGGTAAAGACCGGATGGTTGCCGACGAGCGTTTTCACCGCGTCGGAGAGCTGTGCACTATCTGTTTTTGCTACGTTGAAGGTCACGTCGCCGCTCGCCGCGCCGGAAATTGTTTTCAGAGCGTCCGCTTCGAAACTGACCGAACCGGCCGGGCCGGAGAGTGTCAGCGCGCCGGCGTTGCCATTTACGAGCGCCTGCATCGATGAGCGCGGGATGATCGTGCCGAAGGAGCTAGCGCCGGAGGCACCGTCAATTTGAATTTTCACATTAGGCGTGCCGTTCGTTCCAGCAGCCGCTTTTGCCTTATCCAGCGCATCGCTCATCTGAGAGGTGGTGACGGAACCTGTCGCCGTGCCGCCTAAGACAGTCGGTGTCACGGTCGTCGTTGCCGTCGAGCCGCTGACGGTGGTTGTTGGGTTGGTTGTTGCAGTTGAGCTGCCAGAGCTGGAACCACTGCTGCCTCCGCCACCGCTGTACGTCCATTTTGCGTAGATGGTCGTTGTGGCGTTGACAGGCGTCATGGAGGTTAACTGGGTGCCTGCGCCGTTTTCTCCTGTGAACCAGCCTCCGAAGGTATAGCTGCTTCTTGTCGGATCAGTCGGCCAAGCTGCGCTCCCGATGCTTTCGCCTGCGTTAACGGTTTTTGTGGTATACACCGAACCGCTGCTGTTGAAGGTTACGGTACAGGTGGTGACTGGTACCGCACTCACTTCAGCGGAGCTAGGGCTGTCATTTCCGCCATTAATTGCTTTTACAACAAAGTAATAGGTTACTCCGTTTGTCAGTTCTGTAACATCATAGCTGTATACGGCGCCGTTAGCAGTGTTGCAATCCGAGCTGTATGAACCGGAGGTGGTACTTTTGAATATCTTATAACCTGTCGCTCCTGTCACGCCAGTCCAAGTGATATTGACATGGGCATTGCCAGCAACCGCAGATTGAATAACTGGCACTGTTCCGAGCGGTAATAATGCATTCACTACTTGGGTTACGGTGAAGGTGACATTGACCATGTTGTCTGCGGAAACCGTCACCGTTGCTGTGTACGTCCCTGCTGCAAGCCCGTCCTTTGCCTTTACCGTAAAGGCTGTAGAAGGTGTTCCTGTATTCAGGATTGCTGCCGTAGGCAGGGTGATCTCAAAGCTGCTGCCTGCTCCTCCGCTTAATGCTGCCGCAAGGTTTTGTACATCACTTGTACCTGTCCTTGTTACCGTTATTGTTTTGGTCTCCTGTGTTCCGGAAGTATATCCTGCCGTTATGTCTGTCATGGTCTGGTCACTGATGGAGGCTATGGTATAGGATGCGGGAGCAACCTTGCGGATGCGATTGTTGCCGTAATCAGTGATATACAGGTTGCCGCTGCCGTCCACAGCGACTCCATTTGGATAATTCAGTTGGGCGCTGGCGGCCGGTCCGTTATCCCCGCCGAAATCTTGAGTACCGTCTCCCGCCACGGTGCTTATCCAGCCAGAAGAATTCACCCTACGGATGCGGTTGTTTTTGTAATCAGCGATATACAGGTTGCCACTGCCGTCCACAGCGACTCCTGTGGGATTGTTCAGTTTGGCGCTGGCGGCCGGACCGTTATCCCCGCTGAAATCTTGAGTACCGTCTCCCGCCACGGTGCTTATATACCCTGTTGAATGATCCACCCTGCGTATGCGTTTGTTGTAGATATCAGCGATATACAGATTGCCGCTGCCGTCCACAGCAACTCCCACGGGCCCCTCCAGCTGGGCGAAGGTGGCCGAACCGTTATCCCCGCTGAAACCTGGATTGCCGGTACCCGCTACGGTGCTTATATTCCCTGTTGAATGATCCACCCTGCGTATGCGGTGGTTTTCGCTATCAGCGATATATAGGTTATCGCTGCTGTCCACAGCGACTCCAGAGGGACAATTCAGTTGGGCGCTGGCGGCCGGACTGTTATCCCAGCTGAAACCTGGGGTACCGGTACCTGCTACGGTGCTTATACTCCCTGTTACATGATCCACCCTGCGTATGCGGTGGTTGTTGGTATCAGCGATATACAGGTTACCGCTGCCGTCCACAGCGACTCCACGGGGACGATTCAGTTGTGCGCTGGAGGCCGAACCGTTATCTCCACTAAAACCTGGATTACCGGTACCCGCTACGGTGCTTATATTCGCTGTTGAATGATCCACCCTGCGGATGCGATTGTTGCCGTAATCAGCGATATACAGGTTGCCGCTGCCGTCCACAGCAACTCCAGAGGGAGAATACAGCCAGGCGCTGGCAGCCGGACCGTTATCCCCGCTGAAGCCTTGGGTACCGTCACCCGCCACGGAGCTAATTATAGGCGATGATACAGTCACTACCTGGGTTACGGTAAAAGCGACATTGGTTATGTTGTCTGCGGAAACCGTCACCGTTTCTGTGTACCTTCCTGCTGAAAGCCCGTCCTTTGCTTTCACCGTAAAGGTTGCAGAAGACCCTGTATTCAGGGCTGCTGCCGGAGGCTGGGTGATCTCAAAGCTGCTGTCTGCTCCTCCGCTTAATGCTGCTGCAAGGTTTTCCAGATAACCTGTGCCCCTTGTTACCGTTATTGTTCTTGTCTCCTGTGTTCCAGAAGCATATCCTGCCGCTATGTCTATCATGGTCTGGTCGCTGATGGGGGCTATGGTATAGGATGCGGGAGCAACCATACGGACACGGACATTGTTGGACTCAGCGATATACAGGCTGCCGCTGCCATCCACAGCGACTCCATCGGGATAATCCAGCTGGGCATTGGCAGCTGGACCATTATCCCCGCTGAAGCCTTTAGTACCGTCACCTGCTACGGTGCTTATATTGCCTGTTGCATCTACCTTACGAATACGGTTGTTAACGGTATCAGCAATATACAGGTTGCTGCTGCCATCCGCAGCGACTCCCAAGGGACGATTCAGTTTGGCGCTAGCGGCCGGACCGTTATCCCCGCTGAAGCCTTGGGTACCGTCACCCGCCATAGTGCTTATATTCTTTGTTATATGATCCACCCTGCGAATGCAATTATTGAAGGTATCAGCGATATACAGGCTGCCGTTGGCATCCACAGTTACTCCAGAGGGAAAACTCAGGCAGGCGCCGGCGGCCGGACCGTTATCTCCGCTGAAGCCTTGGGTACCGTCACCTGCTATGGTGCTTATATTGCCTGTTGTATCCACCTTACGAATACGGTTGTTAACGGCATCAGCAATATATAGGTTGCCGCTGCCATCCACAGCGACTCCCAAGGGACGATTCAGTTCGGCACTGGCGGCCGGACCATTATCCCCGCTGAAACCTGGAGTACCGGTACCTGCTACGGTGCTTATTTTCTCTGTTACATGATCCACCCTGCGTATGCGGTGGTTATAGGTATCAGCGATATACAGGTTGCCGCTGCTGTCCACTGCGACTCCATTGGGGGTATCCAGCTGGGCGCTAACGGCCAGGCCGTCATCCCCGCTGAAACCTCGAGGGCCGGTACCCGCCACAGTGCTTATATACCCTGTTGAATGATCCACCCTGCGAATGCGGTTGTTGCCGGTATCAGCGATATACAGGTTGCCGCTGCCGTCCACAGCAACTCCTTTGGGAGACACCCCGGCGCTGACGGCCGGACCGTTATCCCCAAGCATAACGGAAGCACCGCCAGTACCGTTGCCCACCACGGTGCTTATTGACATTACGGTGCTTGTTATATTTCCGGAATCTGCATATGCAGTCACTGGCATTAGTGTCTGAGTTGCAACAGAAAACGCCATGCATACCGTTAAAATTAGGCTTAGTATCTTCTTAACATTTTTCATACACTTTTTCCCCTTTTATTGCTGTTATTTTTGCGCCAGCTGAAATACCTCAGTGGCTATTACTTCAATCATATCGCCCCACCCGATATAGCTACCGCCGATGGTTACCGGTCATGCGGTAGATATTCTGTTTGTGTTTTCAGTGGCTTACGGGCTTGCTTTTTTATTTTTCCCATATCAGACGCTTTGCCAGTACAAGATACCCGCCCTTGTCCGTATGGTGGATAAATAACCGGCTTCCACGTTTGATCATATCTCTTATAAAGGCATCGTCAGCCCCGCACTCATCATAGAGCCGAGCCGCCGCCTGTCTGTACTCCGGCTCTATGAGCTGTTCTGGTGTGATTTCAGAGGCAATGGTAACGACAAACCCTACGCTGCTTTCATCAAGCTGGCTGTAATACATGCCTTCGTAGAAAAGCTCCCGTTCCTCCCGTTCATCGAAAACCGCCCGTATCCGAAGGTCGCCGCTCACCTCGTCAGATACTACCTGCTTCAACCGGGCATTAGCATAATAAACACCGGAAACAGGCCCCCGGATTGGCCAAATCATACAAATCACCCCTCCGTTTCGCTTGTGTTCAAGATAACATTTTTTGAAACCGACAGGTACACCCTAAAAGTAACCTCTTTTGCAAAATGAGCAAAAAAAAGCTGGAGACTTTGAATTCTCCAGGCTTTTATCTGAAATGCAGTCATAAAAATAGTTTTTTCAAATCACTTCTTTTGCTGACATGCTTTTTCTCATAGATGGTACCGACGACTTTTTTTACATAGTTATAGGAATAATGGAGCGCCTCGCCTATTTCCTGATTGGTGTAGCCCAGCACAATCAGCCGCAATGCTTTCTTCTCAGTGTCACTTAAATCGGCTGATGTCTGTTCAAATTTTTCCTCATCGATCCGGGTTTCCTGTCTGTTTTTCTCCACCATACTAAGCTGACGGAGCCGCTTTCCATTTTCCAGATGCACCTTCAGCCGCGCCAACAGGATTTCCTTGATAAACGGCTTGGTAATGTAGTCCACCGCGCCGTAGGACAGCCCCTTGAGTTCCACTTCTGTTTTTGTCACCCCTGTGAGAAACATAATAGGAATATCCCGCGCATCCTCTATTTCCCGCAGCGCAGTTAGCGTATCAAAGCCGCTCAGCCCCGGCATATCGATGTCCAGCAGGATGATGTCGGGCATATAGTCCGTCTGCAGCAGGGTAACCGCCTCATACCCTGATTTCACACAGCTTACCGCATAATTACTCCGCAAGATTTCTCCCGCCATTTTAAGAAGCGCCGGATCGTCGTCTACAATCAAAACCGCGTTTTTATCGTCCAACTGTATCACCACCCATGCCGATCAGGAGGCGTTCCGCTTCCCGAAATTCTATCTCGTCAACCTTTTGCCGGATTTCCCGTAGGCGTTCTATAGTCTCCGTCCTGTCGGATAAAGCAATCATTTGTTCAAGCGCTGCAAGAGCATCTGGCTGCCGGTTATGTTTAAGCAGTATCAGCAGCTCATCCATATTGATGCCGGTATTTTCTGTTTCAATCTGCCTGGCTGGAAGCTCGTCAAGCCCTGCGGCAAGCTGTTTTAAGCCTTCCTGCGCCTGGCTCCATTCATAGTACAGGATGGGCATAGTAACTTCTATATACGCATTGTTTTCCTCCATACACTGCTTTTCCACCTTGGCTGCAGTATCGGAAAGATTGACGGCTCCCACGGCTCTTGCTTTGCTTTTGAGGGAATGAACCATAAATTTCAGGTTCTGCCAGTCTTTTTGTGCCTCAGCATTCGCCGCCTCCCGCCTGCTCTTGTCGTAATTTTCCACAAAAAACACCACCAGATTTTTGTACTGGAGCGTATTGTCGCTCAAATAGCCCAAACCCTCCTCCAGAGTTATGCCGTAAACAGCCGCATCCTGCGCAAGCTTATTCTTGATCTCATGGGGGATCAGATTTTGTACGTACCGGTTATTGACCGTTATCAGGTCTGCAGGAAGAAGCCCCATGAGCGTTTCCTCCAAATCCTTCCACATGATGGGTTTGGATAAGTATTTGATAAACCCGGCATTCAGCAAGGTTTGCTTTACCCCTGCCACAACATTAGCGGTCAGGGCCACCACCGGCGTATCAAAGCCGGAGATTTCCCTCAAAGCGCGCAGGGTGTCGATACCGTCCATATCGGGCATCATATAATCCATCAGAATAACATGATAGCGTTTATTCGTAACCGACTCGATACATTCCTTTCCGCTTTTAGCCGTATCCACCTGCAGCAGTGTCCGGGAAAGCAGGGATTTTACGACCAACAGGTTTTCTGTGCTATCGTCTACCACAAGGACATTGCCGCCGGGAGCAATAAAGCTGTCTTCGACTGCCGCTTCCTCTTTTGTCGTTATCGTTCGCTTGTGGAACGGCGTTTTATTGTGAACCTTTTGCGGAATCTCCACGGAAAAGACGCTGCCGTGACCCAAACGGCTTTTTACATCAATACGCCCCTGCATCAGATCGGTGAAATTTTTCGCTATGGTAAGACCCAAGCCGGTGCCTTCAATGTTCCGGTGGGCTTGGAGATCTCCCCGGGAGAACGCATCAAAAAGCAGAGCGATGTTTTCCTCTTTGATACCGATCCCCGTATCGGAAACCGATATGCAGAGCAGTATTTCATCCGGTGCCTTTCCCGGCTTTTGGGCAAAGGAAAGTGTGACGCCGCCCTGCTTCGTATACTTTGCCGCATTGCTTAAAAAGTTGGCGGCCACCTGCTTGATATGTATGAAATCACCGGTCAGTCCACAGGGCAGGCTTTCATCAGCTTGAACCTCAAACTCAAGACCGTATCGGCTCACTCGTTCCATTCCGATCATGACAAGATCATCAATCAAATCCGCCGTCTGGTAATTTTCCGATACAATCTCCAGCTTCCCCGATTCAATTTTTGACATATCCAGAATATTGTCGATGAGCGTCAGAAGGGTTTTGCCTGCGTTCTGGATATTCAGGCTGTAGTCCCTGATGCGCTCTGAGCTTCTTTCACGGATAACCATTTCGTTCATGCCCAGCATGACATTGATGGGAGTTCGGATTTCATGGCTCATATTGGCGAGAAAATTACTCTTTGCTATGCTGAGCCGGAGCGCTTCCACTCGGGCAGCTTCAAGCTCCCGCTGCTGCTCGTTGTACAGCTTGAAATGCAGGAACATGGCGATCCCCAGCGAGACGCTGACAACGAAAAAGCACGTCAGAACAGCCCAGAACGGATCGCTGTCGTAATTATGTATTTTTTCAGGATGTGCATAGGCGTAGAAGCATAAAGCCATATAGACAAGCAGCTCAAGACCTGCCAGAAGCAGCGATTTTTTGCCCTCCAACATGAAAACTGTAAACGCGACAGCAAAAATGAAGAAAGCGGGCATACCGTATTTATAGCCGCCGGCGATGACAAATAATACAGGAAACAAGATCAGGAAAACCCCGACAACAGTAATCATGTAGGCAACCTGATAACGCCTCGTCCGAGTGGCGTAGATGAGCAATGCGCATGACAGAACGGCTCCGAGCAAGTCGGCGGCCGCATTTAAGGGGGTCATTGAGACAATGTTAAAAACGCCGAGCGCCAGGCTAACCAGAACTCCCGCCATCGCCAGCATGTTGAACAGCCGCACACGAAAATCTAGCCGTTTGGCTAGAAATTTATCACTGATAAAGCGAAGAAATCTGATCACACAGACACCTCCCGAAAAATAAAATTTCTATATGTATAAAATTGTATGGTGAAATATTTATAGAAGTTTTCATAAAATAATTATACCATGCCTATGTAATATGGGATAGTTACCTTATTCAGATGTCGTGCGGGGATATAGCCGTGTGTTTAAAACTGTTAGCGAACTACTATAGTAACCAAGCATTGACTCTGTGTCACTAAATGGTAAAATGTTATAAATGAATTGAGAATTGGAGTGATTGTTATGAATTATAATTTTTTCAGTCTCATTCTATTTACACCTCTTCTTATTGGTCTATGTATTCAATTAGTGTATATCACTTAATCACATTTTCAATAAACCTTTGCAGCATGGCCGCAACCTCGGCACGGGTAGCAGAACTATGAGGATTCAGATTACCAATGTTATCACCACTGATGATTCCGGCGCCGCAGGCCCACTGAAGGGCTGAGTAAGCATATTCTGATATTGACAGTGCATCGTTATACGATAATATATTGGTATCTTCACCAACTGAAACGTCCAGTCCCTTGTACTTTGCATAATTGTACAGCATAATGGCAAGCTGTTCACGGGAGAGAGGATTATCGGGTGCAAACCTGTTGCTGCCCACACCTGATGCTATAGCCTTTTCTGCTGCCCATGCCGCTGCCTGTTCATACCATTTACCAGAAGCAATGTCAGAAAAGCTGTTTGTATAGCTGCCGGTATCACCGCTCAAACGGTAGAGTACAGAGGCAATCATTGCCCTTGTCATTGTACCGTCTGGATCAAAAGTGCCGGTGCTTGTGCCTGTCATCAGACCCTTTCCGTAGACATACCTTACACTGTCATAGAACCAATCGTTCTTATTCATATCTGCAAACTGGCTGACTGCCCCTGTATCTGTTTTTGTTTCTTTTTTCTTAAAAGATACTGTTATGGTATGTGCCTTATTTACATCTTTAAAGGTATAGGTTGAAACAGCGCCGACTGAGACACCGTCTACCACAACATCCTCTATTTCATAGCCTTCATCGGCCGTAATTGTATAAGTCATGCTATTACCATAAGAGACAGAGGTACTCCCACTGGAACTGATACTGCCACCCTTGTTCGCAGTTGCTGTAGCGTTGTAATAGACAGGGGCTGAGTAGCTTCCTCCTCCGCTGGAGTGAGGACTTGCCGGAGCGCGTGTGACGGTAGTGGTGTAGGTATTCTTAGTCGTGCCGTCCTGTGCAGTGACCTCCACTGTAATGGTATTTGTGCCTACCATGAGGGGTATATTGCCGGAGGCACTTCCGCTTGTTACTGCTGTGCTGTTGACCTTGACAGATGAGTTTGCATCGCTTGCCGTGGGCGTTACAGTGAGGGAAGACACGTTGTTAGCCACCGAAGTGGTATATGTATTAACTCCGCTTGAAAAGGCGGGTGAAAGCGTACCCGAACTGGCACTCAGGCTGGAGAGTGTTGCGTTGTTATTCTTTGTTGTGGTGAAACTATGGGTTGTATCACTATCCATAAGGTTTCCGCTGTAATCCTGAAAGCTTTCGACCTTTATGGTGTATGGTGTGTTATATTGCAGCCCTGAATATGCTGTAGTGTAAACAGTATTATTCGATGACCAGCTTCCGGCTCCGAGAGGGTTGTAATTTGTTCCGTCAAAAGAAAGGGATATTGCGCCCATACTTGTGCGCATCTGTTCATCAAATGTGACCTCAATATTGCCGTTGATGGATTCACTTGCGCCGGAAGGTGTAGTGCCTGTCACCGAGGGTTTTGTTGTGTCGGCTGTAAATGAACCTAAACTATTGTTATAAATCTTGTCAACTGTCTGTACTTGTGTAATCTGGGCACCTGTTGGTAGGTACAGATACAGCTTGCCGGAGGTGTCGGTTGTCATATCCTTCGTGCCATAACTGGGTGATGTAGGGATGGTCAGAGCTGTGACCCCTGTGGCTGCTGTTATGGAAGGTAGCGTTACTGTGGTGAGAGAAACAGGCGTTTTGTCGGTGGTGTTGTTTTGCAGTGTACCGGATGAACTACCGCCTGATGCTTTCCCTATAGCTTCCTTACCTGCGCTGCCTGTTGCGTTGACGCTGCCGCCGGAAATATATACATTAGCACCGTTGCCGCCGCTGATTTGACCGTCAGCTCCGCCGATGCCCGCTCCACCCATGAAGCCCATTATATTATTGCTGCCTATAGCCGTAATTGTACCGCCAGAGATGATGACTGTGCCGCCGCTGCCACCGATACTGGCGCCGTAGGCGTCGGTGATGCCAATGTTTCCGCCGCCGCCGATGCCTGCTCCGCCGCAGTTGCTTTTGGCTATAACCGTACCGCCAGAGATGGTTAATGTACCATTACTGCCGCCGCTGCCGCCGCCGATGCCTGCTCCGGCGAAGCCGCCGGTTGCATCAACTGTACCACCATTAATGGTGATATAGCCACTTGTTTCTAATTTATTGCTGCCGATGCCAGCAGCTCCATAAGAGATGGAATCGAAAGAATCCTCTTTGTATATTGATTCAGCAGAAAGCGAACCTTCACCGTTGATGACCAGGGTTGCTCCTGCTGGACAATGAAGACCGGCATTTATGGGGCTTTTAAGGGTATTCTTACCAACCAGCTTCAGATTGACAGTAGCCCCGGCCATATCAAAAGCACAGGCAACCGGATCTGATACATCGATACTCACGTTGTTTAGGGTGAGGTTGACCGGGGTCATTGATGTTCCGCCTGTCACGACGATTTTATCCGTTGTGGTTGATGTGACGCCAGAAGCCATGGATACCGTGTAATCACCGGGATTTATAATCGTCAGCACTCCTGCATTGTAGGTGTAATCTGTTCCCATAACTTTGTCTGTTGTTATTATAAAATCGCTGCCCGCTGCCAACGCCGTCGCAGGCATCAGTGTCAACACCAGTGCCAGACATAGCAACACTGCAAATATTTTTTTCAGTCTCATTCTATTTACACCTCTTCTTATTGGTATCGTGTTTCATTTCATCGCACATACATATGCCAATGGGGTCGTAAGGTGTTTCCTCACGGTGAAACCAGCCGCAGCCCCCACAGTCGCTTGGCATAGGATTTCCCGGAGCTTTTGGCATACAGCAGGAGCAGCTGTCCTGCTCCGCCGTGGCAAAGGGTCTGCCTTCAGGGGTATATTCCGGGTGCTCCCCAAAGTCAGGGTAGACCGGGTAGCTCTCGTTGAACTGTTCATCATATTCCAGGTATATTGAAAAAGTCCTTCCGCCTGCTTGGCACACCTTATATAGTTGTTTTTGATCTTGCATTCTGCCACACTTCTTTCTGGGGTGAAAAAAACCCGTATGATAGCTTTTCCATACTATCATACGGGTTAATTCGTGCCACGGGAAGTGACTTTTTGACCCTAAAAAGTCACGTTTTTCGACTGTTAAAATACGTATTTTGACAATTCATCCCTGCCGGATACAAATAGCTTTCCGTAAATATCCAGCATTATATTTTTAAGCCTTCCGACAGAAATACCATACTGTTTTGCGATTTTTTCATAAGGAACACGATGTGCCACAAGCAAGGCGATATGATACTCCCGTACGGAAAGTATCAGTGTAATGTTATCCTTTGTGAACAGGTTGTGAAATGTGATCCAATTTTTAATTGCGCTCTTACATTGCCCAAGAACGGCATTGTAGTAATCGGGATACGACTCCTTCAGGCACAGCTCTACAAGTCCGCCAAGGGCGATAATGCTTTCCGCAAAAGGAGTGATAAAACCATGGGGTAAAGCAAGGTTCATCGCTTCCAGCAGCCACCGCCTGGCATCATCGCTGCGTTTAAGACAATTGCACGCGATGGCGCATACTACCCGGAAATAGATATCCATCTGTGTGATTCCCTGCTGCGATTCACAAAGGGACAGTGCGGTTTGTGCGACAGTTAGCATGGCTTCAAACTGGCGTGTGCTCTGCAAATACTTTGCTCGGATATAGAGCGTAATGGGTCTTATCTTTACCGGGAGCGCGCTGAAATCGCCCTCTTTCAGCCAGTTTGGAACCATATTGGGAGCCATTGCACTGACATCTGCAGCTGCAAGTGACATCTCCGCAAAAGCGGAAATATTGCTGCCTGTGTTGTTTGTTATGTATTTTTTGAGGTATTCAGCAATTTCTGTATATTTACGGTAATCTCCCATACTGACTGCCGTTACTATCGCCATATAACAGGCGCGCAGTCTGACTGCATCGTCTCCCTCAGTATTTTTAAAGCAGTTGAACGCTTGCTCGAAATCGCCCCGCAAATATGAGAGCTCCAATTTGTATTGAATCCGCAGCCGTTCATCTTCTATGACTTCCAGAATTGCATCCGGGTTGTTTGCCGGCATGGGCATGCTGGTGGATGCAATCACATAAGACAGCTCATCTGATAATGATTTATCCGGCTGCTTTTTTTCACTTCGTGGGTCGGTAGGCTTTTCTGCATCAGAGGGAATCATCCACGACCTTCCGTATTTTTTTGCGCGCGGTATCCGGTTATCTGCCAAAAGCCTCTGAACCTGCCTGAGGGAAACGCCCCACCTTTCGGAAGCCTCCGAAGCTGATATGTAATCCATTATGAAACCGACCCTTTCATTGTAAAATTATAGTTATATTATAGTCGTTTGAACGACATTACGCAATTTTTAAGCTATTAATTTTGAGCTTGAAGTACTGGAAGGCGTTCTCAGTCATAAAACGTTGTATAAGTAGGTGTTGACTTTGAGGTACTTAATGGTAAAATATGATAAAGAATTTTGTGAAATTTACATGGGAGTGATTGCTATGAATCTAATAAAGCCTCAAAAACTAAAAGCCGGTGATACTGTTGCAACAGTCAGCTTGTCATGGGGCGGTGCCGGTGATGCCGGTATATTATGGCGTTATAATCTTGCTAAGAAAAGACTTCAAGAGGAGTTTGGCTTAAAGGTTATTGAAATGCCAAATACCCTAAAGGGCTCCGAGTATGTGTATAATCACCCTGAGAAAAGGGCGGAAGATTTAATGCAAGCTTTTGAGGATAAAAGCATCAAGGCTATATTTTCATGTATAGGCGGAAATGAAAGTGTCAGAATACTTCCTTATATAGATTTAGATGTAATCAGAAAAAATCCTAAAATTTTTATCGGCTATTCTGACACTACAATCACTCATATGATGTGCCTTAAAGCTGGTATTTCAAGTTTTTATGGAGCTTCGCTGCTCGCCGAGATAGCGGAGAATGTTGAAATATTTGAATATACAAAATACTGGCTGGAAAAAGTCTTATTCAGTAATGATGTAATTGGCAAAATTGAGCCTTCGCCTGTTTGGACAAGTGAGTTTTTGCCCTGGGATGAAAACAATAAGACAATCAGGAAAAAAATGCAGTCCAACACAGGATATGAGCTTTTGCAGGGAAGCGGCATTGTTAAAGGACAATTAATTGGTGGCTGTATTGAAATACTTGAAATGATAAAGGGTACTGAAATATGGCCATCCATGGATATGTGGGATAATACAATATTATTCTTTGAAACATCGGAAGACACGCCGAACCCTACATATTTAGAATATTGGCTGAGAAACTATGCCTCTCAGGGTATACTTCACAGAGTAAATGGTATTATTTTCGGAAAGCCTTATGACAATCAATATTATGAAGAATACAAAAAGGCTATTTTGAAGGTAGTAAGAGACGAATTAAAGCTGCATGACCTGCCGATACTCTATAATATGAGTTTCGGTCATACATCACCAATGACACTGCTCCCTTATGGCAGAATGGCTGAGATAAACTGCGATAAAGCTGAATTTTCAATTATTGAATCGGGTGTTTTATAATATACATGTATTAGGCTGGTCGCTGTACCAGCCTTTTAATATTGGTAAAAAAGCTGTTTTTAGTTTACATTATTGCCTTCTTTTATATTCCTGCTTCTACTTATTCAAAGCCCATGATAATATATTCTATGAAATCTTATACTTAAAGAATGTACAGGGGGAGTTTTTGTGAAGATATTAAAAATAGTGCCGGCAATTCTTTCATTGACATTTGTAACCGTCCTTTTATGTTCATGCACGAACTCTGATGAAATCAGCAAAAAAACCACTACGGCTCAAACAACAAAACCGGCGGTTACCGCGATTACAACGGAAAAACCTGCCAGTACTCCTGCCACTCCTACAATCAAGCAAAACACACCATTATTCACCGATGTTTTTTATGCAGATCCTTCTGCTCATGTGTTTGATGGCAAACTTTATATTTATCCTTCACATGATATTGAAAATAATATAAAACCGGATGATGACGGCAGCCAGTATGCAATGAAGGATTATCATGTACTCTCGATTGATGATTTTTTCTCTGCTTGTACAGACAATGGCGAAGCACTGCATATGAAGGATGTTCCATGGGTAAAAAGGCAGATGTGGGCTCCTGATGCTGCATATAAGAATAACAAATACTATTTGTATTTTCCGGCAAAGGATAAAGATGATATATTCAGAATCGGTGTTGCTACAAGTACAAGCCCGACCGGACCTTTCACAGCCGAGAAAAACTACATTGAAGGAAGCTTCAGCATGGATCCTGCAGTGTTTACAGACACTGATGGTAAGTCGTATATGTATTTCGGAGGTTTAATGGGTGGTCAACTACAAAATTGGACTACCGGCAAATTCAATAAGAATGCAAAGTTGCCGACAGGCACACAAGCCGCACTTGGACCAAAGATTGCCGAGATGAGCGACGATATGCTATCGTTTAAAGTACAGCCAAAAGATATTTCAATTGTTGATGAAAACGGAAA
This sequence comes from Bacillota bacterium, assembly GCA_023397675.1. GTDB lineage: Bacteria > Bacillota > Clostridia > Acetivibrionales > JANLFN01 > JAEZTC01. The sequence goes on along the minus strand of JAEWTV010000010.1, from coordinate 72,039 downwards.
GCCCTTGATTGCTAAGGATGAGAATAGAAGGTTTTTTGAAGGAGCTTGGGTTCACAAATACAATGATAATTATTATCTTTCATATTCCACAGGAACAACACACAAAATTGTCTATGCCATGAGTAAAAGTCCTACAGGACCGTTTACATATAAAGGCGTAGTATTGGAACCTGTAAAGAAGGGGTGGACGACCCACCATTCGATAGTCCAGTTCAAGGATAAATGGTATTTGTTCTATCATGATGCTACTGTGTCGGGTGTAGACAATAAAAGGTCACTTAAGTATAGCGAGCTGGAATACAACAGTGATGGAACGATAAAAACCATTACTCCGTAGAGTTGACATATGAAACTTAAATATAAAGAACAAGATTAAAGGCTTCTCAGACTGCCGACAAACTTAATTTGCCGGCAGTTTTTTCTTGCTTTGGGGCGCGAGAACTACCGACTGAATCAAATGGAACATTTAACCTGTATTATTACGAGCACGTTCGTGGTATAATATAAGCCCGGCATTAATGATGCATAAATGCACTAACACAGGCTATAATCCATATATGGCTGCGACTACTAGGAAAAGCGTAATTATTGATTATTTTGCTGTAACTATAGCATTAAATGGTGTTGACAAACGGGGGTTAAGTCTGTATAATATTTTAAGTCGGCAGTTTGACACAACTTATGCGGGTGTAGTTCAATGGTAGAACATCAGCCTTCCAAGCTGATTGCGTGGGTCCGATTCCCATCACCCGCTCCATAGAACTACAAATAATTAAATATCGTGTGCTTGTAGCTCAGCTGGATAGAGCAACGGACTTCTAATCCGTTGGCCGGGGGTTCGAATCCCTTCAAGCACGCCAAAATAAAGAGTACTACCATCAGGTAGTACTCTTTATTTATGTCTTGAGAAGGGGATTCGAACCCGCGAGGGCACGAGCCGTAAAGAAAATGCAAGAGCATTTTCAGGCGAGTGTGCCGAAATCCGAAGGATGAGGCGGTAGTATGCGCAGCATACGGTCGGACCCTTCAAGCACGCCAAGTAAAACCCTAGAGGAATAAAGCTTCTAGGGTTTTCTTATATCCGTACTGTGGTTTGCATAAGTGGATTATGACTACTACTTTTTTACAATATTTGCATCTCTTAAGAATAGTATTATTTTGTGCCATTTTTATTAATTCAATATAGATCATTTCACTGAAGAGTATGCTATCCTGATAAGCAAATAGTCTATTCAGATATAAAACATAATAAATGTTTTATATTATAGCAGGAATTCCCCCTTTTATGTAGAATACTGGAAGTAAAAGGGGGAATGAACGTGGAGAATAATCTTAGTGAAGTAATCAAAATATTTGAAGTAGATTATTGGGAAGCAAACAAATTACTCAACACAGGAAACTTTAATTTGTTGGGAGTCTTCAAAAGGTCAACATTAAATCCAGATTGCCCAGAAGATCAAAAAATGATGTACAGCTTGGGGCAAGTACAAAACGGAAGTTGCTCACAATGTAACGCCATAAATACAATTGAATATATAATTGATGACGAAAACTTCCGCAATGTAAGTTATATAGGTAAATGCAAACATTGTAATACAAAAGAAGTTCTTAAATAAATAATATCATAGAGGCACTCATTCGTGAGTGCTTTTACTATTTCAAGCAGGATATTTCCCTTTCATATAGAATTATGGAAGTGAAAGGGGGATTAAAATGAGTTACAATAATTATATTTCTATTTTAGGATTATTAACTGATATCCTTGGTTCTTGGTACTTAGCAAAAGCCTTAATTAAAAAGCCTATTAAAGAAATGCGAAGCGAATCTATGTTTACTTTTTTTAATTATAATTATGGATTAAGCATGCTAACGCAGAAAACCGAATCAGGGAAAGGGTTTTGTTTCTTATTTATGGGTTTCCTATTACAAGGTTTTTCATATATTGATTCGCAAATAAAAAGTTTGCCGCTCTTGTTTGTAATAATTTTCTCATCACTTGCTATTGCATTGTTGATAATGTTATATTGGCGCAAGAAAAATAAAACTTATGTAATTGAATTTGTAAAGGATGTAATAAACAACGAATCAAAGGGTACTGTAAACCAAGAGAAGATACCTATTAATTTGGACCAAACATATAAATATTTAACGTTATTAAATAAAAGTTATCTTAAGAAAAATCCAATTAATGAGTTTTATAATAAATATCCTGATTATCAAAATATGCCTGAATCCGAAGAAAAACATATAGCTCTCAATGAATGGCAAAGTAAGCATAAACATTTTTGGGATATATTAAAAAAAGAATTAAGAATAGATTAATAAATTAATTAGAATAATTTGTCCTGAACGGTAAACGCAAAAACGGCCGGATATCCATCACATATCCCGGCCGTTAGCCTGCTCGTTTGGAGCAGTTTTGAGAGCTACTACTTTTCAACTTTCTTTCTCCTTGCTACAACTACCTTGGTTTTGCCCTTAAGTTAAATTTCCTTTGGACTCAGTCCCTTCATGGTAAATTGTATTTCATTAACCCTCCGTGGGGTTGGTAATATATTAATACCACCTTAAATAAGTCTTAAACATAAATTTTAAAAAATTATTTTTTTGGTTGTAATGCTTCCAACAGTTTTTCTCCAGTAACGCCTAATTGCGAATCACTAGCGGAAAATGGTATGTTCAGCGTATACTTATTATCAACCTCATAAACCAGAATATAAAAACCACTTCCAATATCCTGTGTTTCGCCCAATGTCTTAATAACATCCTTATATTTCATAGTAGGAGCCAATTTGCGGATTTGCTCAGACGTGACCTTTGTAGTGACCATAATATTACCTGGCTTTGATGATTGGATTTTTTCAGTTGACTCGCTAAATTTCGTGGCTTCCATAGCCTTGGCATCTTGTGCACTTTCCTGGTTAGAATTATTACTGGTTTTCGGCTGTAATGCTTCCAACAGCTTTTCTCCTGTAACGCCTAATTGTGAATCACTGGCGGAAAATGGTATATTCAACGTATACTTGCTATCAACCTCATAAACTAGAATATAAAAACCGCTTCCAATATCCTGTGTTTCGCCCAATGCCTTAATAACATCCTTATATGTCATAGTAGGAGCCAATTTTCGAATCTGCTCAGATGTGACCTTTGCCGGGACCATAATATTACCTGGCTTTGATGATTTAATTTTTTCAGTCAGCTCATTAGAGCCCCCGGCTTGCATGACTTTGACGGCTTGTTTTATTTCCTGGTGAGAGTAATCACTGAGGTCCTTGGCTTCTACACCTAAAGACTTAAGATAATTTACTGCAGCATTATATTGGCGCGCTTCGATAGCATAAGCGGTAATCGCAGTTCCCAAAACCAAGCAGACTAGCGCAGCCGCGACAATAGGACGTCTAAACCAGGATTTTTGTCTCTTTATATTAGATTCGGCTTTTGGAGCTGACTCTGTAATGTATTTATCATCTGCCATTCCAATAGCATTAAAAACATTTTCGCTTCTCATAACATAATACCTTCCTTCTCGAATAGAGTCTTCAACTTTTTTCTCTCCCTGAATAAGATGGATTTAACTTTGTTTTCATTCATATTAAATTCACACGCAATTTCTTTTATCGAACTCAAATACCAATATCTGCGCATAAATAGCATTCGGTCAGTCTGGGACAGGGATTCGAGAAAATGATTGATTGTGTCTGTCAAAGAGATGTTATCAATAACTCGTTCAACGCTTTCGGAGGCGGGAATACATTCCTCCAACTCAGCTAATGCAAGTTCTGTCTGGCTGCCACCGCGCTTTTTGGCAGAACAGCTTTTATATTTGTTAAAAGAGAGATTTCGCGTGATCTTCCCTAAAAAAGCAGACAAACAATCCGGCCTGTTCGGAGGTATTGCATTCCATGCCTGCAGGAAGGTATCGTTTACACATTCTTCTGCATCCTGAGTATTGTGTAAAATGTTATTTGATATGTAATGACAATATTTGCTGTACTTGTTTGAGGTCTCTGCAATAGCAGCATCAGAACGTTTCCAGTATAAATCTACGATTTCGTTATCCTTCACTTTCCTACTCCTTTCTATTGGGTTGAGAAGGCCTTCACCCTTATAGACAATAAAAAAGTGTGTTACGTTGCATCTGATATGAAAAAATATTTTTATAGAGGGAACTTGCAATTATAATCTGTAAAGTACACCCTAAATCTCCGATGTCTCCAGATAATCCAGATTGCTGATGAGCACCTTGGCTGCGGATGAAAGCGGAACATTTTTCAGCCAGGTTACCCCGATATGCCTCGAAGGGATTTTCTCTATTGGCTTAATTTCATACAGCCTTCCTTTTTCAAGCTCATCCTCGATAAAATTCCTTATTACGCATGCAATTCCGAAATCATACTTGGCAAACTGAATAAGAAGGTCGATGTTTCCAAGCTCAAAATCAGGTTCCGCGGCGACAGAATTTGACTTGAAATAGTCATCTATAAATATTCTGGAGTTGCTGTTTTTCTCCAACAGTAGCAAGGGCTGTCTGACAATTTTCTTAAGTGGCTGCATCTGCTTGCTTAGGCGGGCAAATTTTTCGCCTGCTACAAAGCAATCCTGAACCTCCAATATATTCTGGAATTCCAGCTGGTTATCCTTGTAAGGCAGATTAATTATGCCGAAATCTATTTTGCCGGCCTTCAAAAGTGCTATGATTCCCGGAGTTGTAGGACAGATAACGTGGATCTTTATACCGGGATGAAGAGTTTTAAAAAGTTTCAGATATGGAATGAGATAGTATTTGCAGATAGTATCGCTGACGCCTATCCGCACCTCTCCAACAACCAGATTGTGTACATCACGAAGCTTGCTTTCCCCGGCTTCTATAAAGCTGAAGGCCTGCTCAATATACTTGTATAAAATCTCACCCTCGGGAGTTAGTTTTACACCCTTCGAAGTTCTGAAAAAAAGCGTGCATTTCAATGAATCCTCCAATTGCCGGATGGACCTGCTGACAGCTGGCTGCGTTATATACAGCTGCTCTGAGGCCTTTGATATGTTCCCATATTTAACGGTATAGAAGAAAGCTTTATATTGTTCAAGATTCATTGATATAACCTACCTTTATAGCAAGTATGCTTAATATGCATTTCATTTATATTATAACACGGATTATAATGAAGTTGTAAAAAATACAAAAAAGGCTACAGGCTTCCAGAAGACGAAAAGAAATGCCTCTGCCGGAAAAGGAGAATATTATGGGTATGAAAATAGGAATCAATGGTTTTGGAAGAATAGGAAGAAATACATTCAAGGTGCTTTTGGAAAGGTATTCAGATAAGCTGGAGGTTGTTGCAATCAATGATTTGACTGATGCCGCAACACTGGCACATTTATTAAAGTATGATTCTATTTTCGGAAAATTCAACGGAACAGTGGAAGTAAAGGAAAATTGTCTGATTGTAAACGGTAAAAAGATTGAAATATTAGCTGAACGAGACCCTGGTAACATTGACTGGAAGGCAAGAGGTGTTGAAATAGTTCTTGAATCCACTGGGTTATTTACAAAGAGAGAAAAGGCCGAGGTTCACATAACAAAAGGGGGCGCACGAAAGGTTATCATATCGGCTCCAGCTACCAATGAAGACATTACTATAGTGCTTGGAGTTAATGATGAAAAATACAACCCTGATGTACATAACATAATTTCAAACGCTTCATGTACGACAAACTGTCTGGCTCCTGTTGCAAAAGTGCTTAATGACAGCTTCGGAATAGTAAAGGGCTTGATGACCACGGTTCATTCCTATACAAATGATCAGAAAATACTTGATTTGCCGCATGGCGATATTAGAAGAGCAAGGGCTGCCGGAATGTCTATTATTCCTACTAAATCAGGAGCAGCTAAGGCAATAGGACTTGTTATCCCTGAACTGGACGGAAAGCTAAACGGATTTGCCTATAGAGTTCCTACACCTGATGTATCTGTAGTAGATCTGGTTGTTGAGGTAAAAAAACCTGTCACAAAGGAACAAGTAAATACGGCACTTAAAGCAGCGGCTGACGGTACAATGAAAGGTATACTTGAATACTCGGAAGAACTTCTGGTATCAACAGATTATATAGGCAACCAGGCTTCTTCAACCGTTGATGCACCTTCAACCATGGTTATCGAAGGCAATATGGTCAAGGTAGTTTCCTGGTACGACAATGAGTGGGGTTTTTCCAACAGATATGCTGATCTGGCTGCATTTGTAGCAGAGAAGGGTTAAACGAGGTTTGTAAACCTTTTAAATATGGATTGTAAAACGTCAGGAGTATCGCCAGACTGCTATAAGTAGTCGGTGATACTCTTTTGTTTTTATAGACGCATTAGAATAAAGATAAAATAAACTTTGAGGACAAAAAAATACTATTCATATATTTCCTGCGGTATGTATTAATAATGCTTTGCAGATTGCGTTAGGTAAAGTTTAAATCCTTATATTTCCCTGATAAGTTGTTAAATAGCAAAAATCATTATATCATATACTTGCATTAATGGAAATAAAATACTATGAATTAATGGTTAGTCTTAGTTTAGGAAAAAAGTTTTTTTGTTAAGGTTCTAAAATGAATTCTTGGTTTATTTACCAGAGTAAATTAAGTACGTAGACCTCTATTTATTTGTTTATTAAGTTAATATGAGGAGCAAGTCTATGATTATCGATGGGAAAAATTTATGCCCCAGCTGCTTTTCAGAAACACAAAATGAAATGTGCGATTTGTGTGGCTACAAATCTGAAAATATAAGCCAATATCCAATTGCACTGCCCATAGGTACCATACTTACGGGGAGATATCTGATAGGAAAAGTTCTGGGTAAAGGCGGTTTTGGTATAACATATCTGGCTTATGACCTTAATCAGAATAGAAGAATATCTATAAAAGAGTATCTGCCTGATAACCTTACACATAGGGATAGCGGGAAAACAGAGGTGTCTACTTACTCTGGCGAAAAGGGAGAAACCTTCAGGCTAGGTGCTCAAAAATTTTTTGATGAAGCAAAAACAGTATCTAAGTTTAATGGCCACCCTAACATTATAAACGTATATGAATTTTTCTATCAAAACAATACAGCTTATTTCGTTATGGAATACCTTAATGGAATGGATTTGAGAAATTATATAATAAATAACGGAGGTTGTATCTCTGAAGAAAAAATCAAGGAAATCATTACTCCAGTTATTGATGCATTAATAGTTATTCATAGTATAGGCATACTCCATAGGGATATCTCACCTGATAATATTTATATATGTAATGATGGCAATGTAAAGCTTCTTGATTTTGGAGCTGCAAGACAAGTAATCGGTGAACAGTCTAAAAGTCTTTCCGTAGTTCTGAAACAAGGCTTTGCCCCTATTGAACAATACCAAACCAAGGGCAGACAAGGTGAATGGACGGATGTTTATGCCTTGGGAGCAACCATATACTATTGCCTTACAGGAAGAATACCTGAAAGTGCAATGGATCGGGTTGATGAAGATAGTCTAAAACAACCATCGGAATTAGGTATAAAAGTAACACCTGAATTCGAAAAAACAATTTTAAAAGCGTTATCTATACGCGCAATTAATAGATATCAGACTGTCGCAGAATTCAAAAGGGATTTTTCAAAGTCAGATGCAACTCCGCTTATTAAAATATTTCCTGAACCTGAAAATATGACACTTAAAGTAGGTGCTGAAAGCAATGGTAATTATCCGCATAATACTATTAAAGCTTTATTGAATAAAAAAATTATTACTTTATCGGCTGTGCTTCTTGTTGTAGTAATTGCCGCTGTAATATTAATTACAAAACCTTCATTTAATAATAAGGGATCCAGAGCTTTGTATGATAATTCAGATCAAGGTATTTTAACTCTAAATCCCAACACAGCATTAGCTGATTCTGAAAGCAGCACACAGAATCAAAGATCAGGCGATACTGCTGGTGAGTCAACCGCTTCAAACGATCCGGTGAAACCACCGACAACTACTCAACCAAATACGACACAACCAACTGCTACAAAGGATAGTTCCTCCACTCAGAAAACAACTACTGAAACGCAGAAAAGCACTCAGTCCCAAAAGACGCAAAGTAATCCTGTTAAGAATGTTCAAAAGGGATGTCAGCTTATAGCAACAATAAACGGTGTAAGAAAGGTTTATACTAGTCAATATGGTACTGCTGCCAGAGATTCAGCATCTGGATTTTGTTATTTGGTTTTGCTAAATGGGCCCGACTATCCCAAAATATATGATGATAATTTCTTAATCTTGATTCCGGCATACCCATCAGCTGGCAGTTCTCCAAACTGTTTTATACAATATACAGACCCCAAAGGTATTATGTACCAGGAACACTTGAATGTTAATATAACAAAATGGGATTTGGAAGAAGGAATCGGAACCGGATCTTTTCAAGGTATATTCAGAAGAGATGATTTTAAAGGCGCAATTACCTACGAGATAAGTAGCAGTTTTGTTTGCAGTCTTATCAAATGAATTAAAACGGCGGGAGGGAGATCAATGCCAATTGTTCAATGTAAAAAAGGACATAACTACGATGATTTGAAAAATGCTCAATGCCCCTACTGTACAGGAAGTGAAATCATAGGGATAACTATTCCTCTGGGGGCAAATAACATTGATAATAAAGGAAGTTCTGCTTTTAATGCTCAAATTCCTCAGTTCCCGAAGACTGAGCCTGTCATTAACTATAACAACGGAAACGGTAATATACCACTAACAACTCCATATGAGAATAAAACAGTAGGTATGTTTATAAACGGACAGGGTGTAACGGCAGTTTGTGGCTGGCTGGTTTGTATCGAGGGGAAGAAAAAAGGCAAGGATTTCAGGGTTCATGGAGAACGTAATTTTATAGGACGAGCAAGGAGTAATGATATCTGCTTGGATTTTGATGATAAAGTATCGGCATTTTCAAATGCTATTTTGAGTTATGATAATGAACAAAATATTTTTTTTATTCAACCGGGGGAAAACCAGAAAAACAATACTCGTCTTAATGGAAATCTGTTACTTTCACCTACAAAAATCAATAGCAGTGACATTATAAAGCTCGGTGATACTGAACTTATGTTTATTGCTTTTTGTAATGACATTTTTAAGTGGGAGTAAAAGCTATGTTCGGTCGAAGAAAAATGGGAAGAACAATCAATATACATAAAAATAAAGAAGAACCGGTTATTGTTGATTTCGGTGACATGAAAATGATGTACAAGTTTGGTAATGCTCAGCATATCGGAAAACGAAAAATTCAGGAGGATTGCTTTGGGTTTTCAAATATAACAAATTCTGAAAGAATATCACAAAAAGGTATTTGTGCAGTTTTATCTGATGGGATGGGAGGACTGTCAAATGGACGTTATGTAAGTGAATATGTAGTTGGCTCAACCCTCTCACTCTTTGATAATCTTGACTATTCAATAAATGTACACAGCCAGCTTGAAGCTATCGTATGTAAAATTAACGATCAAGTATGTAAGAGTTGCTCTGGTGGAGATGAAAGCCTGGCTGGTGCAACTATCGCTGCAGTTGCTGTTTATAAAGATAAACTTTTTTGGGTATGTGTTGGAGACAGTCGTATTTATTTATTAAGAAGGGGCTATCTATATCAGCTCAATGAAGATCATGTTTATAGGAACAAACTTATTAAAGATTATTTGGGCGGACACATAAAGCTGAATGCAGCTTTTAATGACGAACAGAAAAATTCTTTAACAAGTTATATTGGAAACCCTAAAATGCCATTTGTTGATTGTAACCGCGTAAGTTTTTCATTACAAAAGGGTGATAAAGTAATGCTTTGCTCGGATGGAGTGTATAACTCTCTATCCGATTATGAAATGATTAAAAGACTTCAAGAGGAACCACAGCATGCATCTGAAGGGATTGTTCATGACATTCTTAATAAAAAAGTTTTAATGCAGGATAATTTGACTGTTATGATAATTAATTTTACCTAGAAAAGGGGAAGATTAAAATGTATAAAATTAAAGTATCTTTATCATTATTGATTGCTATGATTATTTTAGCACTCTCTTATATTACAGCATTTGCGGCTACTCCAACGGAAGCCAGAGATAGTGTTGTACTTGTAGCGATAAGTGACAGCCATGGACAAATAATCAGTTGGGGTTCCGGTTTTGCTATCGGAGAGCCTGGTAAGCCAATACAATATATTGTTACAAACAGCCATGTAGTAGAATCCAAAGATAAAGAAAATAATCAAAATCAAGCTTCGGTAAGAGTTTACTTTTCATATGCTGCCAATAAATTCATGAATGCAGAAGTCTACTGGAAGAATCGTCAGAAGGACTTAGCTGTTTTAAAACTTCCTGAGCCTACTACTGAGAGAAAGGCAATGATACTATGCCCAATAAAGAAAATCAATATGAATGATACCTTTCATGCATTGGGTTACCCAGCAGCATCAATGTTGTCAGACTTAAATAAATTTGATGAGTCGGATATAAGTATAACAAGGGGCGGAATATCCAAGCAGGCTAGAATCGCTGAAACAAATTGTTATCTTTTAGATTTGCAGATAAGCGAGGGTAATTCGGGGGGACCTGTTGTAAATTCAAATGGTGAGGTTGTAGGTATAAGTACATTCTACATACTTTATCAAGCAGGTGGAAATAGAAGGGCTGATGTTAAATCAAACTATGCTGTTGCAATTGATGAGTTGATCAAGAATATTGACAGGGATACAATACCTTATACCGTTACGGGAGAAATGACACAGCATGTGCTACTATATATAGGTATAGGGGTTGCAGTTGTGATTGTGTTACTTGCATTTGTAAGGACTCTATTGAAAAGGAAAAAAACTGTTGCTGCAGGTGGCCAGTATTCTGAAGCACCTTCGGTGTCGCCGATCAGTCATTCTCAAATTCCCAATCCGAAAAATGATACATATGAAATTGTAGGTATAGCTGGTCCAATGTTAAACAAGAGATTTGATATAAATAAGGAAATAATAATAGGAAGAGATCCGGGTAAATGTATTGCAGCATTCCCACTTGATACTCCTGGTGTCAGCGGAGTTCACTGTGAAGTTTTTACTCATAATGGTGGTGTATTTCTTAAAGATTTGAATTCAACCTATGGAACTTTTCTATCAAATGGAACAAAACTTACTCCAAATACCCCGGTGAAGATAAACCATGCTGACAAGTTTTATTTGGGGGGTGAGGATAATAAATTTGAGATTAGGTGAGGCAGATGAATATTAGTACATATTCCTACACAAACAAGGGCGGGCGTGAAAATAACGAAGACTTCTGTTCTTATGAAATAAAAGGCGACAAAGCAGTATTTGTTCTTGCAGATGGGCTTGGAGGGCATAAATGTGGTGATGTAGCCTCTAAGCTGGCTGTTGAATATATAATTCCCGAGATTTATAAATATGTTGAGTTCAACGAGAAAAATATAAAAAAAATAATGGATGACGTCAATGATTATATAATTAAAGTACAAAATAAGGATTCAAATTTAAAGGATATGAGATCAACAGTTGTTGCTGCTTTTATTGATGGTAACATCTTTAGATATTTCAATGTCGGAGACTCAAGAATGTATTACTTTAAAAATGGATGTCTATATACTCAAACGAAAGATCATTCAGTCTCCCAAGTTGCAGTAAAAATGGGCTCTATCCTTCCTGAACAGGTTAGGTTTCATGATGATAGAAATAAGCTTTTAAAAGTACTGGGTAGTGATAAAAACTTAAATATCAATAAACTTTATGAGCCAATTACCATTGAACCTGGTGATGCTTTTATTCTATGCTCCGACGGGTTTTGGGAATATGTTTATGAAGTTGAGATGGAAGCAGACTTGATTAAATCTGATTCACCAGAACAATGGGCTTCGTATATGATAAATAGGCTACTTTTAAGGGTTACAGGAAATAATGATAACTATACAACATTAACGGTATGCATAGATTAATTGTTTTTTATAGAATGAAAGATTAACATTTAATCATAATGCAAAACAAAACCTTAATCTTCTCCTGCTTCCAAATCCATATCCCGTTCGGTTTGCTTGCGAATTTCCTCCAATGTGTTTAACCAATTATCCAGGTGTTCCAAAGTCCATAATTCGTCATTAACATATATTCCGAGCTGTGCTCCTGTGGCTATTAATTCAGATATAAGGTTACGAAACACTGATTTTCGGTCAATTCCCTGTAAATCTTCCAGAACATCATAATATTCCAAATCAAAGCTGACCACATATGAGCTGTTTTCTATATTGCTTTTAATTTGACCCATTGGAATGGTTGAGTCAAATTTCCTTATCAGAGGTATGTATTTCACTGTATTATTGTCTTTTTTAATTTTTAATTGTACCAAACTCATATTTATAGTTCCCTCTTTGCTTTCCGCTTTTAGTGAACTCACTAATTGTAAATTGACAATCCGGTTCTGGTAAGAATATCATATAATCATCATCATGGTCTGTAAAGTAGTTAGTTTTATAAAGAAACCTGCACAAAATAGGGGGACTTACATATGGAGATTACATCGAAATTAATTACACTTGACGATATGGAAATCTTAAGAGAACCGCTGGAAAAGCTTCACAAGCATCATAACGAGAAATCAGTGTATTTCTCCGGCTCTTATCCCAAACAGTCCTTTGAAGAACGTGTAAAAGAGTATAAAGAAAAAGAGAAAAAAGGGGAATACAGGATTGAAGTCTTAACTGATGAAAAGCAATTGGTGGTAGGTTTCTGCATATCCTATAAGGAAAAAGAAAACGGACATATAAATGTGCTGTTTGTTGAACAACAGTGCCGGAAACACGGTTTGGGTGCAAGGTTGATAAAGAGCGCCATAGAATGGTTCGAACAAAATGGAATTAAGGATATTGAACTTACTGTAGTATATGGGAATGATGCTGTGGAGTTTTATAAAAAGATGGGCTTTTACCCGCGTTCTACAATAATGACGACAAGGCCGTAATCGAAAAATGGAGGATTAATGCTTAGAAAAATCATAGTTTCGCCCGATTCCTTCAAGGGAACAATGAGTTCCATTGAAGTATGCAATATAATAGAGAAGGCTGTTAAAAATGTTGATCCTCAAATTATAGTACATAAAATTCCTGCTGCCGATGGGGGTGAGGGGACGGTAGATGCCTTTCTTACCGCTGCCGGAGGAGAAAGAGTTTATTGTACTGTTAAGGATCCTTTGAATACGGACATAGAAGCCTTTTACGGAATTCTTACAGATGGAACTGCTGTTATAGAAATGGCTGCTGCATCAGGACTTCCCTTAATTGAAGGCAAAGAGAATCCTTTGGCAGCAACCACTTATGGGACAGGCCAGCTTATACTCAATGCCCTTGATAAGGGCTGTAAAAGCATAATTATAGGTATAGGCGGAAGTGCAACAGTTGACGGGGGGATTGGAGCCGTTTCAGCACTGGGAGCACGTTTCTTGGATGCAAAAGGCAGTGTGGTTTCCATCAATGGAAGCGGGTTGCAAAACATTGAATACATAGATGTCACAGGTTTAGACCCGAGAATTAAGGATTGTGAAATAACTGTTGCCTGTGATGTTGCAAACCCCTTGTATGGCCCTGATGGGGCGGCTTATGTATTCGGACCGCAAAAAGGTGCTGATAAAGCAATGGTAACGCAGCTTGATGAAGGTCTACAACATTATGCGGGTATTATTAATGAACAATTCGGTATTGATGTTCAAAAGGTCCCTGGTGCCGGTGCGGCAGGCGGACTGGGTGCTGCGCTACATGTATTTCTAAGTGCAAAAATGAAACCAGGGATTAGTACACTGCTAGAGGCAGTCCGTTTTGATAGCGCTTTAAAGGATGCTGACCTCGTAATTACAGGTGAGGGAAAAATTGATGGACAAAGTCTAAAAGGGAAAACCCCGGTAGGTATTGCGCAAAGGGCATCAAAGCAAGGTGTACCTGTAATAGCAGTAGTGGGTGACATTGGAGATTCTGTGGAAGAAGTCTATAAACATGGTATTTCCGCTGTTTTCAGTATCAACCGCAAGGCTGTTCCATTTGAAATAGCCCGAAAAACCTGCAGACAGGATCTGCAGGCTACGGTGGAAAATCTAATAAGGTACACGTATTTATTGCTTAAGTAGCAGTATCCTGTGATTCCCACAGCAAGTGACTGGATTAATTACTTTGAAAAAGAAATAAGCTTGCACAGCCTTTTTTCTGCAAAAGTATACAGCTTGCATACTCTATTGCTCAATAAGAGTCTGTATAATTTGTTCATCAAAAGTGCGATTGCAAAACCGCCTAAAACATCAAGCGGATAATGGTGACCTACAAAAATCCTTGAAAGACCAACAAAACAGGATAATACAATCATTATCCTTCCATAAAGCTTAAACCCGTTGTTTATTCCCAATGCTATGCTCATTGTACCTATCGAGTGGTCGCTTGGAAAAGATGCATCTGCAACATGCGGTAATAGAAGATTTACCTTATGATTCACAAAAGGCCTGGGGACAAAAAAGACAAGTCCTATTGCATAACTTAAAACTAGGTTAATAGCAGTCGCCGCAACCGTGTTAACGGCAATACAGCGGTATTTCATATCTTTCTTATATATTCCGTAAAAATAAAATGCGGCCAGAACTATCATAAAACAAGTTGGAACAACGGTTGAAAATAAAATCATTATTCTGTCCAGTAAGCTGCTGCGAAAAGCTAGGCTGTTAATTGCCTGAAATATACTATAATTCATAACTGTGACCTCTTCTGCGATTAATGCTGTAATTCCTTAATTATAGCCCCCGCAAAGCTCTGTTTAAATAGTTGCAGCCATTAATTAATACAAAATTCACAATTATAAATGGTTTTTCTTATAAATCTTGATTTGAATATATTCTTATTGGTAATTAATTGATATAATATTGTTAACTGTTAACTTATGGAGAATTTACATGGGATTTTACCGAGGTAGCTACCCGGCGCAGCAGAAATGACAGTGCAGTGCCGGGATAAGCATTAAAACTGTCCATATGCTGCGTCGTTTTCAAATAAAATAATAATTTGAAAAGGGGTAGTTATATGAAAAATTATGAAACGTTAAAAAAAGAATGGCTTGCTGAAGAACAACAGGGCTTTAAAGGCTGGGACTTTGCACATTTGGATGGGAGATGGGAGGAACAGGAGCTTCCATGGAGATATGAGGATTGGGTAAAAAAGTATCTCAAACCTGAACATAAGCTCCTTGATATGGGTACGGGAGGCGGAGAGGTTTTGCTCTCATTTGATCACCCATATTTTAATACTTCTGTCACTGAAGCCTGGGAACCAAATGTTAAGCTTTGTAAGAAACGGCTGAAGCCCTTGGGAATCTGTGTTAAGCAGATATTTGATGTAAATACTCTTCCTTTTGAGGATAATACATTCGATATTGTTCTAAACAGGCATGAAGGCTATGAAATAACTGAACTAAAACGTGTATTGAAGCCCGGCGGTTTGTTTATAACGCAGCAGGTTGGCGGAAAAAACAATGCGGAGTTGTCAGAATTTTTTATTAATGATTTTAAATCCTTGTATGAGGGATACGACCTTACAAGTCAAATATCTCAATTCAAGGCTAATGGTTTTGAAATACTTTATGAAAATGAATGCTTTCCATACCTCCGATTCTTTGATATAGGTGCGGTAGCCTTTTTCGCCAGGGTTATAGAGTGGGAGTTTCCGGGTTTCTCTGTTGAAGGTTGCTTCGAAAAATTATGCTTATTGCATGATAAAATTGTTAAAGAGGGTTTTGTTGAAAGCAAAGTACATAGGTTTGTTATAGTAGCGCATAATAATAAATTAAAATTGGAAAAAGTACTGTCTTAAAGGGCAGTACTTTTATATATACAGTATAATTTGAATAGATAGCGATTATGTTAACAAAATAAAAAATGAGCCGACAGGGATCACATTACCTGACGGCTTATCTAATGTAAAGGGCGTTATATGGAATAAATAAATCCTTTTATAGTCTGTAATATTTCATTTTATCAGCATCGTTAAACAAATCTATCTTGAAGTTGATAACTTCTTTCATTGCCTTGATGCTTTCAGGATATACAGCAAAAGGTTCAAATACATTTTGCTCATTTAATGTCTTACGGGTCTGTGCATAGAAAGCGGCCTTGATGTCACTTGATATGTTTATCTTATTGATTCCGCGCTTTACTGATTCGGCTATTTCATCGTCAGGGTTGCTTGAACCGCCGTGTAATACCAATGGGATGCTTACTAAGGATTTGATTTCGCTTAAGAGATCTAATTTTAATTCAGGTTTGAAGCCCTTAGGATAAATACCGTGAGCTGTACCGATTGCAATTGCCAATGCATCGATGCCGGTTCTTTCTACAAATTCCTTAGCCTTCTTTGGATCAGTGAAGATAATCTTGCTTGCTCCGCCTTCTCCACCAGTACCGGTAGTACCGATTGTTCCGAGTTCAGCTTCAACTGAAACTCCTAATGGATGAGCAATTTCAACTATGTTCTTAGTTATTGCAATGTTTTCTTCGAAAGATGCATGTGATGCGTCAATCATTACTGATGTAAATCCTGTACGAATTGCACGGTAGATTTGTTTTATATCAGAACCGTGATCAAGATGGATTGCCATTGGAACTCTTGATTTGTTTGCTGCTGCAACACAGCTTGCTATCTGGCTGTCACCCTGAAACTCATGCTCTGTAGGATGTATTGCCAGTATAACTGGTGCCTTTTTCTCTTCGCAGCATTCTATAACTGCTTTTAGAATTTGTCCTGTACCAACGTTAAATGCGGGCACTGCGAAATTTTGTTCATTTGCTACGGACAGCAAATCTTTCAAATTCATTAACATTTTAAAAGCCTCCTAATAGTTCGTTAAATATTTTTTCGTGCATCAGTAGCATAATATGATAGTATAATAATTCAAAAATAGTGTCAAGCCTTCGTAAAAAAAATATTTATGAATAGCATAGTATAATTGCTAAAAATACCAAACAATATACAAAAATGACAATAATACATATATAAATAAATTAAAATGTATATGTTGACGCAGCGATATTAACATAATATAATGTGTTTATGAAAATTAATTTCATGGCTACATGCATATTAAATTTTAAGATATGAGGTGTTTACATGATGAAAAAAAATTACATCGGACATCATTCACAAATAAGTGGTGTTGAAGAACATCGTTTGATAGGCGGTAAAGGTGATGGTATGAGGCTGTTTCAAGTAAGAAACGGAAATGGATTGGAGTTTACTGTTTCAGCCGATCGATGCTCAGATATATCCAGATTGACATTTCAAGGTGCTAATCTTAATTATTTTTCTCCATGCGGCTATGTAAGCCCGCAATATTATGACAAAAGTGATTTTGGTTTTTTAAAATCTTTTACATGCGGATTCCTGACAACCTGTGGTTTTACTACAGTAGGAACACCTTCTATAGATGAAGGTGAATTATTTCCGCTTCATGGTAATATATCGCATGTCCCTGCCGAACATATTTATTATGAACAAGATGACGAAAAAATTGTAATTAATGCAGCAGTAAATGACAGTACAATATTCAAGTACAAGATGGAGCTAAAAAGGAAAATTATTTGCAGCACAATACACAACAAAATTGTAATAGAAGATACAGTAAAAAATGCCGATTCCAGCAGAACCCCCTTTATGATCCTGTATCATTTTAATATGGGATATCCTTTGCTGGACGAAAACGCAGAACTATACATACCATCACAAAAAGTAATATCCAGAGACGCAAGAGCGGAGGAGGGCATTCATGAATGGAACAGAATGCTCTCACCTCAGGCAGGGTTCGCAGAACAATGTTATTACCATCTTTATAAAAGTAATGAAGGGCGTGCAATGATATTTAATAAGAACATAGGAAAAGGACTTTCTATTTCATTTAATGCAGATATGCTTAACGTACTTACCGAGTGGAAGATGATGGGCGAAAGAGATTATGTACTTGGATTGGAGCCAAGTAATAGTAAATTGGAAGGGCGGAAGGCTTTGAAGGACAGCGGTCAGTTAAAGTATCTTGAGCCCGGTGAAGAGCAGGTGTTCAGAATAGAAATTGATTTTTATGATGACTATAATAAATGGAATGATGATAAATAAAAGGAGGCAGTACAATGGGAAACAAAAAGATCAGAGATTGTTTTGAAAAAGGTAAGGGTGTATTTCAGTTGAAACCGACATGGGTACCTCGTTCGTTTGGACAACCAGGTTATAGGCTTCGTCTGCATCCTGATGATTATTTTTCATTTGGAATGAGCAGAGGAGCAATATGTGAACGTTGGCTTGGTTCTGTTACAGTTGCCCTCAATGGTCCTGAAACTGGAGAAGATGAAGGTATGAGTTATGTATTGGCAGATGCTAATACTAATGAAGGCTTTCTATTTAGGGATGCTATAGAAGAACTTGGCGAAGAAATAATAGGAAAAGAATTAAAAGAAAAGTATGGCACATGGCCTACATTCTGTAAGTTTTACGATTACAGCACACCTTTATTCCACCACCTGCATTTGGATGAGGAAAAGGCAAATTTGATAGGCATGCACGGAAAGCCTGAAGCTTATTACTTTCCACACCAATATAATAATACTTTGGGAAGATTTCCGTTAACTTATTTCGGATTCGATCCTGATACCAATCCTGAAGATGTGAAGGATTGTATAAGGAACTACGATAAATTTGATACACGTATTACAGAATTATCAAGAGCATATCGCATAAAACTTGGTACAGGCTGGTATACGCCTGCCGGAGTTATCCATGCTCCAGGATCTGTTGTAACATATGAGCCACAGTGGAACAGCGATGTTAATACCATTATGGAAAATGTAACAATGGGTGAGGTTAATTCTCATAATATGCTGACAGATTGCTGCCCTGAAGATAAGAAAGATGATATTGATTATATATTCAGCCAGATAGATTGGGAACAGAGCACCGAAGTTCATTACAAGGAAAAATATTTCCGTGAACCGAAAGAAATACCTGCTACACAAAAGGGCTTGACTGAAAAATGGGTTGCTTATGCAAATGAATTTGTTGCTGCAAAAGAGGTTACAGTTGCACCTGGTGCAAAGATTACACTTAAGGATCAAGCATGCTATTGCGCAGTATTGACACAAGGCCATGGTAAGTTTGGAGAATTTGATTGTGAAGCTCCTATAATGTTGAGATTCGGACAAGCATCCGGTGATGAATTCTTTATATCAGAGAAAGCTGCTAAAAATGGTATTGTAGTTGAAAACAGTAGTAAATATGAGAATCTTGTTATTTTACAGAATTTTGCAAACAATAATCCAGCTGTACCAAAATCAAAATAATTTATTTTTGTTACTAAAAAGTCAGGCTTCTGCATAAAACAGTGGAAGCCTGATGTGAAATATTTTTTTATAAATATTTAACAAATAATATATTTTCGATACTGGCATAAACAATGTTTACATATTCTCTAATAAAAAAAGAATCAAGCTACATTTTTACGGATTGTTAATTGTAATATAAATCCATTAAAAATTATTAAGTGTTAACTTGTGCGAAATATTTTTTTACAATGAGGCAAATAATGCTCTATATACCATAAATTTTATAAAATTTAATTAATGTCATTGTAGTTTCATGAAATAAAATTTTATATTATCATTGACAAATTATATGGATTTGAATTAAAATAATTACATAAACAATAAATAAAAAATGAACAATTTTTTTGGAGGCAATTGTGATAGACAATAAATCAGTGCTTGAAAATATAAAAGAAAGTTATGAATTCATGTTTGCAGCAGAAAAAAAAGTTGCTGATTTTATTTTAAATAATCCGGAACGTGCAGTAGTAACAAATGTCTCTGAATTGGCGGAATTGAGTGGAGCAAGCGATGCAACAGTAATACGTATGTGTAAGCGCATCGGTTATGAAGGTTATTACCAGATGAAAATAAAGCTTTCGCATGATCTGGGTAAGGATAGGGTAGTTCAATTACAAAATGGTATACAACGGCCCGAAAACATTAATGATATATTTCAAGTAACAGCATCAAATATGCTTAGTTTGGCAGAACACTTGGACATACAGTTGATTTTGAATTGTGTGGACTTAATTAAGAAAAGTAAAATTATTCACGTCATTGCTACTGGGAATACAATTCCGATAGCCATGGACATGACATTCAGGCTGGGCAAGCTTGGAATAAAGGCAATGAGTTCTGTGATAGCAGAATACTTTTTAAATAATATAAGTCTTGCATCTGATGATGATTTGGTAATTGGGATAACACACTCGGGTGCTTCAAGACATGTAATACAGGCTCTTGAATTTGCAAAGGACCGTGGAATAAAAACTATGGCAATAACTGCTTCTGAGAAATCACCAGTTGGAAAGGTTGTTGATTGTTTAATATCTTCATCCGTTAAAAATCCAATTTTTGATGAATATGATTATGGTTTAACTTCTCATATTTATGAGATGGCAATTATAGATATAATTTTATATTTCATAGCGAATAAAGAAGTACAGCAAAAAAATCTGGATAAAGTTGAATTACTATTATCTGAATATAAGCTCTGATAAAACAATAAAACAAAATTATTAATAAAAGACGCAGAACATGATGTAGAAGGATTTATGGAATTAGACGGAGGAATATATGTCATACAAGGATATGTATAGGACTTACGCTGAGCAGATACCTTTGGATATAGAAACCTGCATTAAGTCAGGCAACAGACATGTATTTGGCTATACAAGCGATTTGGATGTCATAATAAACTGGGAAACAGAAACCTTTAACAGCATATTGGATAAATATCTGAAAGAAGAACCTTCTACAAAAGAAGGTGAAAAAATAGACTCTATGGAAGACTTCGCCCGTATTGCAAGCTATTATGCAATTAAAGGCATAGGCGGCGAGATAGATGTATCAAGTCTTGAAGTATGTGAATTCCTTGAAAAAAACTTTAAAACTACTTTTGCGCTTGGCGGAACCTGTGCTCAGGGGGCAGCTGCTTTAAATGCTATTGGTTTTCCGGTTATAGCGCATATTACAGATAAAAGCAAGGAAGTATGCGATTTAATAAACAATTCTAATTTTTACATTGTCGATGAAAATGGCCTCAAAGCTATAAATAAGCTAAATTCTAGCGATGTTCCTGTCAGACATATGATACTGCAGTACTCCAAGGGTGACAGAATTGTCGCAAACGGAAAAGAGTATATTGTTCCTGAATCTAATAGAATAATTATTGATTATGACACAATACACAAATATGTTCCAATTGAGAAATATTTTCTTGATTATTGTGAAAATAATTCCGGGAAAATATATTCCTATAATATATCAGGATTCAATGCAATTATAGATGAAGATATTTTAATTGAAAGACTTGATATGTTAAGCAGACATTATGATGTTATAAAGACAAAAAATTCCAACAGCGTTCTTTACCTTGAAAGCGCACATTATATAAATACCAAATGTAAACTTACAGTGTTTGATAAATTGTCCAAATATATTGATATTTTGGGGATGAATGAAGAAGAACTGGTGGATTTGACTGGACAATTGGGGTTTGAAACGGATAAAGAGAACTTATCATCAGTTATAAACGGATTGGATCTGTTAATTAAAAAGTATTGCCTTAATGGAATTGTTATGCATACTAAGGACTATTCTATGTATTATGGTAACAAATTTAACGGTGTTGATATAGAAAAAGGGCTTACACTTGGTAATCTCATGTCCGGAACAAGAGCACGTACGGGACGTTATGGTTCTTATGACGATTGTATAGAAAGTTTGTCTCTGGATTTAAGTCGGATAGGAATAGATTTTGTAAACCAATTAAATGAAATGTCTTTAAAAAAGAGTGCATACCTTGTTCCCTCACGATACATGGAACATCCTAATTGTACGATTGGGTTGGGGGACACGTTTACTGCAGGTATGCAGA
Source organism: Bacillota bacterium (assembly GCA_023397675.1). Classification (GTDB taxonomy): domain Bacteria; phylum Bacillota; class Clostridia; order Acetivibrionales; family JANLFN01; genus JAEZTC01. The sequence goes on along the minus strand of JAEWTV010000010.1, from coordinate 50,020 downwards.
TTTGTTTCACAAGATAAAAAACTATATTAGATAGGATTTAAAGCTATGGCGTATTTAATGGGGATTGATCTGGGTACTTCCAGCTTAAAAGTCATTATTATTGATTATTCTGGTAATATGAAGGCGCTTAGTTCAAAAAACTATAATTTCGATTCACCATGCAATGGATATGCAGAGCAAAAACCCGACGTATGGTGGGACGCATGTTGCCAAAGTATAAAAGAAGCACTTTATAAAGGCGGGTTGTCTGCGTCAGAGATTAAAGGTATTAGTTTTTCAGGGCAAATGCATGGTCTTGTGCTCCTTGATAATGATAAAAATGTACTTCGTCCTGCTATTCTGCATTGCGATTCACGATCAGAAAAACAGGTAACAGAAATAAATGAAATTTTTCAACATGAGTTAGTGGAAAAGTTGATTATGAATCCTGTTTATACCGGATTTTTACTACCTTCACTTTTATGGGTACGAGAGAATGAGCCTGATATTTACAAAAATGCAGGTTATGTATGTCTTCCAAAGGATTATCTGAGGCTAAGGCTCACTGGAGAAGTAGCTTCTGATTATTCGGATGCATCGGCTACTCTGGCTTTTGATATAAAAAACAATTGCTGGTCAAAAGAGATACTGGATAAGGTAAATTTACCACTGAATTTATTTCCAAAGTGTTATGATACCGTATCTCCTGTAGGAAGTGTCACTGAAAGTGCAGCGAAAGAAACCGGCCTGAAAGTTGGAACAGTAGTGGTATGCGGCGGCGGTGACCAGGTTATGCAGGGTATTGGCAATGGCGCAACATCTAAGGATATTGCAACAGTCAATATAGGTACAAGCGGACAGGTTTGTTTTCAAAGTGATATTCCAATTGTTAATCCGAGACTAAACACGAATTCATTTTGTGGATATAAAAAAGGAAGATGGATTACAATGGGTGCCATAATGAGCGCGGGATTATCACTCAGAATGTATAAAAGCTTATTTGATAATTTTGATTATACGTTAATGGATGAAAAAGTTAAATTTGTTAAACCTGGAAGCGGCGGACTGATTTTTCTTCCCTATTTAAATGGAGAAAGAACACCGCATGTTAATCCGAATATAAGCGGAATGCTTATGGGGCTGAATATAAGTACCGGAAGTCCTGAAATTACACGTGCAATTATGGAAGGTGTTTCATATTCGTTAATGCAATGTATAGAAGTCTGCAAAGATCTTGGCCTTTCTCCAAAGTATCTGGTGGCTTCAGGGGGTGGGGCGAGAAGTGCCCCCTGGCTCCAGATACAAGCAGATATTTATAATCTTCCGCTACGCGTAGCTGTCACGGAAGAGCAGGCCGGCCTTGGAGCTGCAATAGCTGCAGGTGTTGGCATAGGTGTTTACAAGAATATTGAAGAAGGCTGCAAAACAGTTGTCAGATATGCTGATAACGTTGTTATACCTGATTTGGAAAATCATAAGGTCTATGAGGAGTATTACCAGCTGTTTAAGGAAACGTATACAGCATGCAGCAATGTGTTGGAGAAGGTTACAAAGTTAGGCAGAAGACATTAAATATTTCATAGATACAGAGGTGAGTTATTTGGAAAACATTAATGGCAATGTAAATGATTATCTTTTTGAGTGTAGTGGTATATCAAAAGCTTTTGGTGGAACTCAGGCTCTGAAGGATGTTCAATTGCACATTAAGAAAGGTGAGGTACATGCACTGCTTGGTGAAAACGGTGCTGGTAAATCAACTCTTATGAAGGTTATAATCGGACTTCATAAGCAGGATGAAGGAGAAATGAAGTTCGAAGGTAAGCCTTATGTAGTATCCGGGCCTGCTGATGCAATAAAACAAGGTATATCAATGATACATCAGGAACTCAATCCTGAACCGTATCTTTCAATTGCGGAAAGTATTTTCTTAAAAAGGGAAGATGTTAAAAAAGTACCTTTACTGGATAAGAAGAAAACGAATCAGAGAGCGGCAGAAATACTTGAAAAATTTAATTTTAAGGCAAGTCCAAAAACCTTGATGGAAGAGCTCACTCTTGCACAGGTACAGATGATAGAAATAATAAAGGCTGTATCAACAGATGCCCGCTTAATAATTATGGACGAGCCTACATCATCGCTTGACAGTAACGAAACTGAGCATTTGTTTCAAACAATAAGGGATTTAAAAGCGAAAGGTGTTTCAATAATTTATATTTCGCACCGTATGGAAGAAATATTTGAAATATGTGATGCAGTATCCGTTTTTCGAGATGGAAAATACATTTCCACAAGAGAAATGAAAGGCGTTACAAAGCAGGAATTGATAGCAATGATGGTTGGAAGAAATGTTGAAAACATTTTTCCAAAGGTTGACTGTAAAATCGGCAAAACAGTTCTTAAGGTTGAAAACCTCAGTGGAAAAGGTTTTAAGGATATCAGTTTTGAAGTACATGAGGGCGAAATCCTTGGCCTTTCCGGCTTGGTTGGTTCGGGAAGAAGTGAAACCATGAGAGCCATATTCGGTCTTGATCCTCTTACAAACGGAAAAATTTATCTTGATGACAAGGAAGTAAAGATTAAAGGTCCGAAGGATGCAATCAAAAAAGGTATATGTATGGTCAACGAAGACAGAAAAGGCTATGGTCTTTGTATGAACCGCTCAATAAGGGAAAACATATCGCTTCCTAATCTTCCTGCACATCAGAAGGGTTTGTTTATAAATCAGAAGAGGGAAAAAGCGGAAGTTAGAGATGTATCAAAAACGCTTACTGTAAAAACTGCCAGTACTGAACTGGAAGCATATTCATTAAGCGGTGGTAATCAACAGAAGGTTGTTATATCAAAATGGATCATGGCAAATCCAAAAGTCCTTATTTTGGATGAGCCGACAAGAGGTGTTGATGTAGGTGCAAAATCTGAAATACACACCTTGATGTGTCAGTTTGCTGCTAAAGGTATGGCAATAATAATGATTTCTTCTGAATTACCTGAAGCAATGGGAATGAGTGATCGTCTCCTTATTTTCCATGAAGGGAAATTGAACGGAGAAATTCCCCGTGAAACTATTATAAGCGGTGAAGCTACTCAGGAATATATTCTGGAAAAAGAATTTGGCGGAAAATAAAGGAGGATTATCCGGATGGAGGACTTAAGACAAAGTAAGAAGATTCTTGGCATGAATCAGCACGAATTTAATATTTTCATGAGGAAGTATGGTATTGGTTTTGTAATGATTGGTATGATTATACTTCTCGCTATTGTATCACCAACCTTCCGAACCACTGGAAATGTTATCAGTATTTTGCTGCAGGTTTCTATAAACGGTTTGATTGCATTAGGTATGGTATGGGCTATAACTACCGGAGGCATTGACCTTTCGGTCGGTTCAATTCTTGCCCTGGGTAGTGTAGTTATAGGAGCAATATTGGATGTCACCAACGGAAATATTTTACTCGCATGTTTGACAGCAATTGCTGCCAGTGTAGTATTTGGTTTTGTAAACGGTTTCCTTATAGCAAAGTATGAAATGATACCTTTCGTTGTAACACTTGCTACACAGCTTGTTATACGTGGTGTCGCATATATAATATCAGGTGGATATTCCCAGTCTCTTGCAAATGCAGACTTTAAACAGATAGGTAACGGAAACCTGTTTGGTGTTATACCTTATCCGGTCGTAATATTGCTTGTCGTAACGATTATAGCATATATACTCATGCATTGGACAAGATTCGGACGTTATGTTTATGCTGTCGGCGGTAACATTCATGCAGCAACAGCATCCGGTGTAAATATTTTCTGGACAAGGGTTAACGCCTATATTATCTCAGCTCTGTTCACAGGTATAGCAAGTATTATAATGACCAGCCGTATCAGTGCTGCACAGCCTAATATAGGTATAGGTTATGAAACAGATGCGATCGCAGCCTGCGTTATTGGTGGAACATCCTTTGCAGGTGGTGTTGCAACAATACCTGGTACTTTCATGGGCATTATAATAATCGGTTTGATATACAACGGTATGAACCTTGTAGGCATAAATTCCTACTGGCAGACAATCACCAAAGGTTTGCTCATAATAGGTGCAATAGCGCTTGACATGGCAATGAACAAAAGAAAAAAATAATTGTTCTAAATGTTTTAACATTCCACACGAACTTAGTCTGGAAACAGATTAAGATATAAAAATTATAGGGAGGAAAAGAGTAATGAGAAATTTTAAAAAACTCGTAGCACTAGTAGTAGCAATAGCAAGTTTGGTGTTTGTTTTAGCTGGTTGCGGAAGTTCATCATCATCATCTACAGCAGACAACTCATCAGCAGCATCAAGTAGTGCAGCAAGTACCACTGCAGATGCAAAAGGTAACTACAAAATAGCGTTTATTGCAAAGAATACAGTTGATGCCTTCCATGCAAAAATTAATGCAGCAGCAAAGACATCTTTGGATGGTCTTGTAAAAGATGGGTCAATAGCTGAGTGGAAAATGTATGATGGTCAGACTGACCCTGTTACTCAGGTTAACTTAGCTAACGATGCAATAAACTGGGGTGCGAACTTAATCATAATATTACCTGCAGAAGCAGCAGGAAGCGCACCTGTTCTTGAAAAAGCAAAAGAAAAGAATATCCCTGTTATTGTTGTTAACTCAAAGACTGAAAACACTGACCAGCTCGCAGCAGCTTATATAGGATCAAACGACGTACAGGCTGGCGAAATGATGGCTAAATTTATCCAGGAAAAGATTCCTAACGGCGGCGGATATGGTCACATCCAAGGTATAATTGGTAACTCAGCACAGATCGAACGTGGTAAGGGTCTTCACAATATACTTGACAAGGATGCTAAGTGGAAATTACTCCCTGGCGCTGAACAGACTGGTGAATGGCAGGCAGAAAAAGCTGTTAAGTTCGCCGAAGACTGGGTAGCAAAGAACGGAACAAAACTCAATGCTATAATCTGTGATAACGATGATATGTCATCAGCTGTTCAGACTGCTATGAATGCTAAGAACAGAAAAGATATTATTGCAATCGGTGTTGATGGTAATAAAGGACCTCTTACAATGGTTAAGAATGGCGAGTTACAGGCAACAATCTATCAGGATGGCGCTGCACAGGTTACAAAGGGTGTAGAATTGGGATTAAAAGTACTTAAGGGTGAAAAGGTAGAAAAATCAACAATGATCGACTTCGTGCTCATAACTAAGGACAACGTTGACAAGTATCTTAAATAATTAGTTGACTTTATTAAATGTTAACTGATAAGTAAACAATTATTAAATTATCAGTAGGGGATTATGGGGAAACCTGCAATCCCCTACTATAACATTAGGGATTTACATTTAGCTATAGATGCAGCAAACTTTGTACTTTAATCATATTATCTGGGGGACAAAAATATGAAGGAAATAGTTATAGGCTGCGATAATGCAGCAGTAGAGCTTAAAAAGGAAGTAAAGAAAGTTCTTGATGAACTTAATATTAAATATGAAGATGTTGGTGTTAACAGCAGTGATGACAACGAATTATATCCGAACGTTGCCCGTAAGGTAGCAGAAAAAATCATAGAAAGCAATTATGTTAAGAATGGAATACTCCTTTGTGGAACAGGCATTGGAATGGCTATAGCTGCAAATAAGTTTCCGGGCATTTACGCTGCTGTTTGTCATGATGTATATTCTGCCGAAAGAGCAAAGCTTAGTAATGATGCAAACATAATGACCATGGGTGCCCGTGTTATAGGGCCGGAACTCGCAAAATCACTTGTAAAGACATGGCTTAATCTTGAATTTATTCCTGGGAGATCAAGCGACAAAGTAGAAAAAATCAAGGAATTCGAAACTGTTAATTTTAAATAATATTCTTTCTGATTTCTTTATAATGAAAAGATTAATTTTAATATAAATTATTAAATCCGTACAAAGCTGCAGGAATTAAATGCCCGCAGCTTTGTATGGAAAATTTAATTGAGAGAATTACTTCATACATATATTTTAAAGCCATACAAAAAATAAACCAAATACAATTCAGGAGGTTAAAAAATGAAAAAAATCCTTAATGACCCGAATCAGGCAGTAGATGAGATGATAGAAGGTTATTTACAAGCCTACCCTCGCTACTATGAAAGGGTACCTGGAGTAAAAGGCCTGACAGTTAAAAATAAAAAGGATAAGGTTGCTATTTTAACCGGTGGAGGAAGCGGACATGAACCTCTGTTTCTTGGCCTCGTTGGAGAAGGTATTGCTGATGGTGTTGCTATAGGTAATGTATTTGCTGCTCCGACTCCTGATACTGTTTATGAAGTAACCAAGGCAATTGATACAGGTAAAGGTGTACTCTACATATATGGTAACTATGCCGGCGATGTTCTGAATTTTGATATGGGTGCAGAAATTGCAGATATGGAAGATATAAAGACTAGGACCGTAAGGGTTTGGGATGATGTTGCATCAGCTCCTATAGAAAGAATTGAGGATAGAAGAGGTATTGCAGGTGACGTTTTTGTTATTAAGATTGCAGGGGCTGCTTCTGATGCGGGCCTTGACCTTGATGAAGTTACACGTATAACAGAAAAAGCCAGAGATAATACACGCTCAATTGGTGTTGCACTATCCCCTGGATCTATTCCTGCATCAGGAAAGCCTACCTTTGAACTTCCTGAAGATGAAATAGAATTTGGAATGGGATTACATGGCGAACCAGGTGTAAAACGTACAAAAATGGTTAAAGCAGATGAATTGACTGATACCATGCTTGAGAATATCTTTAAGGATTTTGAATATAACAAGGGTGACGAGGTAGTAGTTCTTGTAAACGGACTCGGTTCGACAACAATGATGGAAATGTTTATTGTGAGCCGTAGGGTTTCACAGGTTCTTGAAAAGAAGGGTATTTCAATATACGACACAGATGTTAACAGCTACTGTACTTGCCAGGAAATGGCCGGAGTATCCATTACAATTATGAAATTGGATAATGAACTTAAAAAGTATTATAACTACCCTGCATTTTCACCTTATTATACCAAGAAAAGATTGGAGGATTAAAAATGGCTAAAACATTAAGTGCACTGCAAACACGTGATATGTTTTTATATATTTCTGATAAGATTGTTGATAGTAAACCGTACCTTACTGAAGTAGACAGTAAAATTGGTGACGGTGATCATGGTATTGGAATGTCTATTGGACTGTCAAAGGCCAGGGAAGCTCTTGAAAAAATCACTCCTACAACTATAAATGAAGTATTCAGCACGACAGGAATGTCTATGATTAAGTCTATGGGCGGCGCATCAGGAGTCATATTTGGTACGATGTTTTTTGGCGGTGTAAAAGGTATGGAGCCAAAAAATGAGCTTGATACTGCAGTACTTGCTCAAATATTTGAAAAATCCCTTGTGTCCATTAAGGAAAGAGGTAAGGCTGAAGTCGGGGACAAAACTATGATAGATGCCTTTGAACCTGCAGTATTATCTCTTAAAGCAAGCTCGGAAGCTGATAAAGGGCTTGGTGAAAGCATTGCTGCTGCAGAAGAAGCATCCCGTCAGGGAATGGAAAACACTAAAAATTATATTGCAAAGTTTGGGCGTGCAAAATCCCTTGGTGAACGTGCAATAGGCTACCAGGATGCTGGTGCTACATCTGTTTGGATTATTTTCAGATCCATGAAGGAATGGATAGAACAGAACGGGAAGGTATAGAATGAAGACTTTAGTCTGAAATCTACACATCTGCCTGTTTTGTGGAACAAAACAAATGGCAGGTGTAATAAAAATAAATTTAACCCCATAAAAAAGTGTTTTAACACTTTTTGAGTGCCCGATGGGACAATTCATTTGGCACATTCGGGGACATGGAGGTTATATGAAAAAACTATGGTTAGGGACTAACTGGAAAATGCATAAAACCCTTGCAGAGGGTATTGATTATTCTAAGCAGTTAATTGAAGTTACAAAGAACATAAGCAAAAATGTACAATTTTTTATAATTCCCCCTTATACATCATTATGGCCAATCAAAGATGTGGTTAAAGGTACGAGGATAATGCTGGGAGCACAGAATTCTCACTGGGAAAGACAGGGGCCTTATACTGGAGAAATATCGCCTGAAATGCTTGCTGAGATCGGCCTCGACATTGCTGAACTTGGACACTCGGAGAGACGACAATATTACAATGAGAATGATATAGATATCAATAAAAAAGCACACTCGGCAGTAAAATACGGCATGAAGCCTTTGATATGCGTTGGCGAAAACCTCCAGCAGAAAAGCTATGGTATTGCTGTTGAAACTATAGCAGCACAGGTTAAGGTATGTACTTTTGCTATCTCATCAGAAGATGCTGAAAAAATGCTCATAGCATATGAACCTGTATGGGCAATCGGAGAAAAGGGAATTCCTGCAGATGCCGATCATGTTGCACTTATTCACAATACAATCAGAAAAGTTCTTGTAGAGAAGTATCAAAAAACCGGTGAGAATATTCCTATTCTATACGGTGGCAGTGTAAACGAGAACAACAGTATGGGTTATTTGAAATTACCGGATGTTGATGGATTGTTTATTGGCAGGGCTGCATGGAATATGGAAAGTTTCAAAAAAATAATCTCAGATGTTGATGCATTATTTAAATAATGTTAAAAACGAAAATTAGATTATTATACAATTAATGATATAATATTGATGACTATTAAGTTATGGAGAAATCGCATGGGATATACCAAGACAGCTACTGTCACGGAATGATGGCACTTTCTAAACTCATATTAAGAAGGTACTTCACATATGGATTTTAGACGATTATAGTCTCGAAATGTTTAAAAGCCACTTATATAGCGATTTTCAAAAAAAAATTAAAATTTATAATGCAATTTTTGAATAAAAAGGTTATAATTATTTATGGTAAAAAGTATTAAATTTATTTGAGTTTATAAGGGGAAATTAAAAATGAAAAGTGTAGATCAATTAGCAGTTGATACCATAAGGGTATTATCTGCCGAAACAGTTCAAAAGGCTAAGTCAGGCCACCCGGGGCTGCCTATGGGTTCGGCTGCAATGGCATATACCCTTTGGTCAAAAAACATGAAACACAACCCACTTAACCCAGATTGGGCTGACCGTGACCGTTTCGTTCTTGGCGGAGGCCATGGATCGGCATTACTGTACACTTTGCTTCATCTTTTTGGATATGGACTTACCATGGATGACTTAAAGAATTTCAGACAGTGGGGAAGTAAGACACCAGGACATCCCGAGTACAAGCATACCAAGGGAGTAGAAATAACAACCGGACCACTGGGACAGGGACTTGCAAACGGAGCTGGAATGGCTGTTGCTGAAGCATACCTTGCTGCAAAATTCAACAAGCCCGGATATGAAATAGTTAATCATTTTACATATGTGTTATCAGGAGACGGCTGCATGATGGAAGGTGTAGCTGCTGAAGCGGCTTCGCTGGCAGGTACTTTAGGCCTTGGAAAACTGATACTTCTTTATGATTCAAACAATATAACAATAGAAGGAAATACTGATATCGCATTCAGGGAAGATGTAGGCAAAAGATTTGATGCTTACGGCTGGCAGGTACTAAAGGTGGAAGACGGCAATGATATAACAGCTCTTGAAAAGGCAATAAACGAAGCTAAGGGTGATGTTTCAAAGCCTTCAATAATAATAGTTAAAACTCAAATCGGTTTTGGCTGTCCGTCAAAGCAGGGCAAGGCATGTGCTCACGGGGAACCTTTGGGTGAAGACGGAATAAAGGAAACTAAAGAATTCCTCGGATGGGAATGGGATTCCTTTACAGTTCCTCCACAAGTCGCTGAATACATGAAAGAAGTTATAAAGAAGTTCTCAGAGAATGAAAATAAATGGAATGCTGTTTGGGCTGGATATGAAAAAGAATACCCGGAACTTGCAGCAGAATGGAAGAATTGGCACAGTGACAAGCTTCCTATAGATTTGCTGAACAATGAAGATTTCTGGAAGTTTGACAGTAAACCAACTGCAACTAGAGCTTCATCAGGAGATGTTCTTAACAGACTTGCAAAGCTGGTTCCAAATCTTATAGGCGGATCTGCAGACCTTGCTCCATCCAATAAGTCGGACATGAAAGGCCGCGGAGATTTTTCGGCTGAAGACAGAAGCGGTTCCAACCTGCACTTTGGTGTAAGAGAACATGCCATGGCTGCAATTGCAAATGGTATGGCGGTACATGGAGGATTGCTCCCATATGTTGCAACCTTCTTCGTATTCTCTGATTATATGAAGCATGCGATGAGACTTTCAGCACTTATGGGAATACCGGTAACTTATATATTGACACATGATAGTATAGGTGTTGGGGAGGATGGACCTACCCATGAACCGATTGAACATCTTGCAGCATTAAGAAGCATACCGAACTTCAATGTTTTCCGTCCTGCTGATTCCAAAGAAGCAGCTGCAGGCTGGTATTGTGCAGTAACAAGAAGAACAGGACCAACTGCTCTTGTGCTCACAAGACAGAACCTTCCTCTACTGCCTGAGACAGGAAAGGATGCATTAAAGGGAGCTTATGTGCTTACAGATTCGGATAAGGATCCTGATATAATTCTTATGGCATCAGGTTCAGAAGTTAGCCTAATATATGATGCTGCAAAACAGCTTAAAGAAAAGGGTATAGCGGCAAGAGTAATCAGTATGCCATCCTGGAAGCTGTTTGAAGAACAAAGTGAAGAATACAAAAAGAGCATTTTACCTGACAATGTCAGAAATCGTCTGGCTGTAGAAGCTGCAAGTTCTTTCGGCTGGCATAAATATGTTGGTCTTGATGGTGATATTATCTCAATTGATACTTTCGGAGCATCCGCCCCGGCAGAGCTGCTGTTCAAGGAATTCGGATACACGGTTGAAAATGTAGTCGAAAGGGCATTAAAGCTTGTAGAAAAGAAATAATTAAATAATCAGAAGGGGTATTCCTTAATTTACTAATAGGGAACGCCCCTTTTAATTTTCTTTAAAATATATATCTGAAAATTCTACATTCAGCCTTTCAACATGTCCCGGTATATATGAAACTATGCCCCCAGCTTCTTCCTGAACATCGTCTGCGACTTTTGCAGGTAAACTTATAGTAACCAGACAGCCTTGACCAGGTTTACTTTCAATTGACACAGTTCCCGAATGCATTTCCACAATGGACTTTACCAGAGATAAGCCTATTCCACTACCTTCTTTGCTTCTTGTAGTTGAGTTATCAGCCTGCCTGAAACGTTCAAAAATTATTTCATGCTTATCTTCCGGAATGCCTATCCCTGTATCCTTTATAGCTATTTCTATTGTTTCATCCCTGTCATATATATTTACTGCTATTAGTCCGCCTTCTTCGGTATACTTTAATGAATTGGATATTATGTTTAAAATGATTCTTTCTATTTTATCCGGATCGCAAGCAATTATTTTCTCTTCGGTATCAGTATCAAAAATCAGTTGTATACCTTTGTCTTTTATATATTGAGCGACGGACATTGTAATTTCCTCAACAATAGTGATTATATTTTCATTTTTTAAGTCGATTTTATAGAAACCTGCATCGATTTTAGTAATATCTATTAAATTATTTATAAGTCTTAACAGGCGCAAACAATTTTGCTTCATTACACATATGTTTGAATTTATTTTTGAGAGGTTTATATCATTTTGTTCTTTTGATATATTTAATTGCATAAGCTTAAGAGCACTAAGTATCACGTTGAGCGGTGTTCTAAACTCATGTGACAGGTTCGCAAAAAAGTCGGTTCTTAATTGTTCCAGTTCAAAATTTTCTTTAATTGTTGCTTCATTTTTTAAAGCTTGTATTTCCAAAGCTGCAGCCTTTTTTTTATGTGAAATATTTTCAATTTGTACAACAAGATATATAGGAATTCCTGTATCATCTTTAATCAAAGAAATGTTTACCTGGGTCCATATCTTTTCTCCATTAACTGATCCGTATACTTTTTCATAACTGATTGAACGTTTGTTTTCAAAACTCAATTCATTGAATATTTGATTAAAGGTGTACTCATTTCCATCACTTACCACCTCATCAAAGGTTTTTTGCAGAAGTTCATTTCTTGGGTAAGCCAGAATTTCACACATGATATCATTTGCTTTAAGCCAATTCCCATTAACAGAAATAATAGCCATACCAATTGGGGCATTGTAGAAGGCTGTTTCGAACAGGGTTTCACTTAAATTGAGAGCATTTTCTATTTTTTTATATGGATACTCTACGGCTGCTACAAAAACTCCACGGAATAGATACACATAGCAAAAAATCCTAAGTACATGACCTAGAGAAGTATTAAAAGATAAGAGGCTGGTATTATACATTGTAAAGTTTAATTCAGAAATAACAGCAATTATTATTGAAATAAGAAAATTCCGATTTTTTATTTTTTTCTGTTTTCTAAGACATGATACAATTAATGACACTATAAGTAACGCTGCTACAAAGAACTCCAGAATTATTTTTAGGGTAGTAATACCATTCACTGTCCATAGTCTTAAAGCATAAGGATTTGAAAATGTAAAAAAACAAATTACAAGTATAATAGACAATGTCAAAAGTGTACTTTTCAATTTCCCTAATTTTGTAACTGGAAAATTCGTACATATAGATAATATAATAAATGCTTCAACAATTCTTCCAAACATCCATAACTTGGTTGATAATTCCATGGAGTACATGGGTTCATAAGCAGCGGTTTGAAAGAAAAAGGTATGTATGATGTCAAATACAGATATTATCACACACCCAAAGCCTATAACCCTATTGATGTATGAGTTGATATGATAGGTGTACCATGTGATTATGAAGGTTGAAAAAGCTAGTAATATGCAGACCGTTTCCAGCAGTGAATGGGTTAAGAATAAATTGTTTTTCCAGACCCCGGATATCAATAAAGTAATTGAGGTGCCTGCTATTAAAACCAGTATAAGTTCTATAAAGATTGTATATGTCTTTTTTTGAACGAATATATTTTTGTGCATTTTTACATTCTCCAAATATTGCAGTATTTCAGCTGTAATATTCGACACAAAAATATAATTTCCCTTTAATTGTATTACTTTTTCGGAAGTAAAAGGTATTTATGGCAGAAAGGAATAATTAAATAAAATGCAAAACGGCCGGATATCCATCATATATCCCGGCCGTTAGCCTGCTCGTGCGGAGCAGCTTTGAGAGTTACTTTCCAACTACTTCTCTCCTGACTTTAATTACCTTGGTTAGCCCTTTAAATTTCCTTTTGGACTCATTCCTTTCGCGGTAACTGTATTTTTAGAATCTGACTTAAGATTCTAATATTATTATACCACGTGTATTAAAAAAAGTACATAATTTTTAATTAAAAAATAAGAAAATTTTAATTAAAAAGAGTCAGCCAATTGAGATTTTTATATATGCGAATTGAATGATATTATGTAATGTGATATTCTGAAACCACAGAATTATAAGTAATTAATAGTTTATTTAAGTATAACTAATGTTAAATTATCTAAGCCGGGTGAAAAGCATGCCTAACGAGAGAATTCTTATTGTAGATGATGAGATTGAATTGGCAAACATTGTAAGAGATTATTTAAGAGCGGAAGGTTTTATTGTAGAAATTGCAAGCAATGGCGCTTCTGCGGTTAATGTATTCGAAACCTTTAAACCTCAGCTCATTTTGCTTGATATTATGCTCCCTGATTATGACGGGATGGAGGTTTGCAGAAGGTTAAGGTCTAATTCCAACATTCCTATAATCATGTTAAGCGCAAAAAACAGTGACATAGATAAAATACTTGGTTTGGGACTTGGCGCAGATGACTATATCTCCAAACCTTTTAGCCCCGGGGAATTGGTGGCGCGTGTAAAAGCACACTTAAGGCGTTATGTGAATCAATTTTTTGAAGAACCAGTTAAACATTTAAAATTCGGAACTCTAGAAATCGATGATAAGGCTTATACTGTTTCAGTTAACAATAAAAAAGTTGATTTGGCTGCCAAGGAGTTTGAGATACTCAGTTTTTTGGCGCACCACCCTCTTCAGGTTTTCACTCGGGAGCAGTTATTTAACCAGGTTTGGGGCTTTGACGAATATGGTGATATAAATACAGTAACTGTTCATATAAGGAAAATAAGGGAGAAGATTGAGCAAAACCCATCCCAACCAACTTTTATCAAGACTGTTTGGGGAGTCGGGTATAAGTTTGACGGTGACCTGCGATGAAAAATTATACAGGTAAAAGAGTTTCATTTCTAATTGCTGCTGTAGTAATTGCACTATTGATTTCAGCCGCTTTTTCAATGCTTTCTATCAATAATTACAAAAAGAGCCTTGAATCGGTTCCTGTTTTCAATTCTATAAGAGTTAAGGTTAATCCGGCATTAAATGTTATTAAGAGTAATTATGATAAAATCGGTAATTATCAGCAATTCCAAAATGTCATTCATAAAGAACTTGAAAACATACGGGCATCACTGATTATTGCAGATATTAATGGTGTGATTCTCTATGATAACAATGATAAGACTAAAATCAACAAAAAGGTCAATATTGAAAAGACTATTCATTATGATACGGAATTTAAATCAGAAAACCCCGACTATGCAGTTTTTGCTTTCCCAGTAACACTTAATGGTACACAGGTGGCAAATGCTATTTTTTCTATGCCTGCCAAGGGTATTTTCTCATTAAATAATGCAAATGTAATTTTAGTCTATGCACCCATTTACATTGGAACGGCAATTGTGTTTATAGTCCTGATTATTCTGTACAGGTCCATTTCAAATAAGGTAATTAAGCCATTAAGTACTCTTAATAGTGCAATACCGGATATATTGAAGGGGAATTTGGAAACAAAACTTGAAAACTCTTCGGAGGGAGAGGTTGGAGAATTCATAAGGGCATTTGATCTGATGCGGGTAGAATTAAAGTATGCCCAAGAAAGAAAAGAGAGATTGGAGAGGGAAAGAAAGGAATTAGTAGCCAAGATTTCACATGATATTAAAACACCTCTTTCTTATATTAAGGCTTACGCAGAAGGTATAAGGGATGGTATTGCAAGTGACCCGGAAGATAGCAGAAGATATTTGAATGTAATAATTGAAAAAACAAATGGACTTACATCACTTGTAAATGATTTGCTTGATCATTCAATTCGGGATTTGGGCAATTTAAGAATTAAGTTGGAAGAAAGATACTCAAAACAGCTTATTGTAGATATAGTTGAACCACTTAGGCTTAAACTTGCAGGTTCCTCCAAAAAGCTTGAAATTGATGGAGATATTCCTGATGTACTTATAATGGTTGATGCAGCCAGATTTGAACAGGTTTTTGTAAATCTTGTTAACAATGCGGAGAAATATGCATCCGCTGATGAAAAGATAGTCATAAAGGCAGAACTTGAGGATAATTGCCTTTTAATATCAATAAGTGATAATGGAAGGGGTATTCCTCCGGAAGAACTTCCTTTCATTTTTGATTCCTTCTACAGGGGTGAACAGCTCAGAAAGTCAGGAATAGAAGGGTCGGGTCTTGGCCTTTCCATTTGTAAATATATAGTAGAACAGCATGGTGGTAATATATTTGCTCAAAGCATACCCGGAAAGGGAAGCGTTTTCAGTTTCACTATTCCCAAGATTTAATAATTTCTTAATATCTTGATAAGGACTACTAAAGATTTACTCCATAAAATTGAATTATAACAGGCTGAATGGAGTGATTATATGGCAAAACCGATTATTAAAACAGTAGATGTATGTAAAACCTTTGTAAGCGATGGGGAACAATTTCATGCAATTCGTAATATCAGCATGGAGATATATGAAAATGATTTTACCGTAATTATGGGCAGTTCCGGCTCGGGCAAGTCTACTTTATTATACCTTTTAAGCGGTATGGACAGGATTACAGCCGGAGAAGTATATTTCCAGGGACAGCGTATAGATAAGATTAAAGAGAAAGAAATGGCCTTATTCAGAAGAAAAAATGTAGGGTTTGTTTTTCAAGCAATAAACCTTGTCCCCAATCTGACGTTGTTCGAAAACATCGCTCTTCCTGGTTATTTGGGAGAGAAGGACAAAGAAAAAGTTCATGAACATTCCTTTAAACTGCTGGGGTCAATGGGAATACGGGAGTTATCCGGCAGGCTTCCATCTAAAGTGTCGGGCGGACAGCAGCAAAGGGTTGCTATCGCAAGAGCACTTATCAATAGCCCGCAGGTTCTTTTTGCAGATGAACCTACCGGTAGTTTGAACTCACAACAGGGTATAAACGTACTCGACCTACTTACAGAAATTAATAATAATGGGCAATCGGTTGTGATGGTTACCCATGATATTAAGGCTGCATGCAGGGCTGACAGAATCCTTTTCATTAAGGATGGCAGGATAGACGGAGACCTGCGTCTTGGAAAGTATTCTCCTGAATTAAAAGAAATCAGGGAAAAGCAGATATTTGCATATGTCAGTGAAAAGGGGTGGTAAAATGAGAGGAATTATTACCCTTTTAGTGGCTAATTTTAAAAAGAGGAAATCACAAAGTATATTAACAGCAATTATTATTGCGGCCGCAGCAGTTATTTTTACTGCGTCCATAAGTATTTCCCACAACGTTGAAAAGCCCTTTGATGACATGTATAAAAGGCTCAATGCTTCTCAGCTGCAATTGCTGAACGAATACGGAATTTATGATACCAATGTAATAGCCGATTGGTGGCAGAATATTCAAGGTATTACTGTTGAGACATTTAAATACTACTATTCAACTGACAGACTTGAGTTTAAGGGGCAGGTTATAAATGACGGCGCAATCTACTTCACTGAAAAACCTGATAAGGTTCTTACTCAGGATAAGCTTGAAATAGCTGAGGGTATAAATAAAAACTGTCCTTCACCAGGGGAAGTATGGGTTTGTATAAGTTTTGCAGACAAGCATAAAGCAAAGCTTGGAGATAATCTGGAAATATCTACGAAAGACGGACTTAAAAGCTATAAAATATCTGCAATAATAGCCGATCCCCAATTTGGTTCACCTTCAATGGGAGCCTTAAGAATATGGACAGCTCCAGACGAACTTAATAAGATATTCGAGTTAAAAAAATCTGACGGGGATTTTATTGGATTACATTTCAGCGATTATTCAAAAAGAGAAAGTCTATGGAAGCAGTTCGAGAATTATCTTGGAAAGCCTTTTTCCGCAGGTGTTCTTGATTATGAAATTATTTCAACCTCATATATAATGCAATATCAGATAGAGGGATCTATTCTTATGGTATTTTCCTTTATTCTTTTACTCATAGCTTTATTCATCATTATATTTACCATATCTACATCTGTCGCTTCTGATGTAAAGACTATAGGAATATTGAAAGCACAGGGGCATACCTCACTATGGGTAACAACACTATATGCTTTGCAATATATTATTCTTGCAATCATAGCCGTACCCTTCGGAATATTAGCAGGTTCAGCGGTTGTTAACACAATTACGGAAACTTTGGTAAGATCAATGGGAATAACATCGATGGATGTATCTTTACTTATGTCGGGAGTGTTTGCTTTTATTACAATAGTATCAATTGTAGGAGTTGTCTCATTCCTGACTGCACGCAAAGCAGGTAAACTAAGTCCGGTTAATGCCATGAGAGAAGATATTCAGGGTGTAGCTAAACTTAAAAATTCAAGCTTTTATAGAATGAAAAAATTTCCCGTGTCAGTAATATTGGCAGTTAGACAGATATTTACTCAGAAAGGACAGTCGCTTATTTTATTTGTTTCATCACTAGCTTTGTCGGCTGTTCTTGTATTTTCCATAAATATGGTTTATTCTTTTTCGCACCTGGAAGAAAAATCAAGTTTATGGGGTTTTGATATGAGAAATGATACACTTGGTTTTAAGGAAAGTGCAGACAGTAGTCTTAGGATGAATCTTTATAATGAATTGAAAAAGGATAGCAGGCTGAAGGCGATAGTACCGGTAGAAAATATAGGTCTTCCTGTAAGAATAGAGCCTCAGAATGGCAAGGACTATAAGAATGTTTCACTTACAGTTTACGAGGGGGATGCCGATAGCATTGGTACACTCAATTTAAAAGGCAGAAATCCTGTAAAAAATGATGAAATATCAATATCTGTAAATGCGGAAAGGTTTTTTGGAAAATCTATAGGGGACTATTTACTTGTAAGTATTGGAGGAAAAAAGTTTGATTTACTTATTACAGGTGTTTATCAGTCTTCACTTAGAGCTGGTTGGGGTATAAGAGCCCAAAGTTCACTGGTTAAAATGGCTATTTCCGGCTATAGCCTTCAGGACTATGCAATTATTTATAAGGATTTGGGCTCCCGTCAGCAGTTTATAGACGAGTATACAGTTAAATATAAAGGGATGCTTGATATTCATCCTTTCAAGGATACAATAGATGGTTATATGTCTGGAATAGGGTCAGGTATTAATTCATTTGTTGTCTTCCTTGGATGTATCTTTACATTTGTTATTATGATTATAATTTTTAATTCTACACTAGTGAATATTTATAAGGAAAAAAAGATATTTGGTGTAATAAAAGCTGTCGGATTAACACCTTTACAAGCAAGAATATCAATTGTTTGGAGAATAATAATTTTAACACTGGTCGGTGTTCTGGTAGGGGTGCCTCTATCTTACGCTTTCGGCGGCAATTTGGTTAGTATGATGATTACAGGTATAGGAATTGTTGATTTTCCGATGATATACAACTTGCTGGGAATAATATTTGTAATACCAATATGTCTCTTCGTAAGTTTTATCAGCTCATGGATTCCATCAGGTAAGATTAAGAATATCAGCCCAAGAGATCTTATTTTGGAATAACCTGATAATTCTAAAGCAGCTGTCTGAATAATAGACAGCTGCTTTTACTCTTAACCATGATTATCTTAATGAAGCCGTTACTATCAACTCCTGGCCGGGATAAATAAGATAGGGTGTAGACAGGTAATTGAATTTAATGAGGTTAATAACAAATGTATCATACTTTTTTGCGATAGAGTATAGAGTATCACCATGTACAACCGTATATATTATCGCCTCGGGCGGGGACAGCGGTACGATGATTTTTTGCCCGATAAATATTAGGTCGGGGTTTGGAATGTGGTTGAATTTAAGTATGTTTGCTATGGTGGTATTGTAATTATGCGCGATAGTATAAAGTTTGTCTCCTGGTGCTACGTTATAGGTTAATGTACCAAAATATGCGGTTGGCATGGTTACCCCACCTTTAAATCTGATACATTATATTATGATAATTTACATAAAATGATTACAATTTTTCTTGATATTGCTGGAGTATTTTTTGGATATCATCTTCCTCTGATGGTTTTAATTTTAATAATTTACTCAGCTTCATTATAATTTTGTTTTCCTTTTTTACATCAACCAATTCACTTCTATCAATATTTAATTTGTCCAAAATTGCCTGCATTGTCATAGGGCTTATACCGAAGTACTCAGCAATGTCACGTAAAGCAAAATCTGCTTTTGAAACCGGATTAAAATTGAGGTTTTGAGGATCAACATTAAGATCACCTAAAACAGCCTGTAGTATTTTAGGGCCGATACCCATGAATGTAGCTAGCCTTTTCATATCAAGATCAAGCTGCTGTTGTGCTTTTACGTTTTCTGCGCTAGACTTAGCTAAAACCAACACATCTGAAAAGCTTGCAGGTTCTTTGGAAGCAGGTCTGTCGCCCGATATTTTGCTATTTTTTACTTCAACGCTATTTATTGAATAAATCATTATTCCTCCATAATAAACAAATGTTTACTTCTAACAATAATATCGGAAGTATATGGAAAGTTTTAAACTAATTTTAAAAATAAAAAAGCAATTCCCAGATTAGCTTCCGGTAAATTGCTTTTTGAATAATGATTATTATAATTGATTTCCGCAATTACGGCAGAACTTGCTTCCTGCATCACTTAATGCCTGACAGTTACTGCACTGCACCTTTGCAGGACCTTCTGGCTGAAAGTTCTGAGGCTGCTGCATCTGATAATTCTGATTAGGTGCCTGATAGTTCTGGTTAGGCATCTGGTATGGAGGAGGCTGCATTTGATAATTTGGATTAGGCATTTGGTACGGGGGAGGCTGCATTTGCCCGGCGTATGTATTCCTGCTTCTCGAAGAACCAATAGCCAGCATTATTATTCCCAAAAGAAGAACTACTCCACCTGCAACAAAAACTGCAATCATTTGCTTATCACTTCCGCCAACATTACGGATTATCTTTGATTCCAGTGACTCCATCCTTATGAAACCATATACAACACCGCCGATACCTGCTGCCAGAAAGATACCTCCAAAAATTTTCCTGGCTGTCTTAAATGCTGCCAGTACTATTATAAAAAGGACTAATGCTATTCCACCTGCAATTACTATTCCTGTAGGAAAACCGTTGCCAAGTTGGTTTTCAAGATAACTAGTATCCATGCTTATATATTACCCCCTTCAATTTGTTAGTTTTATTATATTACGCTACAATATCGCAGCACAAGCACAAAAGACATTTTTTAAAGTGGACGGGATAGATGAGAATGAATATATTACAGCTGTAAACATAAATGCAAGATTTAGTATACTATAAAATAGTTTATTTATGTTTGGTTTATATAATAATGCTCATAATAAATGTATCTAATTTAGTGAAGCGGGTGATATATTGAAGACAAACGCAAGAAAGATATATTTTTATATAGGCATTTTGGTTATAATCTTCCTTCTGGCTGTTATCGATAAACAAAAAGTTCTTATACAAGAGAAAGTTGAAGAAGCAGCTACTATAAACAATATTTACACTTATCTTTATGGATCGCTGAGATTTGTTGTGTTTGCATTGTTAGGAGGAGTTCTTGCACTTGAATACCACATAATTGAAAGAAAAAAGACCGGCAGATGGACATTTGATTTATTGAGATTATTAATTGTTGCGTTGCCTTGTTTCATTGTTGGAATAACAGCGACCATATTTCCTTTGTCCCAGGCTTTTGTATTAGGTATAATCAATAATTTCTTTTCTCGTTTTTCCGATTACTCGACGCTGTTGATATTAGTACAGGCCGTATTTGGGTATTCACTTGTAACCAGCTTTAGAAAAATAGAGTTTACAGAGCATGTGAATGAAATAGGGCAAGTAAGCTGTATAGAAACACCTGAAGCGACAGAAAGATCAGAACCTATTGAACCCAAAGACCCGGCTGAATAGCCGGGTTTTTTTAAACCAGTCTGACATTATACTCTCTCATCCAAATATCAACCTGTATCAAATATGCAAAAAGCTGCGGAAGTGCCATAAGCTGACCGAACCACGGTCTGCCGTAGTCTGCCTTTTCGTTTTCTATAATCCATCTTACCTGACCTTCATCAATTATTCCCGTCAAAGGCGAGCTGCCCTCATCAAGAATATCTAAAAGCCAGGACCTCATTTTAGCTTCGTATGCTGGATTATGTGTTTTGGGGTATGGACTTTTTTTGCGCTCCAATACGTCATCAGGAAGTATTCCTTTCAATGCCTGTCTCAGAATGCCTTTTTCACGTCCGTTGTACATTTTTAAACTCCAAGGTATATTCCACACATACTGAACGAGTCTATGGTCACAATAAGGAACTCTTACCTCAAGACCATGGGCCATGCTCATTCGGTCTTTGCGGTCAAGAAGGGTTGACATAAACCATGTAAGGTTGAGATAAAAGATTTCTCTTCTTCTAGCTTCTACAGGGTCTTCTCCCTGAAGTCTTGGGACTTCTTCCAAGGTTTCAATATACCTTCTTGTAACGTATTCCTTTGGCTTTATAAGGTTTTTTATTTCAGGAGATAGGACTCTGGTTCTTTCATCAAGAAATCTGGTCCATGGGAAGGTGTCTGCATTTAACATGTCTTCACGATGAAACCATGGGTATCCGCCGAATACTTCATCTGCGCACTCGCCAGATAGGGCTACTGTAGCATTCTTCTTTATTTCCTTGCAAAATAGCCATAAGGATGAATCAATATCGGTCATTCCTGGAAGGTCTCGGGCTCTAACTGCATCTATAAGTGCATAGGAAAGTTGATGGGTGTCCACCTCTATAAAGTGATGCTGCGTACCGCATTCCGCGACCATTCTTCTTACCCATGGCGCATCGGAATTTGGTTGAAAAGAGCTTGGCTTAAAATATTTATCGTTGTCCTTGTAATCTATTGAATATGTGTGAAGTGGCGCATTCCCATGCTTTTTGAAGTATGACGCTGCTACAGAAGTTATTGCACTTGAGTCAAGGCCTCCTGATAGGAAGGTGCATACTGGAACATCAGAAACAAGCTGCCTTTCAATGGCATCTACAACAAGAGTACGTATAGTCTCGATTGTTGTTTCCTCGTCATCGGTATGGGAGTAGCTCTCAAGAGACCAGTATTTCTTGTGTTGAAGCCCCATGCTGTTGTAAGTAATGCATTCTGAGGGCTTTACTTCATAAACATTCTTGAATATACCATGCCCCGGCGTTCTTGCGGGTCCTAAAGAAAATAACTCTGCAAGGCCTTCCACGGTTACTTCCGGGTTGACTGCCGGGTGTGCAAGCAAAGCCTTAAGCTCTGATGCGAATACAAATGATTCACCTGTTTTGCTATAAAACAGGGGTTTTACACCAAACCTGTCACGAGCAAGAAAGAGCTGTTGTTTGTATTCATCCCATATACCAAATGCAAAAATCCCGTTCAGATGTTCGACGCATGAAGGTCCCCACTCAATATAGGATGTAAGAAGAACTTCTGTATCTGAATTGCTTGAAATCCTATGACCCAAGCCGGTCAGTTCATTTCTAAGTTCCGATGTATTATAAAGTTCCCCATTATATATTATTATGTATGATTTATCTCCCCTGCTTCTTATCATTGGCTGACCACCGCCTTCAGGGTCAACAACTATAAGACGTCTGTGTGCCAAAGCAGCATGCTGTGAAAACCACATGCCTGAAGAATCCGGGCCTCTGTAAGACAACTTTTTTGACATTCTTTCCATAACATCCTGCTGCATTGATAAATCGGCCTTCAGATTTATCCATCCTGCTATACCGCACATTCTTTTCAACTCCTTTAACTCCCTTATTTACTTAAACATAAGACCATATTGAATATAAAGAGAAAAACGAAAATATTATTTAGAGCATGACATAAGCTGCAGTTTCCCCATTGAACTCTGCAGCTGTAATTGTTTTGGCCTGTTTATGTATTTTTAGGGAGTGTTTGTGTTTTCATATTAGTAATATATGATTCATTAAGAATTTAGTTACATGCATATGTTTATAAAATTAATGTTAAAATGGAATCTTTATGGGTATATTTATTTATAAATTAAAATAATTTTTATGATTAACAAAGGGAGGAAGTTTGTATGTTAAGTGAAAAACTTGAAAAAATGTTGAATGACCAGGTGGGGAAGGAGTTTTACTCGGCTTATTTATATTTATCAATAGAAGCATATTTTACATCAATGAATCTTAATGGGTTTGCGCATTGGTTTCATGTTCAGACTCAGGAAGAAAGGGATCATGCAATGCTCATATTCAACTATCTCAACAAAGTTGGGGGTAAGGTGTCTTTAAGGGCTATTGAAGCACCCAAGGTTGACTTTGGTTCTATTGAGGAAGCACTGAAATTGACATATGAGCATGAACAATACGTTACCAAGTCCATTTATGATATTGTTGATGCTGCATTGGAAGAAAGAGATCATAAAACGAACAGTTTCCTTCAGTGGTTTGTAAATGAACAGACAGAGGAAGAGGCTAACGCAGACAATAATTTGAGGAAATTTAAACTTGTGGGTAATGACGGAAAGGGAATTCTTATGCTTGATACTGAAATGGCAGCAAGAGTGTATACTCCGATCACAAGTATAACACCTGGAACGTCACAACTATAAAAAAGGAGGAAGTTAAAATTGGGGAAGCATAATATTATGGCGGTGGTACTGAATCAGCGTTCAAAGGAGGCTCCAAATGTTCAGGAGATTTTCACCAAGTATGGCTGTGCCATCAAGATGAGACTTGGTCTGCATGACACCGAAGGTGTGTGCAGTGATGAGGGGTTGATACTTCTCCATATGGGAGGAGAAGACGAAGTAATAAATGCGCTTGAATGCGAACTTAACGGTGTTAAAGGTGTACAGGCAAAAACCTTAAGTATTAGTTCTGAATTTTAATTGCTGTTAGAATTGATTTATTTTTAAAAGAACAAAAAAGAACGGTATATGTGGACTTGCCCCAAATGTGGGGTTATTTTGGTCCGTGTTTACCGTTCTTTTCTATTATAACCACATTTGATATTATATTATGTAAAAATATATGGAATAAACTGATTCATAACCATATTTATGGTAAGTAAATATGGTTTCTTTTTGGTTATTACAACATTAATTATATAAACATGATAGAAATATTATAAAATGTGGTAAAAAAGTACTATTAATATTTATAATTTTATTAAAAAAACAAAACAAATCAAAAAAAACAAAAATAAATATTGCAAAAATAATGTCGAAGTGTTAACATAATTTCAAGAGATGTGTTGGGAGTGACACATCGTAAAACGATATCTAATTATTTAAGGAGGGCCAAAATGAAAAAGTTTCTAGCTTTAGCTGTAGCACTCACTATTGTTCTTGGTTTAACTGCTTGTGGTTCTTCATCCAGCACTAATTCAAGTTCTTCAGCAGCCAGCTCCGTTGCTGCTTCTACAGGTTCAACCAGCGGACTCGAAGGTGTTCCTGCCGGACTCACAGGCAAAAAGGTTGCTGTTATTCGTAACTTACCTTCAGATGATCATACAAAACAGTTTTTGGATGGTGCAAGAAGTGAAGGTGAATCTTTTGGTTTCAAAGTTGATACATTCATATCCGATGGAGATGATGCAAAGTTCCAGGAACTTGTTGCTCAGGCTATCCAAAAGGGTTATGACGGTTTGATCATATCACATGGTAAGAAAGACTATTCCTATGATATGTTAAAGCCAGCAATTGATAAAGGAATGAAAATAGTTACTTTTGATACAGTTGCTGAAAAAGATGGCCAGAAGCTTAATGGTGTTACTGCTACATCACAGGATGATGAAAAGCTTGCAACACTTTCTTTAAATGAAATCGCTAATCTTACAAAACCAGCAAAAGTTATAAAGGTATGGTTCGGCGGTGTGCCTCCACTTGATAGACGTGATTCAATTTATAAGCAATTCGAAAAAGAAGGCAAAATCAAAACTCTTGAAGTAATCGGACCATCAAACATGCAGGATATACAGGGTGATATTTCTACTAAGGTAAGTGCAATTTTGGCTAAGTATCCTAAGGGATCTGTAGATGCTATATGGGGTTCATGGGATGAAATGGCTAAAGGTGCTTATAAGGCATTAAAAGATGCTAACCGTACTGATATCAAACTTATGTCTATTGATATTTCAAATCAGGATATGAACCTTATGAGGGAAAGCAATGGCGTATGGCCATCAACAGCTTCTGTTGATCCGAAATTGATAGGTATAGTAAATGCGAGACTTTTAGCGAAGAAATTTGCCGGAGAACAGACCCCTGACATTTATAGCCTCGAAGCTCAGCTTGTTAAGACAGAACAGTTAAAAGCTGATACAAACATGCTTACTCTTAAGGATGTAGTTACAGGATGGGGTAAGGCTGATGCTTTCAATGAAAAATGGATGGATACTCTTCGTGCTGAATTCGGAAAGAAGTAAGATATTCTTCCCTGGTTTATAAATATAACAGAAAAAAAGAGGGGCATGTCACTCCAATCCTCTCTTTTCTTCTGTAATGTTAATCAGTAAGTCAACAAATGGTAATTGGGCCATATGGCATTAATTCTGTTGTCAGATGGGAAGGTGGATTAATGGAACAAAATAAAATCAAAATCCAAATGAAAGATATTTCTATAGAATTTCCTGGAGTTAAAGCCCTTTCAAATGTCGACTTTGAATTGGAATCCGGTAAGATACAGGCTCTTATAGGAGCAAATGGTGCCGGTAAGTCTACTTTGATGAAGGTTCTAACAGGTTCCTACAACCATTATACAGGAAAAATAATTTTCGATGACAAAGAAGTGAACATAAAGGTTCCCCGTGATGCGAAAGGTCTGGGTATAGAAATTGTTTACCAGGAAGTTGATATGGCGTTGGTACCATACCTTAGTGTTGCGGAAAATATTATGCTTAATGTACTTGTAAACAGCATGAAGCGTAAACAGTTCGTTAACTGGTCAAGGGTTCATTCCCGCGCAAGAAAGGTTTTGGAAAGATTAAATATTAAAATTGATACACATGCATTGGTTCAGGATTTGTCTCTTGCTCAGAAGCAGATGGTACTTATAGCACGTGCTATTTCTGAAGAATGTAAGTTCCTGATACTTGATGAACCAACAGCTCCATTAAGTAATACTGAAACAGAAGAACTGTTCAGGATTGTAAAAGATCTGGCAAAAAACCATAATGTGGGAGTTGTATTTATTTCACACAGGCTTCCGGAATTATTCGAAATTTGTGAAGAAATAACCATTATGAAAGACGGTAAATTAGTTACCCATAAACACATTAATGAAGTTACAATCAAGCAGGTTGTAGAATTAATGCTAGGAAGAAAACTGGAAGAAAACTTTGTTAAATATAAAGTTGACATTGGAGACAAGCTTTTAGAAATTAATGGTTTGACTGAAAAAGAAGGAAAAATAATTGACATAGATATGTACGTCCGTAAGGGTGAAATCGTTGGAATCGCAGGTCTGGTAGGAGCAGGCAAGACTGAACTCTGTAAGACGATTTTCGGTGCATATCGTTCAAGTTCAGGTGACATTTTATTAAACGGTAAAAAGGTCAATGCAAAAACACCAGCATCAGCTGTAAAAAGGGGATTTGCCTTGGTGCCCGAGGAAAGAAGAAAAGAAGGCGTTCTTGTAGAAGAGCCGGTTTATAGTAACTTAACTGCGGCAAATCTTTCAAAATTCTGCGGCGCCCTAAGTTTTGTCAAACGTAAAAGTGAAAACGAAGCTGCTAAAAAGCTTGTTGCAGACCTTGGTGTAAAAACTCCGAGTATAAGGCAAAAAGTAGCATTCCTTTCAGGTGGTAACCAGCAGAAGGTTGCCGTTGGTAAGTGGCTTATTGCTGATGCTGATATTTATATTTTTGATGAACCTACAAAGGGTGTTGATGTAGGTGCAAAACACGATATTTTTGAACTTATAGGACAGTTGGTCAAGATGGGTAAGGGCGTCATTTATACATCCTGTGAATTTTCTGAGATTCTTGGAATTACAGATAGAACTTACGTCATGTATGATGGGAAAATTGCAGCAGAGATAAATACATCCGAAGCCAATGAAGAGAATATCCTCTATTATTCGACAGGAGGTAAATAATAATGGCAGAAAAAAATGCAGAAGCTTTTTTGAAGCAAAGATCGGCAGGAGAGGGCGGTTTCCTAAATTTTATAAGTAAATGGGGTACATTGATTGTTACTGCATTATTAATAATATTTTTCGCTGCAGCAGTACCATCATTTTTGACCGGTTCTAACATAGTTACAATATTCAGAAGTATTTCTATCGTTACCATTATTGCAATAGGTGTAACAGTTTCATTGACAGTAAACGGTTTTGACCTTTCTGTCGGTTCAGTTGCTACCTTTGCAGATGCGTTGGTTGTATCCATGTTTGTATGGTATAACATGCCTACATGGTTGGGTATGATATTAGCACTTCTTATATCAATGGTTGTAGGACTTGTTAATGCATTTTTTATAGTAAAATTAAAAATCCCGGATATGCTTGTAACACTTTCAACGATGTTTATATTTGCCGGCGTTGCAATGACCTATACTGGAGGAGGCTCCATAAGTGTTGGTATGCCAAGGCTTGATGGAACACCTACAGTTGGTAAGATAGCCGAATTTTTCAAGGATCTTGGAAAGGCTCCATGGATCATAATTATAATGGTAGTTGTTGTGCTTTTAGTACACATATTCCTTAATTATACCAAACATGGACGTTACCTGTACGTTGTCGGTGGAAACATGGAAGCTGCCCGCCTGTCGGGTATACCAGTTAATAAATACAGAACCCTTGCGTATATGCTTTCATCACTGCTTTCAGCGGTAGGTGGTATTTTAATTGCTGCAAGAATAGGTTCGGCTCAGATTGCAGCCGGTGACGGATACTTGATGCCTGCAGTTGCAGCGGCTTATATCGGATTTTCTGTCGCAGGGGTAGGTAAACCTAACGCTATAGGAACATTTATTGGTGCGGTGTTGGTTGGTATTCTGGAAAACGGTCTTGTTATGATGTCAGTTCCTTACTATTCGCTTAACATCATTAAAGGTATGGTACTTGTATTAGCACTTGCATTAACTTATTTCCGTAAGAAATAAAGATTGTTTTTGGAAATGGAGGCGTATTATTGTGTCAAAGTTTGATAAATATTTTCTTATGAAACCGGAAGAAGTTATAGAATATGCGAAAGAAAAACTTAATATTTTCAAACCCGAAGATGTGCTTGAATGCAAGGAAATAGGTGATGGAAATTTAAATTATGTTTTCCGTGTATGGTCAAATAATTCACCTAGAAGCGTAATTATTAAGCAGGCTGGAGATACCGCACGTATATCTGAAGATTTCAAGCTTTCAACAGACCGTAACAGAATTGAAGCCGAAATACTTCAGCTGGAAGGTGAGCTTGCTCCCGGACTGGTACCTGAGGTATTTAAATACGATGACATAATGAACTGCTGCTCAATGGAAGACCTTTCGGATCATGTAATAATGCGTAAGGCTTTGATTGAACATAAAAAATTCCCGTTTTTCGCAAATCATATGACAACATTTATGGTAAACACTCTTCTTTTAACTACTGACGTTGTAGTTGAACATAAAAAGAAGAAGGAAATGGTTAAAAACTATATAAATCCAGAATTGTGCGAAATTACCGAGGATTTGGTATATACCGAACCTTACAATGATTATAAGGGTCGTAATGATGTTTTTGCACCAAATCTCGAATGGGTAAAGAAAGAACTTTATGAAGACAAGGAATTGAAACTGGAAGTTACAAAACTTAAGTTTGAATTCATGAACAATGCCCAGTCATTACTTCATGGTGACCTTCATACGGGTTCTGTATTTATAACTCCCGAATCAACAAGAGTTATAGACCCTGAGTTCGCATTTTATGGCCCTATGGGCTATGATACCGGAAATGTAATAGCAAATCTGATTTTTGCATGGGCAAATGCCGATGCTACTATTTCGGACAAGGCTGAAAAGGAAGATTATACAAAATGGCTTGAAACAACAATTGGTGAAACTATCGATTTGTTCAAAGTGAAATTCCTTAAGGCATGGTCTGAAAAAGCTACAGATGTTTTAGCAAAGGATGAGGCTTTCGCAAACTGGTACCTCGGAACTGTAATATCGGATACGGCTGCTGTTGCAGGACTTGAACTTACCAGGCGTATTGTAGGTATGGCACATGTTAAAGATATAACATCAATTTCGGATGAAAAAGCAAGAATACGTGCCGAAAGAATTTGCATAACAGCAGCAAAAAGGTTTATTAAGGATCGCAGCAAATTTAGCGCAGGCGCAGATTTTATAAAGAACATAAAGGATGCGCAGAAAAGCTTTTAAGTTAAGACTGGAGGGATATAGATGGCATCTGAAAATAAAAATGTTTTGGAAATGGAAACAGTATATTTAGATGATGAAAAAAGTGAGCTTGTAATTATTGACCAAACAGTTCTCCCAAATGAAACAAACTATTTGCACTTAAAGACACAGCTTGAAATTTGGGATGCTATTTATGAATTAAAAGTACGTGGAGCACCAGCTATAGGTATTGCTGCTGGTTATGGAGCATACCTTGGAATAAAGGATTCAGCTGCTAAAAACTATGATGAGTTCTATACTGATTTTATGAAAGTAAAAGAATATCTTGCATCTTCACGTCCTACAGCTGTAAATTTATTCTGGGCACTGGACAGAATGGAAAAATGCGTAATAACTAATAAGGATAAAAGTGTTGCTGAAATTAAAAAAGCACTTCATGACAAATGCGAAGAGATAAAAGCTGAAGATATTTGGGTTTGTAAGACAATTGGCGAATATGGGTTGTCTCTTATTGAGCCGAATATAGGAATACTGACACACTGTAATGCGGGACAACTTGCAACAGCTAAGTATGGAACTGCACTTGCTCCGATATACCTTGGACAGGAAAAGGGATATAACTTCAAAGTTTTTGCAGATGAAACCCGTCCACTTCTCCAGGGCGCAAGGTTAACAGCATACGAATTGCATGAAGCAGGTGTTGATGTAACACTTATTTGTGACAATATGGCTTCATCTGTAATGAAAAACGGTTGGGTTCAGGCTGTTTTTGTAGGCTGTGACCGTGTTGCTGCAAATGGTGATACCGCAAATAAAATAGGAACATCGGGAGTAGCAATACTTGCACACAATTACGGAATACCTTTCTATGTATGCGCACCAACTTCAACTATAGATTTAAACTGCAAGACAGGTGCCGACATTGAAATAGAACAGCGTAATCCAGATGAAGTAACTGAAAAATGGTATGCAAAGAGAATGGGACCTAAGGACGTAAAGGTATATAACCCTTGCTTTGATGTCTCGGACAACAAATTCATAACTGCAATCATTACTGAATATGGAGTAGCTAAGCCGCCGTTCAATGAATCTCTTAAAGAAATCTTTGAAAGAAAGAATAAGGCAAATAAAGGCTGATGCATTATGCATCAGCTTTTTAACAAAAGAATACAATAAAAAAAGGGCTTGATGCCCTTTATTTATTGTTATGTTTTTTAGCTGTTAAACACATTCAATAAGCTCCACCTGGTTTTTTTCCAGTACCGAATGCCATCCATCACTTAAAATACCGTCTACTATTATAGTATCAATTGCATTAAGCGGGCAGATATTTGTAAAGGATGTCTTATTGAATTTAGTAAAATCTGCAACCAGATATACCTTGTTGGCACGTTTCATAGCTACTTGACGCAGTTCGGCCTGAAGCTCGTTTGAATCAGTTACGCCATTTTCAATACTTATTGAGCGGCAGGAAATAAACGCTTTATCAACAAAAAAGCTTTGCATATTTGCAACGGCGCTTGGTCCCAAAAAAGACATGGAAGAAGGAGAAAGTGTACCTCCGATTACTATTAAACGGATGGTTTCCGAATCAGCTAGCGTATTTGCAACTTTTAATGAATTGGTTATGACTGTTAAACGGTTATCACGTATTTTTGTTGCAATGTACAATGATGTTGTTGAAGAGTCCAGAAAAATGGAGTCACCGTTATTAATAAGAGTAGCGCTTTTGTCGGCAATCTTTTGTTTGCTGCTGACATACAGGTTTTCACGGATGTTTACACTAATATCATTTTGAACCCCGTCCTGTATATATGCGCCGCCGTAGGTACGCTGCAGAAAACCTTCGTCCTCCAACTGTTTTAAGTCACGGCGTATAGTTTCCTCCGTAATTGAAAACATTTTGGCGAGTTCTGCAACTGTTATGCTCTTTTTTTCCTGGATTAAATCCTTAATCTTTGATTTACGAGCTACAGCCAGCATGAATATCCCTCTTTTTAAAGTTTATTTGAAATAATGAGTTCTTTCTTTCAGAATTTCTTTAATTATATCAGTAGATCGTTTCAAAAACAACATAAATCAAAAAATAATTATTATCAATTAACTTAAAAAATGCTGTGTATTTCATTTATTTGAAAGTAAAATGATAATAATGTATGCAAAAAACTTAATAAAACAATAATTGTTTTGAAGTTTTAATATAAAAAACCCAAAAAACCAAAAACAATATTGACAAAATACCACATAAATAAGATAATAATATTAACAAGTAGACATAATTGATTTACACAATTAAAAGGTGGTGTGACAGGATTTGATAAAAATCAACGGAGTACAATATATGACAGACTTCGAAGCAAAAAAAGCAATAATTGAGGTTGGAAAGCGCATGTACATTAGAGGTTTTGTTGCTTCCAATGACGGTAATATAAGTATTAAGACCGGACCCAATGCTCTTTGGACAACCCCTACGGGAGTATCCAAGGGATATATGACACCTGACATGCTTGTAAAGGTTGATATGAATGGTAAGGTTTTATATGGAAACAAAAAACCGTCTTCGGAATTAAAGATGCATTTGCGTGTGTACAATGAAAATCCGGAAGTTATGGCGGTAACGCATGCACATCCACCTGTAGCCACTTCCTTTGCAATTGCAGGTTTAAATCTGGACAGAGCTATTTTACCTGAGGCAGTTGTTAATTTAGGGTCAGTGCCTATTGCGCCTTATGCAACTCCAGGCTCAAAAGGGGTGCCTGATTCTATAGCACCGTTCTGCCGTTCCCATAATGCGGTACTGCTTGCAAACCATGGCGCACTCTCATGGGGCAAAGATGTATTTGAAGCATATTATCGTTTGGAATCTCTGGAGTATTATGCGACAGTGATGATGTATACAGGCAACATTCTTGGGAAGGCAAATGAATTAAGCTGCAATCAGGTTTCAGAGCTGATGCAGATACGTCAGAACCTTGGTATTGAAACAGGAGGAACTCCAAAGTGTTCATTGAAGGAATCAAACATTCAAGGATTCTCTTCAATGGAAATGCCTGAACAATCTAAAACGAACTCTTCAGCAAATCAAGAAAAAGAAGCGGTAATAAATGAGATAGTTGAGCGGGTTATAAAAACCGTTCTTCAAACCTATAGAAGGTGAGTGATTATAGGATGGAAATCAATCAGCAGGATATACAGCGAATAATTGAAGAAGTCATAAAGAGAGTTGGTCCGGAAGTTGCAAATAATACAATAAATGTAACTGGCAATAGTACTCCTGAAAGTACAATCCCAGTATCAGGGCAGAAGGGTGTTTTCGAGAGAATTGAGGATGCCATTGATGCAGCTTACCAGGCGCAGAAATTGTTTTATTCCAAATTTCATCTCAAGGACAGGGAAAAAATCATAACTGCAATACGTTCAGCATGCAGGGTTCAGACAGATAAACTTGCAGCAATGGTTTATGAGGAAACGAAGCTTGGGCGTGTCGAAGATAAGATATTGAAGCATCAATTGGTTATAGAAAAGACACCGGGACCAGAAGACCTTCAGACTCATGCAATATCAGGAGATGACGGTTTGACGATTATCGAACCTGCTCCATTTGGTGTAATTGGAGCTATAACTCCAACAACAAATCCAACAGAAACAATAATAAACAATTCCATATCGATGGTATCAGGCGGAAACAGCGTTGTATTTAACGTACATCCTTCTGCAAAGCGTTGTTGCGCATATGCAGTAGACCTGATCAACCGTACAATAGTTGAAAACGGAGGGCCTGAAAACCTTGTCACCATGGTCAGAGAACCAAGTATGGAAACGGTAAAAGTACTTTCTTCAAGTCCGAAAATCAGACTCCTTGTTGGAACCGGCGGGACTGCAATGGTACGTTCGCTTCTTCAATCCGGAAAGAAGGTAATTGGAGCAGGTGCCGGAAACCCGCCGGTAATAGTTGACGAAACTGCCGACATTAAGCACGCAGCAAAACAGATATTCTTGGGAGCATCTTTTGACAACAACATAATTTGTGCGGCGGAAAAAGAAGTATTTGTTCTTGAACAGGTAGCAAATGATTTTATATATAACATGGTTGAATCAGGTGCGTATTTACTTAATAAGGCTCAGCTAGACCAGATTGTAGAACTTGTTCTGACCTATGAAGAAAAGCCGTGTAACAGCGGCTGTGCATCAAGTGTAAGAAGAGTGTACCACCCTAACAAGCAATGGGTTGGAAAAGATGCGGGATTAATGCTTGAGAAGATCGGAATAACAGGAAAAAGAGATGTACGTTTACTTATATGTGAAGTACCTTTTGATCATCCTCTGGTTAAGACCGAACAGCTTATGCCGGTACTTCCAATAGTAAGATGCAGAAATCTTGAGGAAGCAATAAATATGGCTGTTGCCGCAGAAAGCGGAAACCGTCATACAGCATCAATGTTTTCAACAAATATTAACAATTTAACCGCTTTTGCAAAAGAAATTGAGACAACGATTTTTGTTAAGAACTTTTCAACTTTGGCAGGTTTCGGATTTGGAGGAGAGGGTTACGCTACAATGACGATAGCAGGTCCAACAGGAGAGGGACTTACATCTGCTCGGAGCTTTACAAGGCAAAGGCGATGTGTTCTTGCTGAGGGCGGCTTCCGGATTATTTAGGAGGAATCAGAATGCTTGATTATGCAATAGGTTTCCTGGAAGTAGCCGGATACAGTGTTGCTCTCGATGCAATGGACAAAGCCTGCAAAACCGCAGATATAACAATATTGGGAATAGATACGATAAACCCTAAAGATACAAAAGCCCATATTCCTCTAACGGTACAGGTTAAATTCAAAGGAACTGTCTCTGACGTAAAAGTTGCAATTGAAACAGCACGTGAGGTTGCTTTAAAGTATATTACCCCCGGTGAAATAACAGCTCATGTTATAGAAGGACCATTTGATGGGGTAGATAAGCTGGCTCAAATTGGAAAGGTCAAGGTTAAGTCATTAAGAAAAGAGTAATTTTTTAAAATAATTAATATTTAAGGAGGAAAAAAGTATGTCAGCTATAGGAATGATTGAAACAAGAGGACTTACAGCATCAATAGAAGCAGCAGATGCCATGCTTAAGGCAGCAAATGTGGAACTTGTAGGCACAGAAAAGATTGGCTCGGGACTCGTTACTGTTATTATCAAAGGTGAAGTAGGAGCTGTAAAAGCGGCTACTGAAGCCGGATCGGAAGCTGCACAGAGACTTGGCGAACTTGTTGCTGTTCATGTAATACCACGTCCGCATACTGATGTAACAAAGATTCTACCGGCATTGGGCTGATTTTATGCAAAATGAGAAAACATTATATAATGCAATAGGTGTTGTAGAAGTCAATTTTTATGCTAATGCCGTATACCTTCTTGATGTAATGGAAAAAGCCGCTGATATAGATTTTCTGACTTCGGAAAATCGTCTCGGAGGAAGAATGGTTACATTGATTGTAGGTGGTACGACTTCAGGAGTTAATGCTGCTGTTGAAGCTGCCAATGCTGCTGGAGAAGGCATGAGTGTCAATCCGATAAAAGTAGCAATTGTAATAAGTAACCCGCATCCCGAGATACTAAAGTTTTTTCCAGTCAAGTCTTAGGAAGGGAATGATAGCATGAATACCGGAAAAGATGAAAAGAAAAGTACAATAACAGATAAGAAGGTGCCCCAGACAAAAGAAAAAAATCTGGGGACAGTAAAAGTCAGCGATAATACGAAAGTTATAAATTCAAATAAAAGTATTAGCGAAAACAAACCAAAAAACAGGGAGGAAAAGAAAATGTCAGCAATAGGAATGATTGAAACAAGAGGACTTACAGCATCAATAGAAGCAGCAGATGCAATGTTGAAGGCAGCAGATGTAGAACTCGTAGGAACAGAAAAGATTGGATCAGGACTTGTAACCGTTATCATAAAAGGTGAAGTCGGAGCCGTTAAAGCTGCTACAGAAGCTGGTTCGGAAGCTGCTCAGAGACTTGGAGAGCTTGTTGCAGTTCATGTAATACCTCGCCCTCATGCAGACGTTGCAAAAATACTTCCTTCAATAAAGTAGAGGAAGGAGTTGGGCGGATATGGCAGTAGACAATGAACTAATAAAATTTGTTACAACCCTTGTAGTTGATGAAATAGGTAAGCTTGGACACAAAATGGCCTTATCATCACCGAGGTACGTTAATGTAGGGATTTCCGCCCGTCATGTCCACTTGCAAAGAGACCATGTTGAAGCTCTCTTTGGTAAGGATTACAGGTTAACACACTTTAAGGATTTGTCCCAACCCGGGCAGTTTGCAGCAAATGAAGCAGTAACGATTATAGGTCCAAGGGGAAAGATTGAAAAAGTCAGGATATTAGGTCCGGAACGGCCGCATACTCAGGTTGAGGTTGCGGCATCTGATGCCCGCATTCTTGGCATAAATACCGAAGTAAGAAATTCGGGAGATGTAAAAGGTACTCCGGGTTTAACCATTATCGGTCCCCAAGGATCTATAGAAATAAAAGAAGGTGTCATTTTAGCCGACAGACACATCCATATGTCCCCCCAGGAAGCGGATTTGTACGGTGTTAAAAATGGACAAAAGGTTTCTGTAGTAGTCCCTGGAAACAGGGGTGGAATAATTAATAATGTTACTGTCCGGGTCAGTGAGAATTACAGGTTGGATATGCATATTGATACTGATGAAGCAAATGCGTTCCTTGTTAAACAGGGAGACAAGCTGGAAATAGTAAGTCAGATCGGGAGGTAGTACCCCAATGATTGTTGGAAAAGTAAAAGGAACAGTAGTGTCCACACGCAAGTGTCAAAACCTGGTTGGTTATAAACTTCTGCTGGTTGAACCGTTATACGGTGATAAGAGCCAGGTTTTTGTTGCTGCGGACAATCTTGGTGCTGGTATTGATGAGTTGGTGCTTGTAACTACTGATGAAACAACACAGCATGCAATGGATAAAAGTTCACCAATAGACGCGTTAATCGTAGGAATACTGGACTTTGAACCACAGTTCGGCAAATAACCTGGAGGTGAAATAATTTGGCAAAGACTTTAAATATACTCGCAGTAGGAGATCCGGCAGTAGATGTTTATGTTGATCCCAAATATCGTATCATTGAAAATTACACTAAAACAACAGGAATAGATATAAAATTCGATATTATTCCCTTTGCCAGTTATTACTCCATGCTTATGGAAACTTTCGAAGGCAAGCGCGACTACGATATTGTAATGGTAGCCGGACACCTTTGGTCCGGGGATTTTGTTAAAAAAGGCTTTATTAAAGAAGTCAGTTTTCCGGAAAGTGATAAGTATGATAAAAATGATATTCTCCCGGTGGTGCGTGAGGAACTGCAGTTTGACGGAAAGGATTATCTTTATCCATCATTTTGTGACGGGCACATTATATTATACCGTAAATCTGTAGTGCAGCAGGTGCTTAAAAAAGAATTTGGCAAAATAGTTTCTGCTGATGCACTTATATCAGCTGTCAAAGCAGTACACGGACAAAAAGGAATGACAGGAATTGTACTAAAAGCGCATCCAAGCGAGATTTTCCTTGACGTTCTTCCATACATCCGCGATGCTGGTTCAGAAATTTTTGACGATGTAACATTAATGCCAGTATTTAATAATGAAAAGGCTGTTACAGGTGTTGAAAAATATCTTTCGCTCAGGAGTTATGCACCTGAGGATACAGGGAATTATGGAAATGATGAAGTATGTACTGCCTTTCAGAAGCATAAGTCCGTCTTTGCAGTAACCTGGGGCGGGCAGCTTGGAATGGTAATGAACGATAAGTGTGAATATAAGGATGATGTTGGTTTTGCGACTTTTAGGACACCCTGGAATGTTACATGGTCCTTTGCCATTAATTCCAGATCACAAAAGGCCCAAGAGGCTAATGCTTTCCTTGCAAGCTTATCAAATAAGGAAACGGACCGTATTGTCGGAGGCTACGCAGGGTCGCCTGTAAGGGC
This sequence comes from Bacillota bacterium, assembly GCA_023397675.1. Taxonomy (GTDB): domain Bacteria; phylum Bacillota; class Clostridia; order Acetivibrionales; family JANLFN01; genus JAEZTC01. Next base: position 12,373 of record JAEWTV010000010.1, on the reverse strand, counting down.
ATCATCTTATGAAGCTGATAAAGATAAATATAATTGGTATTCAATACATCTTGAAATGATAAGGGACCTCGCAAAACCTATGCCCAAGATGCCTAACAGTGGAGAAAAGCTTGGATACCTTTATCAGCAGCTTTCTGAAGCATTTAAGAATAATAAAACTGCTAAGCAGGCTTTGCAGGACGCTGAAATAGCCATAAGTCAAATAGACAAGGGGATTTAAGTCAAAATGAAAACTATCATTATCGGTGGTGTTGCTGCCGGTATGTCGGCGGCTTCAAAAATAAAAAGAAGCGATAAAACTGCAGAAGTAATTGTATATGAGAAGGGTTCTCACATTTCATACGGTGCTTGCGGCTTACCATACTTTGTATCCGATGTTAACAATGACTGGCATAAGATGATTGCCAGGACAAAGGAACAGTTCGAATCACAGGGTATATCGGTCAAACTCCATCATGAAGTGGTGAAGGTTTTCCCCGACTCTAAAAAGTTGATTATAAGGAATCTTGATACTGAAGATTTTGTTATAGATTATTACGATAAGCTGATGATTGCTACGGGTGCAGCATCAGTAATTCCAAAGATACCCGGTACATGGCTTAAAGGAGTACATGTGCTTAAAAATATAGAAGATGGAATTGCTTTAAAAGAAGCTGTAATGAGTAACAGTGTAAAGGATGTTATAGTTGTTGGCGGAGGCTATATCGGTATTGAAGTAGTAGAGGCAATGGTTGAATTAAAGAAAAATGTACGCTGCATAGAAGCGGCTGATCGTATTCTTGCTTCCTTTGATGCGGAAATGGCTGAGCTTGCTAAAAATGAGATTGAGAAACACGGTGTAAGTATTCATACTGGTGAAAAGGTTGAGGAACTGATTGGTACGGAATATGTTGAAGGGGTAAAAACAGATAAAGGCATGTATAAGGCTGATCTGGTTATTCTTGCAATAGGTGTCCGCCCTTCAACAGCATTCTTAAAGGATACAGGAATCCAAATGGCTCCAAATGGGGCTATTATTGTGGACAGAGAGCTCAGGGCAAGCTTACCTGATGTTTGGGCGGCAGGAGACTGTGCGCTCGTATACCACAGGGGAATGGAAGAAAACACTTTCCTGGCGCTTGGAACAGTCGCAAACAAATGCGGAAGAATTGCCGGAGGGAATATGTGCGGGCGGCATGATAAATTTATTGGTGCACTCGGATCGGCAGCAATAAAGGTACTTGACATGGAAATGGGAAGGACAGGGATGTCGGAGAATGATGCAAAAAGATTGGGTGTTAGCTACTCAACCGTAATGGTTAGCGCAAATGATCATCCGGCATATTATCCGAATCCTACACCTATAGCAATAAAACTTTTATATGAAAAGGGAACAAAACGAATTTTAGGAGCGCAGGCAGCTGGGCCAAAAGGCGCCGTAATGCGTATAGATGCAATAGCAATAGCTATTCACAGTAAATTAAGTACAGACGAACTCGGAATGGTGGACTTATGCTATGCACCTCCGTTCGCCGGTGTTTGGGATGCAATTCATATAGCGTGTAACGCTGCAAAGTAGGTGACTTTATATGATAGATAAACGTAAAAACTTATTGGAAGCTGCATCTGTAATAAAAGATGGGGATATGGTCGCTTTTGGAGGAAATGTCCTTCACAGGTCTCCTATGGCCATGGTAAGAGAATTGGTAAGACAAAACAAAAAGGGGCTTAGACTGGTTAAAACGGCAGGAGCCATGGAAGTGGACATGCTTTGCCTGGCAGGGTGTGTTGCGTCTGTTGATGCCGGATATATAAGCTATGAAACTGAATTCGGCCTGGCAACATTTTACCGTAAGGCTGTGGAGAATGGTATTGTAAAGGCCAATGAACATGCGTGTTACACTGTTATCTGCGCACTTAGAGGCGGACAAATGGGTGTGCCTTTCATGCCTGTAAAAGGTTTGGTTGCAGGTGATTTGTTAACGGTGAATGATTATTTTAAGGTTATACAGGACCCGTTCGGAAATGGCACTACTACCGTTGTTAAGGCATTAAACCCTGATGTGGCGGTTATACATGTTCAGGAAGCCGATTGCGAAGGAAACTCAAGGATACTGGGACCTAAATTTGAAGATGTGCTTATGTCAAGGGCGGCTAAAAAGGTTATTATTACAGCAGAGAATATCGTTCCGACAAGTAAAGCTGTAAGCAATCCCGGAAATATAGATATACCCGGTTTTCTTGTAACTGCTGTTGTGCATGCTCCAAGGGGAGCTGCTCCGTGTTCATGTCCGTCACATTATGATATAGATAGAAATGCTGTAAAGCTGTTTAAAGCTCTCTCGGTAAAAGAAGAATTGGATGCTTACCTCGGACGCTATGAAAAAAGTGACAGATCCGGCGCCAGGATAGGAGGGCGTATATGAACACAATACAATTCAAGTATAAATCGGATTCAATAAGACCATCGGATATAATGACCTGTGTGTTAGCCAGGCAAATAGGAAATGGAAATACTGTTTTTCACGGTGTTGCTTCCCATATGCCCATGATAGCCATGCTGTTGGCGAGAGCTACCCATGCGCCTGATATGGTGTATTTGAATATACCCGGAGGGGTTAATCCAAAACCGGTTAAACACAGCAGCTATTCATCGGCCGGTAATGAACTACACAACAATGCGAGCTCCCTATTCGGACTTCAGGAAGTTTTTGACCTCTCCATGAGAGGCGGACTTGATGTTGCTTTCCTGAGCGGAATACAGTTTGATATCGAAGGAAATATTAATGCTTCTGTTATTGGAGATTACAATAAACCAAAGGTCAGAATGCCTGGTGGCGCAGGAAGTGCGGTTCTTATACCGACTGCCCGCAAGGCTGTTATTTGGAGAACAAAGCATGATAAAAGAACTTTTGTGCCCAAGGTGGACTTTGTAACAACGCGCGGAAATCTTTCCAAAATAGTTACACCACTATGCGTGTTTGCCTATGAGAGCGGACGACTGATGCTGGAATCAGTACATCCGACATCTTCACTTGAGGAAGTAAAGGCTAATACTGGATTTGATATAAATGTTGAAAATGCTGCGATTACTGTGCCGCCAACCTTGGAAGAAATGGCTGCGCTTTCAAGAATAGATCCCAATGATCTTCGTTCTTGTGAGTTCGCAAAATAATTGTCTTTTAATGCAGCATAATGGATTGGAGCGACTTATAATGCTTAAGGCAAGACGATATAATTCTGTTGAAACAAATTTGTTTGGTCCCGGTTGCCTTGGACTGCTTGGAGATGAAATCAAAAGACGCGGATTAAGGCGTGCACTGATAGTTACAGATAAATCCCTTGTTAAGGCTGGAGTAGTTGTTAAGGTAGAAGCTGTACTTTCAGCTGTAGGTGTTTCCTATGTTGTTTTTGATGATGTTCTCCCTAATCCGACCGTAAGTATAGCAAATGCTGGGCTTGAACAATGCAGAAATATTAGCGCAGAGTTTCTTGTTGCAGTAGGCGGAGGATCGCCTATAGATACATGCAAGGCTGTTGGAATACTTGCTGCAAACGGACAGCCAATTGAACAGTATGAAGGAGTAAATAATTCAAAAAACCGTTCGCTCCCTATAATCGCAATAAATACTACGGCAGGTACGGGCTCTGAAGTAACTTCGTTTTATGTAATAACCGATGAAAAAAGACATTCCAAAATGGTAATGGTAGATGATAACTGTATTGTAAGTATTGCAGTAAACGATCCTGAACTTATGGTATCCATGCCAAGGGGTTTGACTGCTGCTACCGGAATGGATGCACTTACACATGGCATAGAAGCATACCTTTCAGTAAATTCCTCCCCCCTTACGGATAAGGATGCTTTCTGGGCAATTAGAACCGTCCGTAAATATCTTCCGCGTGCTGTCCAGAACGGTAATGATATGGAAGCCCGTTCAATGATGGCATATGCGGAAAATGTTGCGGGTATGGCGTTTTCCAATGGCGGGTTAGGCATGGTTCATGCAATGGCGCATTCTCTCGGAGGTTTTTACAACCTTCCGCACGGAATATGCAATGCGCTGCTTCTTCCGCATGTTATGGAATATAACGGAGCCGACCGTAAGGTTCAGAAACGCTTTAAAGATATAGCTGCAGCCTTGGGTATAAAGGGAGCTGACTGGATGGTTCCCTACCGTACAATGCTGGAATCGGTCAAGGATGTTAAGAATCTGATTAAAGTTCTAGGAATACCTTCAAAGCTTATTGAACTGAATGTAAAGGAAGAAGATTTCGAAGCACTGGCAAAACTGGCGATTGCGGATACATGCATGCCTGCAAATCCACGCCAGCCTTCCCTTGAGGATATAATTGCAGTATATAGAAAGGCTTATAAATAACAAAAATCAATATCGTTAATAATGGAGTATCAAAATGAATATTAATATATAGGGTTCAGGGTGGAGGCCGGCTGTTTTTAGGTTCTGATGGGGGTTCTTTGATGAAAGTTATAGTTATAAGAGGAAAAAGGCTTTTAAAATATATTCTTCTATTTATTGCAGCAATAGTGTCTATTGTTGCTTTTTTTATTTTAGCATCGTCTGATTTGGTTGAAGCCTCCAAAATTTTCGGTTAAGATTTATTTATAAGTATGCATTTGGGTACTAAAGTACCGATAAGTGCGTACTTGTTAAAGCTTGTTGGCTGGGTTACCATATAATTAACATAAATAAGTTAATTGGGGTGACCTTATGGAAAGAAATATTACATATTACGAAAGCGTTAAGGAAGACAATACCCTACAGACCTTTAAACTTGTGGAGGAGAGGCTGAAGGATTCGGGCATTAAAAAGATTGTTCTTGCTTCCACAACGGGTAAAACAGCCCAAAGAGCAATGGAGTATTTCAAAGATAAAGGGGTTCAGCTGGTTGTAATACCGCATCAATTTGATTTTGCCAGGAAAGGTAGCTCTTTTCCGAAGGAACTGGTTACTGAACTGCAAAATGCAGGGCATGAAGTGCATTTCGGAACAATGCTTTTTCATACCGATAAATTATATGCCAGCACCACACCAACCATAATAGCCAACTTTTTACGCTGTTTCAGCGAAGGTGTCAAAGTATGCTACGAAATAGTCCTTATGGCTACCGATGGAGGTTTGGTAGAATCAGGTGAAAAAGTTATTGCTGTTGCAGGCACAGGAAAAAGCTCGGATACAGCAATGGTTATGCAGGCTTCATCTACTCAGAATATAAACAAGCTGCATATAAATGAAATCATCTGCAAGCCCCTTAATGAGTTAAAAGTTGAATCATAAAACAATTAGCTGGTTTTTAAAGAAATATCTTTATATATGGTTTATAATTAGTAACAGAGTAAATATTATATTTGCTCTGTTGTTTTTTTGCAGCTTTTAAATAAAATAAAATCAAGCAAAGAAGGTAGATTATATGAACAAAATTACAGTGTTGGGAAGTCTTAATATGGATCTGGTTATCAATACTCCAAGAATACCAGCAATGGGTGAAACAATCCATGGACAAGGATTTGCGACTTTCCCCGGGGGTAAGGGGGCAAATCAGGCTGTAGCTGCAGCAAAACTTGGTGGCGATGTGGAAATGATAGGCTGTGTTGGTGAAGATTCTTTTGGTAAAGATTTAATCGGGAATTTAACAAAAAACAACGTTAAGGTAGAAAATATAAGGACCATTCCGGGAACCTCGACAGGTATTGCAGTAATAGTTGTCAAAGACGGAAATAATTTTATCATACTGGATTCCGGCGCTAATTTTAAGTTACAGCCGGAGGTTGTTGACAAGGCTTTGGATATAATTAAAAACAGTGACATTATTATGCTGCAGCACGAGATACCTATGGAGGTTGTTGAGATGGCTGTCAGGACAGCAAAGGATTACGGCGTTAAAGTACTTTTAAATCCTGCACCTGCCAGGGCTTTATCGGATGAACTTCTCTCACAGATTGATATTTTAACTCCAAATGAAAGCGAATGTGAAATTATAACCGGAATCAGTATAAAGTCAGTATCTGATGCTGAAAATGCCGTTAGGTACCTGATGGACAAAAAAATCAAACAGGTGGTTATTACCCTCGGGAGTCAGGGTGTGGTTTACAACAGAGGCAATGAAATTGTTCACAAGCCCGTACCTGAGGTCAAGGTGGTTGATACAACGGCTGCCGGAGATTCCTTTTCAGGGGCCCTGGCGGTTGCACTATCAAATAATATGACAATTGACGAAGCGGTTGATTTTGCCAATATTGTTGGTACAATTACCGTTACAAGAAAGGGAGCACAGTCTTCGCTTCCGCTGCTGAGCGAAGTGGATGATTTCATAATAGGCCACAACGAAGAATAAAAAGGTATAAATCTGTCTTCAGGACAATAGATTATTACGGGATATTGTTTTGGAGAAAAAATATGCTGATAATTGCCTTACATGCAAAAAAGATAAAGAAGTACGTGATTTTAGGTTTTGTAGCTGTAATTGCGGTTGTACTGCTCATGTACCTTGTTCTTTCGGGTGGTGCTGCGGCCGTTTCGACTGAAAACAAGGAACTTCCTATTTATTCTGTTGAAAGAGCCGATAAGAAAGCTGCAATAACCTTTGACTGTGCCTGGGGTGCCGACGATATACCAAGCATTCTTGAAACCTTGAAGGAGAATAATATTAAAGCGACCTTTTTTATAGTAGGTCAATGGGCAGAAAAGTACCCTGATATTGTAAGCAGGATATCTAAAGAAGGACATGATATTGCCAACCATGGTTATTCCCATTTGAGAATGGGTGCCATTCAAGGCAGTAAAATCATGAGCGAAATTGATAAGTGCGGGGAAGTACTTACGAGTATAACCGGCAAAAAGGTTGAACTGTTCCGTCCGCCTTATGGCGACTATAGTAATAATGTTATCAACATATCAAATAATATAGGCTATTACCCCATTCAGTGGGATGTGGATTCCCTTGACTGGAAGCCGGATATAAGCAAGATGGAAATAATGGAAAGAGTAAAACGTAAGATACAGTGCGGTTCAATTATCCTATTCCATAACGACACTGCCTTTACGGCTAAAATTCTTCCTGATATTATTAAAGAGTGTAAAAAGGATGGCTTTGAGTTTATTCCAGTATCCGAATTGATTTTAAAAAGCAATTATTACATAGATTTTGAAGGAAGGCAAAGACCTAAGGAATAGTAGGCTAAAGAGTGTTTCCTGATAAAATTACATAAACAGAGGACGCCTCGTGAGTTTTCAGAAACGTCCTCTGTTTTTATTTACCGCTATTTCACATCCACTATTGCTCCATCCTTCACTTCAAGAGTCACTGTTTTTTCAGAATACGCCTTTGGTCTGTGCATAGTTTCATATAAATAACCTTCTAAGTCGTATACAATCACTTTCAACTTGTGAATTCCATCTGTCAAATCGCCTTTTTTTATTGTGAGCTCATCTGCTTGAATTGAATCTAACGTTCCGTCATAGAAAGCTCCTTTATCTACGCCATCAATCGACCACTCAACACCTTTTACTGCAATATCATCGGTCACAAGAGTCTTGAACATATATTGGTCACTTACAAATAGAAGGTCCCACTCAAGGTTTATTGTAGGCAGTGTAACATCATGTGCCACCCCGATGTCATCCATAACTCTCCATACCGACTCTTCCTGACCCTTGGCATAGCCAAGCTTAAAGAGATTGCGGTAAAAATCGTAAACGTTATTGTTTTTTGCCCGCATAATTGCATCCAAACCCGAGAATGGGATACTTACGGTATCATGTCCCGTGTCGTTATTCGAATCAATCAGATCCCAAAACATAGAACATATAAATAGTATAACCTTACCATTCTTATCATACTCGGACTGATTACCGTCATACCGTTCAAGTTTTTTAGTTTCTCCACTTTCTGTATATTCAAGTGTCTCCATATTATAGTATATGTAGCCTCCATCTGCAAATGTGTACATCTTGTCTAATAGGTCTCCGTTTACCGCACATGGAAAAAACTCTGCCCAGGCTTCACAATAAGCTGTTTGGGGATCACAAGGTTCACTGAATGAATATTTATCATTATATTCGCCTGGCTCTGCCTTTTGGATATTCATTATGAAGTGCCCATATTCATGTAAGACCGTTGAAACATCCTCGGCACCACCATAGCTATAATGAACTTCAGGATAACCTTCCGAATTTACAAAGAAGCAATTTCCATCTTCTTCTACGCCATAATATGCATTAATCTTAGGAAGAACGTAATGGTCTGTTGTGTTTTCCCGGTAGAAACTCCTCCCCTTGGTAATCCATCTCCAAATCGAAAATGCTATTTCAAGATCTCTTCCGTTTTTGCCGGAAGGGTGGATCTCTCCAAAATCAAGGACTGGCTTATCATACTGCTCCTTGATTTCACTATCCCATGTATAAACCGTTTCACCGATACGGTCATCTTTATCCTGTGGGTTATAATTTCCTCTGGCTACTTTTACAGTTTCATCTTCCAGATTAAGTCTCAGGAATATGTCTAATCCGCCGTACTCATTTGGCCCCAGATCATTAGGAATTGTCTTTTCAAAATACCCACTTGAATCCGTAACTACTGTGGCAAGGAGCTTTTCCTGTGTGTCGGATCGATCCATAATTTTGACCGTAAATCCCCCAAGTGGTGTTGCAACAGGGTTTTCACTGTCAGAGTTAGTATTCTTCAGCATTGGTGCAAGCACACCTTTGACTGTAATCTGTTTTGATGCCGCCGCTGTCACCGTTACTGGGATTTCGCCCAGAATCTTTGCATCTGAACCTTCCCCCTTAGCCCATACGACAATTGTATACTTACCAGGCTTGTAGAATGGGTTGGGTCCGGTTCCAAGAGGACACTTTTCCGCATTTGTGTCAATCTTGAATCTGTCCTCAAGGAAAAACATTGTTCCACTGTTAGCCCACCTCGCATCGTAGGAATCGTAATATCCTACCGTATCTTTTACACATATAGTTACCTTTTCAAGCTTTGTTCTGGCTACAATAGTTCCTTTTAACGGAACAATTTCACCTGCTTGAATCGTTATGGGACATATATCCTCCAGTTCAAGATTATTATGTTTATTTGACTCTGGGCCGCCTATATTTTCAGTATTAGATTCATATGACATAGTGTTGATGGGTGTAATAACACCATTCGTCATGCTGAATACCGTCCAAAGTGTTCCCTCTTTTTTGACTGGCACATTGTAGGTCTCTACGAGGTAAGCACCCCGGAACACCTTTACCTGTGCACCTGAATTGGCCAGCTTTGTGCTTGAGGTAGAAGAATAATTTGTAAAATCATGCACATAGAATGTGTATGTACCGTTGCTTTCTTTGTAAACGGTAGTTGTCTCTGGACCGTAGCCGTCTCGGTCATCAAGATCAAGGTCTGCATAATTTGTGCCTGAGTAGTCATATCCTCTATCATCATAATAAGTATGAAACTTAGAACCATCTGGAGTGGGTCCGGTTAAATGTGAATCAATATCCAGCGGCTCCTTATCCCATGTCAATACAATACGGGTTTGACCCTCCTCAATCTTAGGTGTCACTACACCATCCTGATTACCGGTTATCCTCCCGCCAATGGATACAAGGTCAAAGTATGCTTTAGAATATCCTATTCCCGAAATCTCAGCAGTATAGTTTCCGCCGTTGAGCTGTACCGAGTATGCACCGCCTTCACCAGTCACTGCGGTAGCAACAGCAGTCCCTTCTCTTGCGTTAATACCTTGTCTAAATTGAATATTCAGTCCTTTTATGCCTAAATTATTGATTGCGTTTCTCACAACACCTGACGCAGTACCCGCTCCTGCATATTCATCGCCTACGATTTTGAGTTCCGGATTATATGTCGTTGTGACCTGCTGGATATTCACAAAGTTTATCGCTGAGATGTAGCCATCCTTTGTCACTATAGCTTTATACTCGCCGAAAGGAAGTTGTATGCTATATATTCCATCTTCCCCTGAACTGGAACTTGCTACTTCAACATACCCTTCAGAAGCGCTTGTTAGCTTTTGCAGACTCAACTTGGCTCTGGGAACTGTAACCTTATTTACCGCATCTGTAATTTTCCCTTCAAGTGTACCCTTGGGACCATTATCATCATTCACCTGTATTATGCATTGATCCTTAAAACCCCCATCCACGCTGGTAACAGTTACTGTTGCTGTACCTTGGGATATGCCTTTTATGGTACCATTTGCATCGACACTTACAATACCGGGATTACTACTTTCCCAGGTTAAGTTTTTGTTTGCTGCATCAGTAGGCAACACTTCACAATACAGTTTATCTGACCCGCCTACCTTCAGAGTTACCGACTGATAGTCCAGTGATACTTCTGTGACGGAGACTAGGTTATTACCCCATACCTGCCTGCCTGAGACGAATCCTGCTACCTTTTCCTGACTGACATAAGTTTTGGCTGTAGAGTTAAAAGAGTAGTCGTTTGCCTGGTTGTAATTACTCCAATCTTCACTTGCAACACGGATATGTACTTCTACACTATTTCCCGGCTTCAGTTTGCCTGCACCACTTTTAAAGCCCAGTTCAAAATATGTGTCAGCACCTTGCCTTGGTGTTGTCAGCGTACCGAAGGTTCCCGAAACCATTTTGGAATCACACTTGCTGCACCAGTCACACCAATACTTCTGGGGCTTATGCTGATCATTGGTATAATAGTACCTTGCATTAATATTCTCAAGTAGTATTTCGGTATTTCCTGTGTTTGTAATCTTAAACCATGGAAAAATCGTGTTGTTCTTTAGAGTAGTATTAGCATTATATGCCTCTACTTTAACAGGTTGTGTTTCTGATGCCGCAGCAGCTGATTGCAGCAACCCGGGAATCAGATTTCCAAAAACTCCACTGCAAATAAATACAGCAATAATAAACATTGCAGCTATTTTTCTACCCTTATACATTTCTTTTACCCCCTAAAACTATTTTCTTCTTGATGTCCCAAGGTAGGAATGAGTTTACTTAATGAATTACATTGTGGTAGGTTGTTTAGTTATCAAATTATCCGATAATTTTTCAGTGCTAGTATACAAAACATAATGAAAGGTGTCAATAGATGGGAAATAAAGTATAGCTTTATATGTTTTTGTAATTTTATAGGTTTGTTATGGACAAATATTCCTGAATTCAGACAAGCATATAAATAGTATAGTTAAGAAATGTAAATCATAGACAACGAGTGATCCGGCTTTTAATATTAAAATTACATAAAAAATATTAAACTGTATATTATAATGTTGCATTGAATTTTCAGTGCAGCATTTTTCTTGTCACACAATAATTGAGCTGTAAAATCCAATACACTTCTACCTATTATAATTACTGCGGAGTGATTTCATAAATGATACTAACAGGTATAATAAGCCAGAACGAAAACGAAAAAACTTCAGTTCTTATCGGTTCAATTTTATCCGAAGCAGGAATGAAGACAAGCGTTATTGATTTTAAGGAGTTAAGGAATCTTGACGATACAAGTGTGAAAAGCTATATCAGTGAATTAAATAAGGCCGGTACAGATATCCTTGTCCTTAAAATAAAGCCTTCGGATGTTGAAAATACTATACCGGCAAGTATTCATTTTGATGTAATGATTTATAATGATAAAGCCGATGATTTAAAGGAAATAGATAAAGACAGCTATAAGAACTTAATAAGACAAATGTTTTCAAGGCTTGATGAAAAAGGAACAGCAATATTGAACGTGGATTATAATGAATTAATCCAATTCCTTGAAGGAATAAAAAGGCATGTTGTATCATACGGCTTTAATTCAAAAGCTAGTATAACAGCCTCAAGTACCGGTGACTCAATGTCTGAGAATGTTTTTCTGTGCTGTCTGCAGCGTACAATATCCGCCAGAAACGGTAAGTTTGTCGAACCTCAGGAATTCAGGATAAATGTGGGCAATGATAGTTTTGATGCATATGATATACTCGCTGCAACTACTTTCGCAGTGCTTAATGGTGTGGATATCAATATGCCTAATTAGTTAAGCCTCGACAAAATATTTCTTCGGGGATTTTCAATTTTGGTAATTTATAATATAATGTATCTATGTGTTTATTTTTTTGATACACAATGTAGAAAATTCAGTTGATTATTAAGAGCTGGATTTTTAGATGTTTAAGTACCCTCAAGCATGAAAGGTCGTTAAAATTTACTTCTAAAACTATTTAAAGTGGAATATATTACATTAGATAAATTACGATATACATAGGAACCAAAGAGAGGGGAGTTGGGGTCGGATGGTCGGTAACATCATAGAGAACAACGTTGTGACCATTTCCGGGAGAGTTGTTTCGGATACCGAGTACAGTCACGCGGTTTATGGGGAAGGCTTTTATTCT
>JAEWTV010000032.1 GCA_023397675.1 Bacillota bacterium | reverse complement strand
GTTTCTGAAGAGGCAATACGATACGGAACAGCCGAGTAAGGTATCCGGCCCCATCAAGAATAGCCGATTCCTCCAGTTCAGCAGGCAAGGACTCCATGGATGTTTTAATCAGGATCATGTTGTATACACCTATCAGGCCAGGTATGATATAGACCCAAAAGCTGTTGACAAGGCCCAGCATTCTGTTGTTCAAATAAACAGGAATCATACCTGCGGAAAAGTACATGGTGGCTACCACAAGCCGATACCACAACTTTCGTTTCCACATGTTTTCCTTGGTAAAGAAATAGGCAAGATACGATGTACATAAAAGGCTACTTACGGTGCCGATGAGGGTTCTGGCTACAGTAATCGAAGCAGAGTTTCCTAGGTTTTGTATTTTCATTATTTCAACATAGTTGCTAAGCGTGATGCCCTTGGGAATTAGATAGATTTGCCCAGTCGATACCAATGTTGGATTACTTATTGTCAAAATCAATAAGTAGTAGAAAGGAAATATGCATAACAAGGCAAATAGAGTAAACAGAATACCACAAACAATGTTAAAGACAATATCAGCCGTAGGTATCCTTTTTTTCTTGAGTTTGCATGATACATTTGACATAATTCAATCTCCTTTCTTTTAGAATACGCTAGTCCCACGGACTTTTTTCGATGCGATATTCGCCATACTGAACAGGATAAGAGCAACTATTGATTTCATAATACCTACAGCAACAGAGAAGGATATTTGGCCGCCACCAATTCCCAGATTGTATACATAAAGGTCCAGCACCTCAATAGTATCTTTGTTCAATGCATTTCCAAAAGTCAGGTATTGATCCACACCAGTGTTCAGGAAATTTCCGATGCTCATGATAAGCAAAACAAAGTAAGTGGGCATCAGCATCGGAAGGGTGATATAACGGATACGCTGCATCCGGCTGGCTCCATCCACTGTGGCGGCCTCATACAATTCCGGTCCGATGCCTGCAATGGCTGCAAAATAGACAATGGAACTCCAACCGAGGCTTTTCCACTGCTGAAGTAGCACCATACGAAGCCAAATGTTGTCGGGTGATGTCATTAAATTGAATGATGCCGGGACCCATCCTAGATTTTTCATCACTACACTCGCCAGCCCATTCGTCGCAAAGAGGCTGTTAACTAAGGAATAGATTATAACCCAGCCAATGAAATTAGGCAGCGTAGTTACCGATTGGATTAACTTCTTATGCTTTTTGCCGCGCATCTCGCTCAGAAAGGTGGCGAACAGCATGGGCAGCGGGGAAAATACATACCCTAGCATATGGATTCCAAACGTGTTTGTTAATACACGAAACAAATTGCGTCTCATTACAACGTTCCCAAATAGCGCTGTAAAGTTATTCCATCCAACGAAGGTGCTATCCAGCAAACTTCTACCGGGCTTATACTGAAAAAAGGCAAACGACCAGCCCCACAACGGCAAATAGCTAAATACGATTACCAGTATAATTACCGGAAGCGCAAACAGGAACACTTTGTAATCGTCCCATTTGTATCTGGAACGAGAAGTGGACTCAAGTAAAGATGCGGCACCTGTCACTTTTCTGCTTTGGAACATGCAATCTCCTTCTTATCAAACAGATTTCGCATCCTCCATATTAAGGAAGATAACGTATGCCGTTTCGGCTAACTCTTTTATGTTTCGATTATAAAAGTCCATCGCGGCATTGTATATCCAAAAAACTAACGATCCTATCAAAAATTTAGAAAATGTCTATTATGGCGATTATTTGCCCACAATAACCTTGTGCATCCAATTTTGATGTGGTATTATCTGCCTGAGCAAGGCCGGTAATGCCCCCATCGGAGGTGCCTAATGTATACTGTATTATTTGCCGATGATGAAGCACCTGTACTGGAAACCTTGAAGACCACGATTCATTGGCAGCAGTTTGGCGTAGGTTGCCTGCTTACAGCCATGAATGGTCAGCAAGCGCTGGAGATCATGAAAGAGCAGCATGTCGATTTATTAATTACCGATATCCGCATGCCAAAAATGGATGGTTTGGAACTGATAAAGCGCATCCGCACACTTTATCCAGCAACACATTGCATCCTTTTAACCGCTCACGGTGAATTCGAATATGCAAGGCAAGCTCTATTGCTCGGCGTGGAGAATTATATTCTCAAACCATTTAAAAAGGATGAACTTGAGGAAACCATCGAAAAGGCGTTGGATAACCTTTACGCCAGTCAAACGAATACAGACTCCCTGTTTGAGAACAATATTCTGCTTCGTTGGCTGCATGGAAGCATTTCTAGTGCCGAGCTAAGCGAGCGCTCAGCGTTGCTGGATATCAATATTTTTCTACCGGAATATCGCGTGATATGTATTAAGAAAAAGCAAAACAGAGGTCATCTGCAGCCTTACTGCACCACGATGGCAGAAATTCTTTCAAAGGAATACGAAACGCATATGCTTTGGGACCGGAAAGGGCATCATACCTTTATCATCGGTGGCAGCACGCTTGCTCCTCAGCATCTGATCGATGCGTTTGTAATAAAGGCCGCTGAGATGAACGTTTCAGAGTTGATTGCGTTATCTGTGGGTAGTATGGTAAGTGACTGCAATGACCTGCCACAAAGCTACCTAAGTGCCTGCCGACTGGTGGACGCAGTTGACTTGTCTAGAGACGGACTTATTGTGTTAACAGTCGATTCACCCGCAAGTCCCGAAGAAGATGCATTGCTTAATGACATTCTATCCCTTTTTCGCTGCCAGAACGATGAGGAACGCAGGGGCGGATATTTAGTTCTGGCGGGTAAACTCAATCCTGCTTGCACTGTGGATTATAATGAGACGTTCGCAAAATTGTCACGAAGTATTCTTCGCCTGTTCATACAAGAATTTCCGAGTAAACATGATGTCCGAGATCAGATGCACAATTACATAAATCTATATACAAACATCGAAACGAGCGAAGCTTTTCGTACTGCCGTTTTGGATTTGATGGAAAACAGTTTTCTTCTATTTCAATACTCTTTTAACCAGCTTAGTCCTATTATTCAACAAGCAATCAGCTATATTCATAAGCATTATATGCAAAGCGCTTCAATTAAAGAATTCTGTCAGAAAGCCAAGATTACCACGCCCTATCTTGGCTATTTATTCAAGAAGGAAACCGGCTTTTTTTTCAACAATTATCTATCCCAGTACCGCGTATGCTGTTCTATCGAGCTATTGAGGGAAACGGATAAAAAAATTAACGATATTGCCAAGAATGTCGGCTTTACCTCACCAAGCTACTATATCGCTTGTTTTAAACAGCAGACCGGCTTGTCCCCTACTAAATATCGACTGTTGCTTGCTAATAAATCGAACGAATAGATAATAAAAGAGGTTATATTGTGAACAAAGCATTATCCCGGAAGGCTGCCCGCTTATCTAAGCATAAGCTATTCTATCTGTTAACCATTATCTATATGGTCATCTTGCTTTTGATCTCCTCTTTGGCGTGCTATTCTGATTATCATAGCCGTAAAAATGAGCTCCTTACACAAATCGAAGTATTGATGGCCGGTATTACACAGCACCACCGAGGAACTTTATCCAATTTTTGGCAGATTTATATGCCGATTTTTGAGCAGAGAAGCAATCTTTACAACACATTGGCGAATTATTTCGTCTACAGCACTACCAGAGATCTGACCCCTTTTGAAAAAAGTGATCTTTCCAGTGCGCTATCCCAAATGTTGATTAGGGATAATCAGGTTAAGTGGGTTGCTCTTTTTTCTCCAAACAGGGCTAAAAACTACATTCTCTTCAATGATGTTAGAACCTTATGGGAGTTGAGTGATGGTTTCCCGTATCTTGACCGCCTTAAAAGTCGAACGAAGGCTTCCGGCATGGAAGTATATGGCATGGAGCCGCTGACCGAATATAGCATGCAAGGAAGCACTTTTGCCATCTGCGGCGGGGTGCCGAGCAATATGGGCCAAGGCGCAATCATTGCCGGTTACAGCACTTCCTATTTGGCACAAATTTTTAAGGGATATACGCTGCCTATCAAGAGCGCTCAATTTGATCTTTTGTCCGGAGATGAGATTGTTTTCTGTTCCGATAACCGCTATAACAAGCGCCTTGCGTATCGCTTGAGCGATATACCCGCCATACCTTATGAAGGCATGATTGACGGAATTTCCGGGCAGAAGCTGTATATGAGTGTTCGCGCCAGCGGCAACAATACCTCCAATCTTGTCTGCACAGCCTCGTGGTGGGAAATCTTCCGTTATGCCAATGCATACACCCCATGGATTTTCTTAATTGTGCTTCTATTTGCCCTGTTTTCCGTGCTCATCTATACGATGATCTTAAAGATCATTAACAAGGAGGTGAACACTATTCGGAAGGGTCTAAACCTGATCGGTGAAAACAACTTGGATCACCGCATCCCTGTAAATTTTTCGCAAAGCGGGCTTCCCGAAATAGCCGAGTCCATCAATCATATGGCTTTGCGACTCAATGACAATATAAATAGGGCCTACTATTATGAACTGCGTCAGAAAGATGCGGAAATGTCCGAATTGCAGGCTAAATTCAATCCCCACTTCCTCTACAATACGTTTGAGATGCTTCGTGCGCGTTCATTGCAAAATGGTGATGAAGCCACTGCCGAATTAATTACTCAACTAGCAGGAATTTTTCGCGGCTTCATTGGGGCACAAACGTTCGTTCCTCTTAAAGAAGAGCTGACCTTCAGCAAACGCTATCTGGCTTTGTTTAGTGCAAGATATGGTGACCAGATGCGCGTCCAATATGATGTTGATACAGAGCTGTTAAAGTATGGTATCATTCGTAATGTTTTTCAACCGCTTATCGAGAACTATTTCATTCATGGCTTTGATAGCTCAGAAGAAGATAACTATATCTTGTTCCGGATCAAATCATTAAACGATACTGCCATGATCATTACTGTTGAGGATAACGGCAGCGGCATGAGCGATGAAGACATGGCCAAATTGAATGATGTGCTACAGGAGCCAGTCCGAATCGACACCGAAAGTTATGGGCTAAAAAACTTACATCAGCGTTTACATTTATTTTATGGCGGCAACTGTGGCTTGAAAGTATTGAGGCATGGTGAAAAAGGACTATGTATTCAGATTACTGTCCTCAAAATGACCTGTGAAGACTATGCGCAAGTAAAGAAAAATATATTGCAAGGTAGAAGGAGCGAAGTTATGGAAAAAGACGAATAAACTCTTACTTTAATAAGCAATAGAGTTGATGGACGGAATGTTTATGGCTTTTGAAAAGCCATAATAGACAAATTCCACTTATTGTTCTCTGTCAATATTATAGCAGCTGTAAATCTCAAAGGAATAAAAACACGGAGGTTTAATTTTGAAGCAATATATAGTTGATGCTTTTGCTGATAAGCTATTTGAGGGGAATCCTGCTGCTATATGTGTTATGGAAAAATGGCCAAAGGATGAACTAATGCAAGCGATCACAATTGAGAACAATCTCTCAGAAACAGCCTTTGCCGTTAAGGAAGGACGGAGCTACAGATTGCGTTGGTTTACTCCTGGCGGTGAGATTGATCTATGTGGACATGCTACGCTTGCCACTGCATTTGTACTGATGAATTATATAGATATATCCGTGACAGAAGTGCATTTCCAGACTTTGAGCGGAGAACTTATTGTTACCAGAAAAGATGACTTGTATAAAATGGATTTTCCAAGTTATCATCTACGGTCCATAGAGGTAACCGATCAGATGGAGCAAATCATCGGCTCCAGTCCTTTGGAGGCATGGATTGATCGCGATTTGGTTTGCATATTGGAAAACGAAAAACAGGTCAAGGAAGCGTGCCCTGACTTGGAAAAAGCCAAACTTTTGCCAGGTCTTCTGCTACATCTAACTGCAAGAGGTAATGAATTTGATTGTATAAGCCGCAGCTTTGCACCAAAGCTGAATGTTCCGGAAGACCCTGTCTGCGGCTCAGGACATTGCCATATTGCTCCGCTTTGGTCAAACAAACTAGGAAAGACAGAATTGATAGCTAGGCAGGCTTCCCGCCGTGGTGGAACCCTTTATTGCCGCGTGGATGATGAGCGGGTTCAACTTGCAGGTAAGGCAATTCTTTATTCCATTGCAGAGCTTTTCCTGTTAGAAAGCTATGGGGAGAATGAAGAGTAAAAAAGCAGAGTTATACGCAAATATAGAAGATCGAAGCAAAACCTATAAATGAGAAAAAGGAGCTATTGCATGAATACTTACACAAACCCGATTCTTTCTGGTGACTATCCCGACCCCACCATTGCCCGCAATGGGCAGGATTACTATCTCACTTACTCATGTGCAAAACTGACACCCGCACTGAAAATCATGCACTCCCGTGATCTGATACATTGGAAAACGAAAAACCTATTGCTAAAGGAAGGTTTGGCAGGGACCTTGGCACCCGATCTTACTTATCACAATGGCCTATATTACCTGTATTATCCAGCGTACGGAACGATTTTTCTCGTGACGGCCAAAGATCCGCTTGGGGAATGGAGCGATCCCATTGATTTGCATTTCCACCATATTGATCCCGGACATATCGTTACGAAAGCAGGCGAACATTACCTGCACACTAGTGAAGGATATGCTGCTAAATTGACCGATGACGGCATGGCACTTGCTGAGGAACCCAGGCAAGTATACGAAGGCTGGGATTACGGAGAGCGGTACTGCACCGAAGGCTTCTGGCTGGAATCACCGAAGTTGCTCATGCGTGGGGAATATTATTATCTCATCAGCGCCCAGGGCGGAACAGCCGGTCCCGCAAGCGCGCATATGTGTGTCGCAGCACGCTCAAAGCATCCCATGGGACCTTGGGAGAATTGCCCACACAACCCTATTGTGCATACAGAAAGCCGGGCAGAAAGATGGTGGTGCAGGGGCCACGGCACCATCTTTGAAGATCATCAAGGACAGTGGTGGATCGTATTTCATGCTTATGAAAAGGGTTTTCTAAGCCGCGGTCGTTGCATGCTGATGCAAAAGGTGGAGTGGACTCAGGAAAACTGGCCTATTGTATTGAATAATGCCGAAGAAGCTATTGAGATCAACCTTGATGGCGAAAATGTTGGAATAGATGACTTTAATGATGATTTTGCGGGAAGCCATCTTAAAATGACATGGTCCGGCTGGAGAGATTACAATGTTGACAGATATACCTTAACCGGAAATAGTCTACGCGTATCCGCAAAGGATGTGGAAAACCTTGTCAATGCAAATCCCTTGACATTCTCTGCACCCGATCATGCATATGCCATAAGCGTATGTCTACATCGTGGAGCAGGAACACGAGCCGGCTTGTTGTTGTTATTCAACAACCAATTCTATTGCGGCATCGCTGCGGAGGACGATGGTATTCGGCTATACAAGCAGGGAAAACCATATATTGTTAGCCCAGTTTTTGCTGATAGGTATTGGCTGAAGATTATTAACCATCACGATCAAATTGACTATCAATATAGTATTGATGGAATAACATGGAGGAGATTAGATTTTGGTTGTGAAATATCCGGCTGGAATCATAATGCTTTAAGTGGCTTTACCAGTCTTCGTCCCGGTTTCTTTTGCTGTGGAAAAGGTGAGGCGGAATTTTCGGATTTCAGGTATGAGAAACTTTAAAAGTAGTGTTGCTGATGAACTCCCAAATATCACTGGTCCAAGTAAGGAGTGGGATGATAATGGAAGCTTTATGATCTGATTTCTGCCATTGCACATAGTGCTTGTATAATGCATGCAACATGACTCTGTAAAAGAAGGAAAGCCATTTCGCAAGGTGACCGATGAAAAGTAAGGGAGTCACAACATGGCAGGCTACATTTTTGTGTATTTCACAGAAGAGGACAAGGGAGGAGAGCAGGTCTACTTCAGTATCAGCCGGGATGGCCTGTACTGGCAGGACCTGAATGCTGGGCAGCCAACGCTGGTTTCCAGCATTGGCGATAGCGGCGTGCGCGACCCCTTCTTAGTTAAGCATCCAAAGACTGGCATGTTCTACCTGATGGCCACTGATCTATGCATGAAGCGGCGTAATCATAACTGGGATGGTGCTGTTAGACATGGTAGCCGTGACCTCATCTTTTGGGAATCCAGTAACCTCGTAAACTGGTCAAAACCCCGTGCCGTGACACTGGCACCTATAGAAGCCGGTTGCGCATGGGCACCGGAAGCGGTCTGGGATGATAAAAAGCAGGCATTTTTAGTATTCTTTGCTTGCTATACCCATGATGAAGGCGAGAGCAAGCATCGCATCTATGCTGTGCATACTAACGATTTTGTTAGTTTTTCACCTGCCAGCAAGTATATTGAACGCGAACGCAGCGTTATCGACACCACCATCATAGGGGAGGGCGATTTCTATTACCGATTCTCCAAGGACGAGGTTAGTGCAGTCATCAAGGTAGACAGGGGTAATAACCTGTTCGGTGTCTTTGAACAAATACCCTGCTCAACGCTGGATGGCCTATTGGGTCTGGAAGGGCCGGAATGCTACCGGCTGCCGGATGGACGATGGTGCCTTATATGCGATCGCTTTGCTGCACGTAAGGGTTATCTGCCGATCGTGATTGACGACTTGGCAAAGGGTGAGATGCACGTACTGGAAGACAGTGATTTTTCCTTTGGAAATCAATTAAAGCGGCATGGTGGTGTACTCGAGATCAGTGATGAAGATTACATTCGGCTACAAAATTACTATGCAAATCTGAGATCTTGACATACATAAAAGGAGAATGATCATGCAGAGGAAACAGCTATGTGCCAACAATAACTGGCGCTTCTATCGCGGTAATCCTCCGTCGAAACGCCCCGATGCTGTACTCCGTTCCAAGGCGTTTGCGCCATGGGATCGGGATTATGATGATACTGCGTGGGAGGTTGTTTCGTTGCCGCATACGGTTCGCAACGAGGCTCTGATGTGTTCGGGTGGACTAAATTTTCAGGGTATCTGCTGGTATCGGCGGCACTTTATCATTCCCAACGATTTTGCCGGGTTGGAAAAGTACTTTGAGTTGGAAGCAGCAATGCAGCGTGTAGACGCTTGGCTAGACGGCGAGCCGCTAGGTTGCAGGACGGGCGGCTTTTTGCCCATGGCGTTCGATATGACGGGTCTGTCCGTGGGTGATGAACATGTCCTTGTGTTGAAGGTGGATAACTCCGACATGTTGGATGTTCCTCCAGGGAAGCCACAGGGTGCGTTGGATTTTTGCTATTTTGGCGGTCTATACCGGGATGCATGGTTGCATGTGATGAACAAGATACATTTTACAGACGCCGTTCATGCAGGCAAGGTGGCATCAGGCGGTTTGTTTATACGTTATCCCGATGTATCCAAAGACAAAGCAGTCGTAGCGGTTGATGCACATTTCGTGAATCGTAATGCAAATACGATCAATGTTTTCATTCGTCTACTGCTGGATGGCGAGGTTGTCTATGAGGGTTCGGAGAAAGAGATGCGCGCCAATGGAGAAGGTACTGAAAAGGCCATGTTTACTGTGGAGCAACCGCGCCTTTGGCATCCGTATCATCCGAATCTTTACCGCCTGACTGCGCAACTCTTTCATGGTACTGTCCTTATTGATGAGATCAGCGAGCGCATCGGCATTCGTACAACGGCATTCACCACAGAAGGCTTCTTTATCAATGGTGAGAGGTTGTTCCTCAACGGTGCTAACCGCCATCAGGAATATGCTCATGTCGGTTTTGCAATTCCAGATGCGTTGCAAAAGCGTGATGTGCGACTTTTACGAGATGCCGGCATTATTTCCATCCGCCTGGGCCACTATCCGCAGGATAGTGCTTTCATGAATGCTTGTGATGAACTGGGCGTACTTTGTGTCATCCCGACTCCTGGCTGGCAAATTCATCCCTCCAGTGTGATGTTTGACGAGAACAGCTATGAAAATACACGGCGTCTGATACGCATGAACCGTAACCATCCAAGCGCCTTGCTATGGGAACCAATTTTAAATGAGACGGATTATCCGGAGTATTTTGCGAAAAAGCAATTAGAAATCGTACAGGAGGAAATGGGCGATGCGCCTGCCTGGTGTGCTTGCGATATGCACTATGCCTACTCTAAACACTATCCTGTGAACTATCACGGGATGGAAATTGATAAGCCGCATTACACACGCGAATATGGTGACAACTACGTTGAACAGTTCGGACCAATGAATACGCTCCGTCGTGTGAGGCGCGGTGAACATGTTAGCTTCTATCAGGGTGGCGAAAAGGCGATGATCCGGTCTGCACAGGAACATTTCGAAGCTTACCTATCCCTTCGCCTTGATACGACAACAAGCGGCGGTGCTATGTGGGCTGGTATTGACCATAACCGTGGCTATGAGACTAACGAGGCGGCTGTCGGAATACTGGATCTGCTGCGTTTGCCGAAGTACTACTATTATCTGCATATGGCACAGCAAACCATAGAGGAAGCCGGTGTGCAGTGTTTCATTGCCAACGACTGGACAGAGAATTCTCCTCGTGACGTAACCGTGTATACTAACGCACCTGTTGTCCGATTGCTCCTGAATGACCGTATTATCGGTACATTATCCGTACATGATGCATGGAAAAGTGCGTCGGATGGCATTAAGGAAAAACTCAAAAATCTCAACCCGCCCACTATGGTACATCCGCCCATTGTTTTTAGGGATGTCCCGTGGGAGGCCGGGGTGCTAAAGGCGGAGACGATCATCGACGGAGCCGTGAATACCTCTTGTGAGGTACGTACGCCTGGCGAACCGTTTGCGTTGAAGATGGCACCGCAGTGGGCAGGTGTGGAAAAGTGGGTGGCCGACAGTGCTGATTTGCTGATGGTGCACGCCTATGTTGTCGACGCCAATGGTACAGTCGTCAAAAATGTCGAGCCGATGATCTACTTCGCCGTGGAAGGCGATGCCCAGCTTGTTGGAGACGGCGAAGCTTGGACCCGTGCGAATCCTGCGCAGGCTGAAGCGGGGATTGCAGGAGCCCTTCTGCGCGCTGGTCGAAAAGCTGGAAAGGTCATCTTGCATGCTTCTGCAAATGGGTTGATGTCTGCAGATTTATACCTGGAGACAATTGCCGATACCCATGCCGCCCTGCCTGGCCCTACCTGCATCCCACCACCCGTTAAACCCTTATATACCGAGGACAGCAAAGAGACCTTCTCAGTACGTCAATCGCTGAAGCTGAGTTCCTTCTACTCCTGGGATATGGCCGCAAACAAACCCGCGACTGCCTCCTCTGCTGCGCCGGGTAGGGAGGCAACGTTTGCTAATAAGGGTAGAATAGGCAGCACGTCATGGATGGCCGCCGACACAGTGCTCCCACAGTGGTGGCAATGTGATATGCTGGAACCCTGCATGGTTTACGGTGTGTCTATAGCCTGGCTCGATGATGGTGTGTGGTATGACTACGAAATCCAGACATCACTGGACGGAATAAGTTGGAAGAACCAGTACGACGGCCATTCTTCCGGTCAATCCCGCCTTCCCAACCGCTTTGCTGCATCTGTAAAGGCGCAGTATCTGCGGATTGTCGTTCATTCGTTAACTGGCGGAAAACCTGTTGGCATATACTTGGTGGAGGTTCATGGCAATACCAACAAGAAAAAGGATTAATCCGATTGATGGGGACCGTAGAGGATGCGTACATGCGCGGGGGACGGCTGGTCTCAGCAGCATGGTTCTTCTGTAGTGCACCGATGCCCCCTATACGATTGAGCATTATGGCAGCACGCAGAGCGAAGCCTATCTGCGGGCATCTGTACAATGGCTTGCGGGCTATACGGTGAAGTAGCATTGCATCGATCATGCGTCGGTCATCGTTCCTGGGTCGTTCTTGCAGAGTCATCCGTTTGGGCAGCAACGGTGCAATCCGTTCCCATTCCTTGTTCGTAAGCTCGTGCCGCTTGGGCGTACGATCATCGTCATCATCCCGAGTATGGTGGTATACCCTTTTATCCAAAGGTTCTACGTCAAGGGTGTCTCGATTTGCGCAGTCAAAGGCTGATCATCAAAACATACGACGAGGGGGGAATTTTCCATGTATCCATCCATATTCTCCGACGAACTGTTCTTGGATGCAAAGCTGGTCTTGCCAATCCTGAAAAAATGGGGCATGACCCATGTGGATTTCCGTGGTATGGTAAACGGCAAGCCCATTGAGGAGCAGACCGACGAGGAGTTAAAAACCCTGAAGGCCCAGCTGGATGAATTGGGTATGAAGACGGCAGTCATCCAATCCTCGCTGTGCAAGGTACACTTGCCGGACAAGCAGGGCTTGACGAAGGAAGAAAAGAAGCTGGAAGGGCTGATACGCGCCTGTGAGATCCTTGATTGCAAGCTGGTGCGCGCTTTCTTTTACTGGCAACCCTATGGCGAACATAAGGAGTTACAAGGCCAGCTGTCCGTGCGTCCTGACCTGATGGCCAGCGTGACCGAGCGCTTCGCCCCCATCCTTAAGCGGGCAAGGGAAGCCGGACTGGTCTTTGGCTTTGAGAACTGCGGCGTTACATGGAAAGAGGTGCTTTCGTTCCTCGGAGCGGTAAACGTGCCCGGTTGGGGCCTCGCATGGGACCCCTACAATGATTACAGCCAGGATACCGATATGACCACCGATGAAATCATCCAGTGCATCCAGAAATCCGTCATGTTGCACGTCAAGGCGGGCAGCATGGTTGATGGTATAAAGACGGCGGACGTCCCGTGGCCTCGCATCTTGCGTGGCATGCTGGCATCGGGCAAGGACATCCCTGTATCCGTGGAGACCCACAATCCCAAAGGAAGCCCCTATACCCCAGAGGAAGCCAGCCGCCTGACCTACGCGGGTATCAGGAATGCGTGGCCCGCTGGCGCACCCGCAAGCCTTGAAGATGCTGTGAAGGAAACGAAGGAGGATATCTATCCACCCTGTCCGTTTGCTGACAATCCCGTACGCTTCGTCGTGGTAGGGCTGGGCATGGGTCGCGGACGCGCGCGGCAGATTGTGGAGAATCCTTCGTCAAAGCTGCTCGGCGTATGCGACATTAACCTCGAGAAGGCGCGCGAGGTGGGCGAAGAATTATGCGTCCCCTACAGCAATGATATCAACGTGTTCCTGCAGAACCCCGATGTCGAAGTTATGTACATCGTAACACCCACCGGGCTGCATTGCTCCATTGCAGACCAGTGTTTGGAAGCGGGTAAGCACGTGCTTATGACGAAACCCATGGATGCCAACGTGGAGGCATGCGACAAGACCATCGAGCTGGCCACCAAGAAGGGCTTGCAGCTAGGTATAGACTTTGACCTGCGGCAAAGCGTTGAGATGGTCGAGTTGGTGGATGCAGTGCGCAAGGGGTGGTTTGGGCGGCTGCTGTATGCTAACCTGACACTGTACATCCAACGGGATCAAAAGTATTACGATGAAAATGGTGCATGGCGCGGCACATGGCGCTATGACGGCGGCGGCGCAATGAGCAATCAGGGCATCCATGAGATCGACTTCATGCAGGAAGTTCTTGGCATCCCCGACAAGGTGCGAGCGGGCATCGCCACGCAGGCACATGTGATTGAAACAGAGGACCTCGGTTGGTCCGAATGGCAATACGATCAGGGCTATGTGGCACGTTTCGCTGCTACGACGTCCTATCCGGTCCCCTCCTGGAACTTGCGCTTCGAAATCCATGGTACGGGCGGCGCTTACATCAACACCAGCGGTGGCCCGGAGGGCCACCATATATGGTGGGTGAAGGCATCCGAGGGCAGTTGGAAGGAAAAAGCGCCATATCCCTCCAAATTTGAGTATCGATGCGGCAGCGACCGCTTTGCTGCCATCATTCGCAGGGGATTGCCTAACGTGATTTCAGGCGATATCGGCAGGAAGTCACGCTTGATCCTTGACGCGTTGTACAAGAGCGCAAAGGCTGGCGGCGAATGGGTTCGAATTGGTAAATAATGCATAATTCTGCTTTTCTTCATCGCCAGATGAAATACGGTGGTCTTGTGTATAGGAAAGCTCAGGGTGAATGGATATGCAAAAGGAAATCGATGACGGACTGGATCTCGAACAGTTTTGGAAAGACGACGATCTCGCCCATGGGAACAACTGCTTCAACGATGGGACGAAGGTCGCGCTTGGCATTCGCATGAGTGGTGAATGCGTGTTTGACGAGCTTGGCATCAAGGGCGTACACCCATGGGACGCGCACGATCCCGCGCAGGTATTGGAGTGGAACCGCTGGTATAACGATAAAGCAGAAAAGGTCGTAGGCAGACGCCTGCTTCGGGAGACCATGCCATTGCCTAGTGATGCCTGCTTCCCGGAGACCAAACGCATTGGCGAAGCCTTCGGTGGCGAATATGTGTGGAAACACCATACCGAGTGGTTGGAGAAAGGCGCGAACAGCTACCGGGAACTGGAAAAGGTTCTGGAACGGGCGGAGACGATGGATTACCGTGCCTTCATGCTGTCGGACAACTGGGAGAGCGAGAAAAAGCGCATCTATGAGACCTATGGCATCAAACCACCATTGTTCAGGCACATCAGGGGGCCTGTTACACTGGCTTGCTCGATCTTTGGTTCTGAAGAATTAATTTTTCTGATCATGGACGAGCCAGAGCTGGCCAGGCGGTATTCGGCGGCTATCACGCATGCGATTCTGGAAATGGCCCGGATTACCGACGAGGAAGCGGGAGAAACCCCGGAAACCGCACCTGGCTTCTCGTTTTCCGACGACAATTGCTGCCTACTGAATCAGGAAATGTACGAGCTATTCGGCTATCCGGTGCTCAAGGAAGTATTCGGGCGGTACAGCCCAGAGCCGGAGCATCAACGCTTCCAGCACTCCGACAGCGACATGGGACATCTGCTCCCGATTCTTGGGCTTGTTGGCCTGAACGGTGTCAACTTCGGCCCCAATGTACTAGTGCCGCAGATTCGGGAGCATCTACCCCATGCACGCATTGATGGCTGTATCGCACCTTTCACATTCAGCCGGAATGACCGGGAGGGACTGTTTACGCAGACAAAGCGCGACTGCCTCGACGGTATGAAATACGGCGGTGTTAATATTGCTACCGCAGGGTCCATCAATTACGGCAGTTCCCTTGCCAGCCTACGGCTAATCATGGCGACTATTCAGGAATACGGGAGAAAATGAGTTAGATTCATTTACTTGGTTTCTTTCCTTGTTTCTAAGACCTGAAAAGCAGACTGAGCAAAAAGATGGAGAAAAGTCAATTCCGGCAGCTTGCCCGCTGCCGGGATTTCTTTTTTGGACGCTTTTCTGACTTGAAAGATATGTTCAAATCGCTAAGCTGTGACCACATCAAACATAACTTTCAAGGAGGAACCCGCAATGCTGAACATTTCCGAAATCGTAGGTAAGACCGAAGCCATGTTTGACCTTTTCAACAATCACTTCTACGCAGGCGAACTCCACCGCCCAGCCATCACCGTATCTCCGGACGGCGGGCACGGCGCATATGGCTGGTGCAGCGTATATGAAATCTGGCAGGGCAATGGCGCAGCTTACCGCGAGATCAATATCTGTGCCGAGTATATCGACCGGCCTATCAGCGAGGTGGCCGCCACCATGCTCCATGAAATGGCACACCTGTACGACTTGACGCATGAGATCAAAGACGTGAGCAATAATGGCTATTACCACAATCAAAAGTTCAAGGAAACCGCCGAAGCCCACGGCCTGCACATTGAGAAGCATGCCTCCTATGGCTGGACCATTACGACACTAACCGAGGAAACAGCGGCCTGGCTGGCCAAGCAGCCGGGTATGGAGAACATCACCGCCAGCCGCAAGACGCTCCTGCAAGTGACCATCAAGGGCGACGGCGACGAAGATGGCGAGGGTGCAACGACTATAACGACAATCAAGGGTGGTCGCCAGACCTCAAAGAATCGAAGCATCAAATACGTCTGCCCGGAGTGCGGTGCTATCATCCGCGCCACCAAGAAGGTTAATGTAGTATGCGGGGATTGCAATGTAGCATTTGAAAAGGCATAGACAACAAAGCACGGTCTACACAGTGCCGGGCTTCTGCGTCCTCTAGACTATTCGTCGATAGGCTTAAAGCATCCGTCATCATCGAGGAAAACGGCCAGCATGAATTGCACGCCCATCCGATAACCGGAAATGAAATCCTCCAGGCATGATACCGCCGCAAGATCAGCCTGGGCGCTTGCGATTTGCCGCAACAACTCTGTATGTTCCTCGGGTATTACAGCCCTGATTTGCCCTTCGATTTCTACGATCCGGTTCATGGTGCGGGCATAATCCGTTCCGCGCTTATAAGCGCGCTCGGAAAGCGATAGGTTCCCTCGATACAAATCAACCAGTATATTTCGCATGAAACCGCCTC
>JAEWTV010000002.1 GCA_023397675.1 Bacillota bacterium | reverse complement strand
GAATCAGATTACCTGTATAATCTGTAATAGGAGAAACGTCCCTGAAAACTTCCCTAAGACCCTCATCAAGGAACCATTTATAAGAACTTTTTTGAACCTCAATAAGATTTGGCATATCTAGTACTTCATCAATCTTGGAATAGCTCATTCTGGTGTTTCTACCCAATTTTACGGGATGTACCATTAATAATCACCTCATAAGTTATTATTTCGTATAAATCAAACGTCCGTATCTGGCAACTCTGGAATAAAACAAATGTACTTTAAATATGTATAAAAAGATATAAGCTTTTTAATTTATAAATAACCTATACCATTAGCGTTTTATAACGCATCAGTAGTAAATTTTTCGGTTATAGAAAAATTTTCTTACCCCAGCGCTTTTCAACGAGGCCGGGGATATACCAATGCCTGAAAATCAAAGTGATATCGCCACCTATAGAGGTGGGAAACATCTACCGCCTCGTTATTAACTGTAAAATCCCTGCCAGTATATTTTTTTTATTACTGCACATAATAATAATTAGTAAATTTTACAGCTATTAAAATATTATTAACACTTATTGTCTTCTTTATTCGGATATGTTATAATTAAGCCATACGAAGGTCTTTCGAGACTTTATCTATGTAAATAATTATTATAACACCCGGATTATAACGCAGTTTATAATTTTAACATACCTCACTTAACTTGTCAACGTTTTTATTCATACGAAATTTTACAAAAATAAAAGGGCTTCTTAATAAGAAGCCCTTTATAATTTGTTTGAAATTATTTAATTTCAACAGTTGCTCCAACTTCCTTGAATTTAGCTTCGATAGCAGCTGCATCTTCTTTAGAAACATTTTCCTTAACTGTGCTTGGAGCTCCGTCAACCATGTCTTTTGCTTCCTTAAGTCCAAGACCAGTAACTTCTCTAACAACCTTGATAACCTTGATCTTATCTGCTCCAACGTCCTTAAGAACTACGTTGAATTCAGTCTTTTCTTCAGCTGCTGGAGCTGCTGCTCCTGCAACTGGTGCTGCTGCAACTGCTACAGGAGCTGCTGCTGATACACCAAATTCTTCTTCAAGAGCCTTTACTAACTCTGAGAGTTCCAATACTGATAATGCTTTAACGTCTTCAATAAGTTTTGTAACCTTTTCACTAGCCATTTTAATTTACCTCCGTAATATTTTTATAATTTAATATTTATTATGCAAGAAGCTTCCAGGCTGATAGCCTGTCTATGCAACTATGCGTTTGCCTTCTGTTCTGCAATAGCATTCAATGCTACTACAAGACCTCTTATGTTTCCGTTCAGGACATTTACAAATCCTGTTATTGGAGCATTGAAGCCACCAAGTACCTTTGCTATGAGAACTTCCTTTGGTGGGAGTTCTGCAAGAGCCTTTATGCCTGCAAGATCAATAATCTTGCCTTCTACTACACCAACCTTAAGCTCAAGCTTATCGTATTTCTTTGCATATTCAGATAATACTTTCGCGGGAGCAACTGGGTCAGTAGTGCTTAATGCTAAAGCTGTAGGTCCGTTAAGGAAAGGATCAAGTCCTTCAAGTCCGTTTTGATCAGCAGCAAATTTAGTCATTGTATTCTTAACAACTTTATACTCAACTCCTGCTTTTCTCAGAGCATTTCTCAGTTCTGTATCCTGTTCAACTGTGAGTCCTCTGTAATCAGCAAGAACCAATGCTTTTGCTTCTTTAAACTGTGCTGAAAGTCCACTGACTATTTCTTTTTTTGCATTAAGAGTTTTTTCACTGGGCATTTATTACACCTCCTTGCAATATTTATTACAATTATTAATTGCCGTTATAAAATAAAACCCTTCACATGCATAGACATATGAAGGGTATATAACCGTTAACAGTTTTATCACCTCGGCAGGATGGCTTAGCCAATTATACTTTTTTAGTACCTGCTGTCTATGGCACATGATTCAATTGTCACTTGACTATATTACATCAATTATTATTGCTTGTAAAGAGCCAATTTTTATTGCTTATTCCGAAAAGCATTAGAAACGAGCAGTGCTAGGAAGATGAAGTTTGCGGACCGGAGCATATTTTTTATATGTGAGGACCACAAACTGAAATCTGACAACGCAATGCGAAGTTTATCATGCTTTTCTATCAAGCTTTTAGTCAGTTACTTTAAGTGTATTTACCTTAATACCAGGTCCCATTGTTGATGAAACAACAACGCTCTTAAGATACTGTCCCTTTGCAGCTGCTGGCTTAGCTTTAACTATTGCTTCCATTAATACACGGAAGTTGTCGCCAAGCTTTTCAGGTCCAAAGGAAGCTTTTCCGATAGGGCAGTGGATAATGTTTGTCTTATCCAATCTGTACTCTATTTTACCGGCTTTGATATCGGCAATTGCTTTAGCTACATCCATAGTAACTGTTCCTGCTTTTGGGTTAGGCATGAGTCCTTTTGGACCAAGCACTTTACCAAGTCTACCTACAACACCCATCATATCAGGAGTAGCAACTACTACGTCAAAGTCGAACCAGTTTTCATTCTGAATTTTTGTTACCATGTCTTCAGCACCAACATAGTCAGCGCCGCCCTGCTCTGCCTCTTTAACCTTGTCTCCCTTTGCGAATACCAGTACTCTTACTTTCTTACCAGTTCCGTGAGGAAGTACAACAGCACCTCTAACCTGCTGATCTGCATGTCTTGAGTCAACACCCAATCTTACATGAATTTCAACTGTCTCATCAAACTTTGCCTTAGCAGTTTTCTGAGTAAGTTCCAAAGCTTCTGCAGGATCATAGAGTTTTGTTTTATCTACTAACTTAGAGCTTTCAACATACTTCTTTCCTCTAAACATAATATCATCTCCTTCGTGGTAATTTTTCCGGGACCTAAGAGTCCCTCCCACATTCCTGGGTCAATAACCAGACTTACCTTGTTATTAACCAACCATCAATTAATCAACTACTACAATTCCCATACTTCTTGCAGTACCAGCTATCATACTCATTGCACTTTCTATGCTGGCTGCATTCAAATCAGGCATTTTTAATTCAGCAATTTTTCTGATTTCTGCCTTGGAAATTTTAGCAACTTTATCTACATTCGGTTTACCGGAGCCGCTCTCAATTTTGCAAGCTTTCTTTAAAAGTACAGCTGCTGGCGGAGTTTTTGTAATGAATGAGAAAGATCTGTCAGCATAAACGGTAATAACTACAGGAATTATTAATCCTGCATCCTTTGCTGTTCTTTCATTGAATTCCTTACAAAATCCCATAATGTTTACGCCGTGCTGTCCTAAAGCTGGTCCAACCGGTGGAGCCGGAGTTGCTTTCCCTGCAGGAATCTGTAATTTAACATAACCTGCTATTTTCTTTGCCATTTTAGTCCACCTCCCAAGTAATAGGAAAACGGTATTTACCCGTTTTCATGGTTCAATACTGATTTACTTTATAAACAGGAATTATTATTCCTTGTTATCGGTTCAAAAAACTTATATCTTTTGTATCTGGGGAAGTTCAAGTTCTACAGGAGTTTCTCTTCCAAACATGGAAACAGCAACCCTTACCTTCTTCTTCTCCATATTTATTTCTTCAACTATTCCAATGAAGTTTTCCAGAGGCCCTGAAACAACTCTTACATTGTCTCCAACTTCATAGTCAAGAAGAGGTGCAAATTCTTCAACACCCATACTTCTTATTTCATCCTCTGTCAATGGCACAGGTTTGGATCCTGGACCAACGAACCCTGTAACACCTCTTGTATTTCTGACAACGTACCAGGATTCATCTGACATTATCATTTTAACAAGAACATATCCAGGAAAGACCTTTTTTAAAGTAGCCTTCTTTTTTCCATCCTTGATTTCAATCTGCTCTTCCATAGGAACAACAATATCAAGAATATACTCCTGCATATTCCTGTTTTCCACTATTTTTTCGAGGTTGGCTTTTACCTTATTTTCATAGCCGGAATAGGTATGTACAACATACCACTTGGCACCTTCAGACATATCATTAAGCTGCATTATGTCCTATGTCCTCCTTACCTTTTTTAGACAAAGAACAGCTTCAAAAGCTTATC
>JAEWTV010000083.1 GCA_023397675.1 Bacillota bacterium | reverse complement strand
CACCCGCGTCGCCCGAATAGGCCAGCGTCCTTCCCTCCGCCTTCAACCGAACGCCATAGGATTCGACCAGATGCACCGTGCCGATAAACTCCAGCGCCACGTCTCCCATCCGGAACCGCAGCCCGTCCTCAATAACATGCGGCTCAAACACATCGTTGGTGCACAGCTCGGCCCGTGCCCACGCCGGAAGGCGCGGCGTGAGCAGAGGTATCCTGGGGATGGCCTCGCCGCAGGCCCGCCGGGACTCGAGCTGATATTTCGCGCAGAACAGGTCTCCGAAATGATCAAAATGCAGATGGCTGATGGCGATCAGGTCAAGCGCGGCGAGATCGACGTCTTTCTGCAGCTTGGCAAGGCTCCCGTTCCCCATATCGAGCAATATCCTTCTGCCTTCCGCCTCGATCAAAAAACAGGAGCAAGCGCCGTCCGCCTCCGGGCAGGTGGCGTTATTTCCATATACGGTCATACGCATGCGTAGCCTCTCCTTTCATATATCCACGTAGGTAACTTCTTCCAGTGCCACCAATTGCGCGCCCAGGCGCTCCTGCGCAAGGCCGGGCGGCAGCCGCACAAAAAGCTCGTAATGCACGCCGCTGCGCTTGTGGCTCGCCTCCAGGTTTATCACCTGCACCTGCATCTCATCCAGGGCCGCCAGCGCCTGCCGCAGACCGGACGGGCCCGGCTGCGTGCGCAGGCACACAGCCGTACATCCGGGCGCGCGCGTCCAGCGGTAATCCCGGTGCAGCATCAGCTGCGTAAGAACGACGAGCGCCGTGGAAAAAAGAGACACCGCGTAAAGCCCGCAGCCCACCGCCATCCCGATGCCTGCCGTCGTCCAGATGCCCGCAGCCGTTGTAAGGCCGGTAAGCGTCCTGTGCCGCATGAATATCATTCCCGCGCCCAGAAAGCCGACCCCGCTCACGATCTGGGCCGCAATACGCGTGGGATCTGCCTTGATGCCCTCGGCAAACAGTGCAAGGTCAAAAAAACCGTATTTGGAAACGATGGTGATAAGCGCCGCGCCCAACGCTACGATCAGATGCGTGCGCACGCCCGCTTCCTTCAGGCGGGCTTTGCGCTCAAAGCCGATCACAAGCCCGCACAGCGCGGCCAGAAAAATACGCAGCAGGCATTCCCAAAAAAGTGTCGCAGGCATATTTCCGGTAAAAGACAATCCATTCAGCTCCTCTCACAGACGAAAAGGCTCCCGTTGCCCGGCACATGCCGGAAATGGGAGCCTTGTATATCTTCCCGCCGCCGGAACGAGTACAGATGAACCATTCTCACCGGTCGAACAGAACGCCGCATATCTGTCCCGGCTGCAAAGCCAGCAGCAGAGCATCCCCGTCCCGCCGCACACCGGGCGCATCCCCGTCCGGGGCTTTCACTGTACAGGCTCCGTCCGCAGCCGTGCCGTGCACCGTCAGCATGCAGGGCGCGCCGGTGTCATTGGCCGCCAGCACCATTCCGCGCCCGTCCGCAAGCTGCCAGCAGGCCGCATAGCAGAAGTCCGGCACAGGCGCCAGCCAGGCGTCATCCAAAAAGCGCGCTTCCTTGAGCAGCGGCTGCAGTTCCCTGCGGAACCGCGCCATCTTCCTGCCATAGATATGATATTCGCCGTCCTGCGGACGCATGCGGGTGGTAATGCCCATCCACAGCACGCTGCCCAATGTAACGGCACGGTGCATATCGCGGTAGAACCACAGGCGCTGGTCGCGATCTTCCGTCTCCCAGCCGCGGGGGTTCACCATATTCACCTGCACGAATTCCGGGAACGTATATTTGAACACATTGTAATATTCATCATATTCCGCGCCGTTCCAGGTCAGGTTGCCCCAGGTATAGCTGCCATAGATATCGCCGCAGTTCTCTGTCATGATATACGCATTGGGGTTGTGCTTTCGCAGACGGCGCAGCAGCTCGCGCAGCACATACACATAGCCGTTGTTGAATTCACCGATATTTTCGTGGCTGTGTTCCGCACAGTAGCATGCGAAAGGCTCTGCAGAAGCCAGCTGGTCCAGGTAAATGCCGTCACAGCCGTAGGCTTTGACGCAGAATTCCGCAGTGTCCAGCAGGTAATCCCGCCAGAGTGTGTCGGACGGGCAGTTCACCGTGAAATGCTCCGGCCCGTAGGTCTCGCGGTACGGCTCGCCCTTTTCGTTGCGGACGGCCATTTTTTCGCCCACGGTCTTGTGGAAATCCGACTTCACGTCAAAAATCCGCGCGTTGATGTACAGCGTGGAAAACCCGCCGTGCTCCCGCACGTATTCCAGCCCGCGCCGGAATTCCATCGCGCTTCCCAGCTCCATGTCCGGATAATATTCCGGGTAGAACGAGTCGAAGCCCGTACGGTTCCAGCTTGCCAGAAACATGTGGCGCACGCCCCAGGCCGCGCCTTCTTCGTACATCTGCGGGATATCACGGAACGTATGCTCGATATTGCCTGTGCGCTTGAAATTGTAGCATTGGTTGAGCGCGCATTCGTCCGCCAAAAACGCCGGATTATGGTCGAAATCCAAATAGGGCGCGATATACGCGCGGTAAAGCTGCGCGCCGTAATGCCAGTCCTTCGTGGTGACGGCCAGAATATATTCCCCTGTTTCATAGCTTTCCCCGGGACGGACGCGGTAATGCTTGCGGAAGCCAAAGGCCATCCACGGATCTTCGGCGCTTCCGCTTGTTTCGGCTATGACGCCCGTCACGGGGAAGCGCGCGTCATGGCTGCCGATGTACAGCCCGTTTTCGGCGTCGTAATACTACATCCAGCTCATGGACGCAAGGCCGCAGTAGTTGATCTCGCGGCGGTAGATGTCCCCGAACGCAACGCTGCTGGCGCGCCAGAAATCTTTTTTATTCACACCGTAGCCCATTACCGGGTTGCGCGTGCGCTCGCCCGCGTGATGTGGGTAGATGATGGCGTCATCGGCGTAGTCCTCGCCCAGATAGACGCCGCCGATGTGCGGCATCAGTACCTCCACAACATCCGCCGCACTGTGG
>JAEWTV010000061.1 GCA_023397675.1 Bacillota bacterium | reverse complement strand
CAAGGATATTTCAACCTAACCAAAGTTTATGGCATTACACCATCTATGTCAAGACGAGGTAATTGCTATGATAATGCTATGGCGGAGAACTTTTTCAGTATTCTCAAGGCGGAGTGTATAAATCGCTACAAGCCAAGGACTTTAGACGAGGCAAAATTACTCATTGAAAAATATATTTATTTCTACAATAATGAACGGATTCAACTAAAAACAAAACTGACGCCACTTGAAAAACGACGTCAGTCTGCTTAATTTTAATTAATTCTACGATAGACCCTTTTAAAGTATGTCTTTTGATGTGGGTTCAGTCCATTATGACAACCCCCTATTTTATGGTTTCAATTAACTTTTTCCTTACGGTTTCAGCTGATCTATCAACTTACCCATTTCATCAATCTGCTTCTTCATTTCATCGTACTTCTTCATAAGCTCATCATACACCTTTTTATCCACAGTACTTGTATTAGTCTGAGGATTCTGGTTAGGCTGCGTCGTCTGCTGCTGGTTATCAGTCGGTGTCTGGGTTTGCTGAGGCGTTGTTTGGCTCTGGCCTATACTTGTATTTGCACCTGCGAAGAGGTTCTTGATAGCTTCTTCAAGATCGCTTCCATAACCATACCTGAATTCTTCTCCTACCTGATAGCCGACTACAATTTTCTTAACTTCTGGTACTGCAGACTTACTTGCAGACTTGATATAAATAGGTTCAACGTAAAGCACTGTATCCTCTATAGGCACTACCAGAAGATTTCCCATATAAACAGTAGATCCGCCCTGTCCCCAAAGTGTTTTATCTTTTGATACCTGATCAATCTGGTTAATCTTTCCTTCAACCTGATATGGTCCGTAAATATTCTTGTTCTTGGGGAAAGTATATAGTACAAGCTGTCCGTAATTATCAAGATTATTGCTTCTTGCAGCCAGCCACGAAGTCATGTTATGCTTGTTCGAAGGCGTAAACGGCCTCATAATAACCAGCTCTTCTTTAGCATTTTCATTCGGAAGCTTAACCATATTATAATATGGATCCATATCTATAAGGTCATTATTGTTATTTACTGATCCTGAGCTTCCCGAACTTGAATTGCTTTTAGCTATGTCCCATTTATCCGAATTGTCATAGAAAGTCTGAATTGTATCACTTCCTGTATTCGGGTCAAGATGGTATTTTCTGAGTATCTCACTTTGAACCTTGAACATTAATTCAGGATACCTCATGTGAGAAACTATATCCTTGGGCAGCGCATCCTTGCTGAATAAGCCTGGATATGCCTTGTCATAAACTTTTATAATTGGATCATTCTTATCAATAATATAGTATTTGACTGTTCCGTCATATGCATCAACTGTAATTTTAACAGAGTTCCTTATATAATTGAAATCTCCATACTGGCCTGCACTCTGTGAATATGGATAATTATTTGTGTAGGTGTATGCATCAAGAACCCATTTAAGGCTTCCGTCAGACATAAGAAGAACGTATGGATCTTCATCTACTTTCAGGAATGGAACTGCCTTCTGGGCTCTGGTAATTATATCCCTGTTGATTAGCAGTTTTGAATCTGATGAAATATATCCCGAAATAAGCATATTTAAATCACTGTTCCTTAATGCGAACAGAACCTTATTAAGGAAATTCATCTTTATACCGCCCTTACCCTGGTAAACAGTGCTCTTGCTACCGTCATAATCAATTTCTTTAAGTCCGCTGCCTGCATTCACAATAACATCGTCCTTGGTAAGCTCACCATAGTATATTCCCGGCTTCTTAACAACAAGGTTCTTATCATTTGAAGCCATATCAAGTCCGTTAAGAATGAAATCAACCTGGCCTTGTGAAGTAACTGAATTTATAGGATTTATAACTATACCATAACCATGCGTATATTTAAAATTCTTATTAATATACGTATTTGCATTCTCTGGAAGCTTATTTTTGTCTATTTCTCTTGCTGTTATGAATATAGGAATTTCCTTGCCGTTAATGTTGTAGTTTATAATATCTCCGTCCTGGAAGCTGTAGAAGTTTGTATTACTTTGCAGCTGTGTATCACTTTCAAGTGTTGACGGATAGTCTACAACACGGATATTGTTAACCGTGTTTATATTCTTATTTATTATATCTGTTGTAAGCTCTTTCATTGTAGGGAAGTTTGCACTTTTAATCTGGTCTA
The DNA here is from genome assembly GCA_023397675.1 of Bacillota bacterium. Lineage (GTDB taxonomy): Bacteria > Bacillota > Clostridia > Acetivibrionales > JANLFN01 > JAEZTC01. The sequence continues at coordinate 25,978 of JAEWTV010000061.1, read as the reverse complement.
TTTTATATGCTTCCCTTGTCTGTTGCATGTTATTTTTAATGTAATCACTTTCATATTTGACTTCATTAGGCTTTACAATAAAGGACTGGTATGCTGTAGCACCTATTGACACCAACAGCCAGACTGCTGGAAATACAGCAATTACTATTGCTGCACGTTTTAATTTGCCTTTCCATACAAAAAGGAATGCAGCAACAACTATTGCAAGCAGAAGGAACGGTGCTATTGTAAAGTAATTGAGCCATATGTTGACATCAACCCAGCTTGCACCCTTTGTGTTTACAACAGTTGAATACAGGATTCCTTCTCTTTGAAACTTGTAGGAAACTGCTTTTATGATAAAGAAAATTGCCACATTTATTATATTGTGTCTTATAAGTCTTCTGTATTTTAAATCTTTTATATCGAAGCCGTCACTTGTATCCATGCTTGTAACTACTGAAATCACATAGTAAATAAGAGTGTATACTATAACGAGTATCCAGAGTGTTGATATGAAATCATATATTGCCATGAGGAAAGGCCTCTGGAATATATAGTAACCAATGTCCTGTCCAACCACAGGCGCATCTTTGCCAAAGCCTACAGAATTAAGAAAGCTTATTGCTTTGGAGTAGAAAGTATCCTGGCAAATGAGTGCTCCAATGAAAGCCAGTATTGCAGATATAAGATAGTTTGGATATCTTTTTGCTGCAAGCCCGCTTTGGCTCCTGTAAACACGCATATTTTTATTAATGAAAATATTTGTAACACTGAATGCTGCGAATATGAATATAAAGCTTACTACACCGAACAGAACCTTGTATAACAGGTTTGTTGTATAAATGTTTGATAAATTGCCGATTTCATTGTACTGGATTATTTCCAGATAAATGTTTGCCGCAATAACCGCAAGAATTATGAAAAGTATTATGATTCCAATAATCATAAGCGGTTTTTTAAACTTCTTCACATTGATGTCGGGCTTTTTAAAGTCTTTGATGTTGAAAGTGTTTCCAAAGTTGAAATTATTATCGCCATCGCCCTGCTGATTGCCAAAATTAAAAGCCATTAACCCCAATCCCCCTTTTGTAATAAACTCACATAATATAATTAATCAAACAATGCGTCTACAAAATCCTTAGGTTCAAATTTTTGCAGGTCATCCATTCCCTCGCCAACTCCTACAAGCTTTATAGGTATGTTAAGCTCGGATTTGACTGCTATTACTATACCACCTTTGGCAGTACCATCAAGTTTTGTTAAAACAATTCCTGACAAATCGACCAGTTCCCCAAAGGTCTTTGCCTGTGATAAGGCATTCTGACCTGTTGTTGCATCAAGGACCAGAAGGTTTTCCTGATCTGCTCCAGGAAGCTCTCTTTCAATTATACGGAATATTTTCTTTAATTCCTCCATCAAATTCTTTTTTGTATGAAGCCTTCCAGCAGTATCACAAATAAGAACATCTGCTTTTCTTGCTTTTGCTGCTACAATTGCATCATATATAACTGCTGCCGGGTCTGCGCCTTCCTTATGCTTGATTATTTCAACATCAGATCGATCTGCCCAAATTTCAAGCTGTTCAATTGCTGCAGCCCTGAAGGTATCTGCTGCTGCCAGCATAACCTTTTTACCCTGCTTATTTAAATGGTTTGCAATTTTTCCTATAGAGGTTGTCTTTCCTACGCCGTTAACACCTATTATTACTATAACAGAAGGTGTTGTTCCAAGCTTGAGGCTTGTTTCCCCCTCCATTATTTTCATGAGCTCATCCTTCAAAAGTCCTTTAACCTCTGCAGGGTTTGTAATCTTATCTTGTTTTACCTTAGCTTTAATATCATTTATAATTTTCATGCTGGTGTCCATGCCAATGTCGGATGTTATAAGGATTTCTTCAAGTTCATCAAATAAATCCTCATCTATCTTTCCGAAGGATACCAACACCTTGTCTATTCTCTCTGTTATACCTTTTCTTGTTTTCGTAAGTCCGTCCTTAAGCTTTTCAAAAAAACCCATGCTTCCTCCTGTTAGAGTACAGTTTACAGTGTACAATTTACAATGTACAATTTACAGTTGCCCGTTATAGTGTACAGTTATCTATAAACTGCAAAGTTATTAAATTATAGATCTATTTACATATCATTCAATTATCTTTGATTCATTTATACTTGTCAATCAACATTTTCTGTAAATGTACAGTTAAAATTAGTTTACAGTTTATAATTTACAATTTACAGTTAAAGAATAAAATAAATTATAGTTAAAAGCATGTAAAAAGATTATTTTTAAATTATACAGTTTCACTGTATGTTTTACATTATATTTGCAAACTTGCCTTTGCCTCTTGCTCTTTGCCCTTAACTGTACATTGTACATTGTCAATTGCACACTGCCTTTGCACCTGTACCTTGCCTTTGCCCTTAACTGTACACTGTCAATTGTACATTGTACACTGTCTTTGACTTTGTTTTTAACTGTAAATTGTACATTCCTTTAACTGTACATTGTAAACTTGTCATAGCATTGTACACTTGCCTTGACTTTTCTTTTAACTGTACATTGTACATTGTCAATTGTACACTTGTTATCAGCTTGCCTTCTCATTCAACTTCATTGATACAACCTTTGAAATTCCGTGTTCTTGCATTGTTACGCCATACAAGGTATCCGAAGACTCAATTGTACCTTTTCTGTGCGTTACAACAACAAACTGCACCTGATTTGAGAAATTTCTCAGGTACTGTGCAAAACGCAGAACATTGGCTTCATCCAGCGCAGCTTCAATTTCATCAAGTATACAGAAAGGTGTCGGGCGTAGTTTTAATATGCCAAACAAGAGTGCGATAGCCGTAAACGCCCTTTCTCCACCCGAAAGCAGCATCATATTCTGAAGCTTTTTCCCAGGAGGCTGTACCTCTATATCTATACCGCTTTCGAGTACATTTTCAGTGTCGGTAAGCTTGAGCTCTGCCCTTCCTCCTCCGAAGAGTTCCTTGAAAACTACATTGAAGTTGGTATTTATAAGCTTGAATTGTTCCATAAATTGCTGCTTCATGTTTGTTGTTATTTCGGTGATAACCTTCCACAGCTTGGCTTCCGCCTGTTCCATATCATTTTTCTGTCCCGACATGAATTCATAGCGTTCCTTGGTCTTTATATATTCCTCAATGGCTGCTACGTTAACAACTCCAAGCTCACGTATTTCAGCCTTTAATTCGTTTATTCTCTTCTGAGCCTGGTTTATGTTTCCTACATCCTTCTTAAACTCCAATGCGTTGTTGTAAGTCAATTCATATTCATCCCAAAGCCTGTTCTGTATAACTTCCATTTCAGATTCAAGTTTGGCCTTTTTAACTTCTATCCTGTTATAGTCCTCCTGTAACAGAAGGATTGTCTTGTTGATTTCCTGTATCCTGTTCACAATATCAGAAAGGTCTTCCTCAATAACTCTTCTTTCCTCGGTAATCCTGTCAATTTCAAAGGTTTTGCCTGTCCTGCCTTCCTCATAGCCTTTGATCAAGACAAGAAGTCCCTCGTTCTTTTCCTTAATGGAAGTTATTTCATCATTGTTGCGCTTAATCTCGTTTGTTTTTCTTTCTATATTCTTCTGGGAAGACTCGCGTTCACCGGTGATTCTGCTAATATCGTCCATTACTGCATCAAGGCTTTCCTTGAAGGAATTTACCGATATTTTGTAATCTGTAATATCAGTGTGAAGGTCATCACGTTGGGATTGCCCTTCCTTATGCTTTTCCTGGAACTCTGCAACTACTTCCTTTGCATTAGCTATCTCATTTTCAATAGTTACAAGCTCTTGATTATATTTTTCAAGCTCTTTTACAGTATCAGTTTCTTCTCTGGCAAGCTGGTTTTTCTCCTGCTTGTGCATTTCTATTTTTGCTTCGTATTTGGATATGTTATCCTGAACTTGTGCAAGGTGGTTTTCATCACGCATCCTTATAAGGTCATTATCCTTAAGCAGTTTTTCTTCATTATTAATATTGGATATTACTGTTTCAATCTGGGAAGCAGCTTCCTTAATTTCCTTTTCAACTCCATGAAGCTTTTCTTCGAGAGCTTTTAAAGCAACCTGAAGCTCTTCTATTTCCCTGCTTCTGCCCAGTATGCCTGTTCCCCTGCCTTCAACGCTTCCTCCTGTCATTGAACCGCCGGCATTGAGCAAATCACCTTCAACTGTTACTATTCTGAAACTGTAACCGAACTTTCTTGCTATTGCAATTCCTGCATCAAGGTTTTCAACAACCGCAACCTTTCCCAACAGACTCAGAACTATATCTTTGTATTGTGAATCATGCTCAACAAGGTCAGATGCAACTCCGCAGAAACCGTTCATCCTCTTAAGGTCCTGTATTGTCTGATTGTCAAAGTACCTGCCCTTAACAGCATTAACAGGCAGAAATGTAGCTCGTCCAAGCTTGTCGCGCTTTAGGAATTCAATTGCAAATTTAGCGTCCTGCTCGGTGGAGGTTACAATGTTCTGTAAAGCGCTTCCAAGTGACATTTCAATTGCAGTTTCGTATTTTTTGTCAACTGTTATAAGCTGTGCAAGTGCACCATGAACACCGTTCTTAAGCTGCGGTACCGTTTCACTGGCAGACAGTATGGCTTTTACACTTCTGTTATAGCCTTCATGGTTTCGTTCCATGTCCTGAAGCATTTTTCTTCTTGAGCTTTTGAACTGTATTTCCGAATTTATACTACTCTGGCTTTGCCTTAATTCAGCCAGCTTTGTGTCCAACTTGCCTTTATCAAGGTTCAATTTTTGAATATTTTCACTTGATTTTCTTATAAGCTCTTTAGCACTACGAATGCTTTCGGATAGATCTTCCTTAAGCATTCCTTCCTTATCCTTGTCAAGAATAAGGTTTCTAATTTCATTATCCAGGGAATTCTGCCTTTTATGCAGCATTTCTATGTGTGTTTTTACATTATTGATCTGAACCTTTTTATCTGACTGAATATCAAGCTTGTCCATTATCCCTGACTTCAGCTCTTCAATGTGCCGTTCGGTTTCTCCAAGGGTTGACAGAAGCTCTTCCATCTTCTTTTCAGCTTCATCAAGCTTACCTGTATATAAAACCATTCTCTCATTGAGGTAATCAATCTTTTTCTGCTTGGTTTCCTCATCTTTTGAGAGGTTTTCCATCCTCTGGTTCATCTCATCTATTTCGCTGTTAAGTCTTTCGATATTGTTGTTTAGGTTTAATTGCTTTTCTTCATTTATCTTAATTTCCGAATTGCATCTTTCTATATTTCCGTCAATGACATAGTATTCATCACGGGCAGCATTTATCTTCTCCTCAAGAGATTTGAGAAGATTCGTCTTTTCCGCGTTGTCGACTGTTATCTGTTCAAGTTTGGAATTCTCGTTATCAATACTTTCCTTTATGCTTGCATACTGTGAATCATGTTCTGTAAGCTTTTCCTTGAACCTTCCAATGTTTTCGAGGAAAACATTAACCTCAATGTCTTTTAAAGTTTCACGAAGCGACATAAACCTCCTTGCGGTTTCTGATTGCTGGCGCAGAGGTTCTAGCTGATTTTCAAGCTCATTAATAATATCGTTTATACGTATAAGGTTTTGCTTGGTCAATTCAAGCTTCTTTTCAGCTTCAATCTTCCTCATCTTATACTTTGCTATACCTGAAGCCTCTTCAAATATATGTCTTCTGTCTTCAGACCTTGTACTCAAAATCTCGTCTATTCGGCCCTGCCCGATTATTGAATAGCCTTCCTTGCCTATACCGGTGTCAAGAAACAGCTCAGTTATATCTTTAAGCCTGCATTGTACCTTATTTAAAAAATATTCACTTTCACCCGATCTGAATATCCTTCTGGTAACGGTTATCTCGGAGTATTCTATTGGAAGCGAATTGTCAGAATTATCAAATGTGATAGAAACCTCAGCAAAGCCCATAGCTTTCCTGTTTTCTGTGCCTGCGAATATAACATCCTCCATCTTGCTTCCACGAAGGGTTTTAATGCTCTGCTCCCCAAGTACCCACCTTACAGCATCTGCAATATTACTTTTACCACTGCCGTTAGGCCCGATAACAGAGGTTATTCCTGAATTGAATTCAAGGTTAATTTTTTCAGCAAATGATTTAAATCCTTGTATTTCAAGCTTCTTAAGGTACAAGACAACACCTCATAAAAATAGAGTATATTAACCCATTTATTCTAACACATTGGCAATCAACAGTAAACGAATATTCTCACTAAAAGTACCAGTGTATGCTTTAAAAAGTTTTTTAAAAAAAATGTTGACTCTCCCCTAACGGGAGAATTTATACTGCATGAGATGAAGTGAAATTAGACTACTCGTTCAGGATGCGTCCGCGGGTTGAAAGGGAGGTAAATTAATGGATACGGTCTTGAAAGTAAAAAATCTTAAAAAGCACTACGGAGAAGTTCTTGCAGTTGATAATCTAAATCTGGAGGTACATAGGGGTGAGATTTTCGGGTTATTGGGTCATAATGGTGCCGGAAAGTCCACAGCAATTGACTGTATGCTTGGAGTCAAAAGTTATGATTCGGGTGATGTTGAAATTTTGGGAATGAACCCAGTTGACCAGCGTTATAAAGTCTTTGAAAAAGTAGGTGTGCAGTTTCAACAGTCAAGCTACCAAAATAAAATTACCGTAAAAGAAATTTGTGAAATGACATATTCTTTGTACAAAAATCCATCAGATTGGAAACCACTTTTAGATACATTTGGATTGGCACCAATGCATAAGCGTTTGGTTTCCGAGCTTTCCGGCGGCGAAAGGCAAAAGTTATCGGTGCTTCTGGCGTTAATCCCCAATCCGGAGCTGATTTTTCTGGATGAACTTACAACAGGTCTTGACCCAAAGGCCAGAAGGGATGTGTGGAAGCATCTTCAGCTACTGAAAGAACGCGGTTTGACCATATTCCTGACATCACACTACATGGATGAGGTTCAAAATCTCTGTGACAGGATATGTATTCTCAGCAACGGAAAGACAGTCATAATGGACACTGTTCCGAACGTTATCGCCGGTTCACAGGCTCAAAGCCTTGAGGATGCCTATTTATATTACACAGGAGAGGAGCTGTAAAAATGAGTACATTTAAAACCATGCTTAAAGTAGAAAGTAAAATTACAATCAGGAGTCTGGACAGCATATTCTTCGGAGTATTTTTTCCTGTCGGAATAGTCCTTCTTCTTGGCATTATTTACGGAAACAAGCCAGCTTTTGAGGGAGCAAATTATACCTTCATGCAGCAATCCTTCGGAGCTCTAATAACAATAGGTATTTGCGCAACTGGACTTATGGGTATTCCACTGGTTGTTTCGGACAACCGTGACAAGAAAATTTTGAAGCGGTTTCAGGTTACTCCAATAAGTCCGGCTGTTCTCCTTACTGTTCAAATATTTATCAGTTTTATAATTTCAATCGTTTCTTCTGCAGCAGTTTATGGTATTTCAGCAATATTCTTCGGTTATAGATTTATAGGAAACCTTGGAGGCTTTCTACTTTCCTATCTGTTGGTAACCATCGCAATATACAGCTTGGGGATGCTGCTTGCAAGCATCTCACCAAACCTAAAGGTTGCAAACCTTTTGTGTACTCTTATTTACTTCCCCATGCTGTTTTTGTCAGGGGCAACAGTTCCATATGAAATAATGCCTTCAGCAATGCAAAATGTAGTTGATGTTCTGCCTCTTACACAGGGAATAAAACTTTTAAAAGGCTTTTCACTTGGGAATGACGTAGGAAGCCTCATTTTTCCAATATGCCTGATGCTTGGTATAGCAATTATTTGCACGGTACTCTCCCTTAAGTTGTTCAAATGGGAATATAACTCTTGACTTTTACCTCGTAATAATGATTATACTAAAATATGTGAGCGGGGTGATTTGTATTTATAGAATTGGAATGTTTTCAAAAATTACCAGAGTATCTATAAAAACCTTACGATATTATGACGAGGCCGGGCTTTTAAAGCCCGCCTTTGTTGACGAGGAGAATGGTTACCGTTATTATACATCCGATCAGCTTCCAAAGGTGCATGACATAATAGCATTACGGCAAATTGGATTTTCCATTGAGGAAATTTCAACTATATTCCAAGGAAGCAATATTTCCTCGATTTTTGAAGATAGAAAATGTGAACTCACCTCAGTATTAAAAGAAACCCAGGAGCAGTTACTTAAGATAGATAATTATATCGAGCAAATGAACGGACAGTTTAGTTTTAATTTACAGGCTGCAATTAAAGAGCTACCTGAGGTTATTGTTTATTCAAAGAGAATGGTGGTTCCCGGTTATGACTCATATTTTGAAGTAGTTCCATCCATAGGTCGGGAAATACTTCAAGCCAATCCAGGGCTTAAATGTCCCGAAGCATTTTACTGCTTTACTATATACCATGACTGTGACTACAGGGAAAAAGATATTGATGCGGAGTTTTGCGAAGCAGTAACCACATGGGGGAAAGATACCGAAACCATAAAATTCAAAAAGATGGAACGTGTTCCGCAGGCCGCCTGTGTATATCACAAGGGTCCTTATACAAATATCGGCAAAACCTATTCATACCTGTTTAAATGGATAAGTGATAATGGCTACAAACAAATAGGCCCGCCGCGTGAATCGGTTATTGACGGCATATGGAACAAGGATGACGAAAACGATTGGCTTACCGAGCTTCAGGTCCCTGTTGAAAGAAAATGAATCTAAACAACAAAAAAAGACGGTGCATGCCGTCTTTAATTTTGGTTTTTACCCTATTTATCTTGGTTCAATAAGGAACTTGATCGCCGTACGTTCTTCCCCGTCGATATTAACTTCCGAAAATGCCGGTACAGTTACAAGATCTATACCATTTGGTGCTACAAACCCTCTTGTAATTGCAATAGCTTTTATTGCCTGATTTACCGCACCTGCTCCTACTGCCTGGATTTCAGCGTAACTTCTGTCTTTAAGAACAGCTGCTAATGCGCCGGCTACCAATTTAGGCTGTGAATTGGCTGATACTTTTAATACATCCATGTTTAACCCCCCGAACTTTATTTTGAATATTAATTAGGTATTTGTGTATACATATTAATTCTTTATTGCCCTCAAAATTCCTTTTATTTTATATAAAATTTTTAACAAATTTTTCTATTATATTCCTTCTTATGAATTTACAATTTTTCTATCTAATAAAAATCATCCTAAAACTAATATATTTACAATAATTTAACTTATGATTATAATAGTTACCAGTTGATGTTATTCAAGGAGTTGCTATGTTTAAAAAAATACTCTTATTGCCTGTTTTAATTATTATTTCAATAATGGTTGGGTGCGGAAAATCAGATAATAGATTTTTCAGGGTAGATTACAGCAACATTCCACAAAAAGTTCAAAAATATATTGACGCTAATAGTGATAAAAATGGTGTTTACCTATACACGACAGGAAATAAACAGGATGAATATGTTTATTTTAATTCCTTTAATGTAGTTCAAGGAGAAAAAGCTGCCTTTTTCAAGGATATTAGATATGATACAGATGATGATAGATTGAATATTTACTTCAGCACTGAATATACTGATGATTACAGTAAAATAAACGACAATAAGGTTATATATAAGCTTAGCACTCAAGAAAAGATTAAAAGAATAGATCTACACAAGAATGGTACACACGTCCCTTTTGATATTATTGGAAACTAATTTATTTAAGAAAACAATTATTTGAATTCTAATATAATATTTTGACCCTTGAAATCAGCTTCTTTAACATGAATATTTTTAATTTTAAACTTTTGTTTTAAGTATGTGATATTACTTCTTTTTTGCCCTACAATATCTGAAACCTTCCCTTTAAGACAATAAACAGTAAGTGTATCCGTTATTTTACTGCTTCTATTTATCTTTTCTTCTATGGTCTTTAAAATTCTTCTTGATTGAACCATTTGCCCGAAAGCAGGGTGATAAGGACCGGCAATAACATCGGCACCTTCACTTATATTATCAGTAGCCTGAAGACCTGTCCGTATAACACTTATATTTTCTTTTTCATAGAGATCTAAAAGTTCGGCGCAGACTTCCACTGCTTCCTCAAGTGTATAAGGAGTGTAAATCCCCTGCCTGTACATTTTTTCAAGGTATGTATTCCTAATTACAAGAGTAGGATAAATTCTGATAATTTCAGGTCTTAATTCAATAACTCTTTTAGCTGTAAGCACATCCTTCTCACGACTATCGTCCGGCAGCCCAATCATAGTCTGAATTCCAAGTGTAATACCATATAACTTGATAAGCTGTGATGATGTAATTACTTCATTAACGCCATGCCCTCTACAGCTTGTTTTCAAAACCTGTTCATCAAGACTCTGAACACCAAGTTCAATAGTATTTACGTTGTATTCCTTAAGATAATCAAGAATTTCCCTATTTATATAATCCGGTCTGGTGGATATTCGTATTGAATTTACCTGACCCTTTTTTATATATTCATTAGCTGTCTCAAGCAACCGTATCTGCAAAGCCTTATCCACGCCTGTAAAACTGCCGCCGAAAAAAGCGACCTCAATATTGGCTCCTGGTACAATTGTCTTAATGCTTGATTCAATCAGTTCCCTTGCTTCAACTTCGGTTATATCCACTGTCTGACCGCTTATAATCTTCTGGTTACAGTATATGCAGTCAAAGGGGCAGCCTTTATGAGGAATGAAAACAGGTATTATTTTGTGTCTGACAATTGTATTGGAATCCGGCAAAACTATTACCTACTTTCCCGAAGACTTCTTTACGGCCGCCTCGGCAGCGTTCTGTTCGGCTTCTTTCTTGCTCTTCCCCTCACCTGTTCCCATAACCTGATTGCCTATTTTGACCTGTACAACAAACAATTTATTATGATCGGGGCCCTTCTGATCTATTATTTCATAACTAATCTTCTTTTCACCCTGCTTTTGTACAATTTCCTGAAGCTGAGTTTTGAAATCCACAAAGCTTCCACAATTGACACCTTTCTTAAGCAGCGGCTCCATATGGCTATTTATAAAATTTCTTGCACTGTCTATACCGCCATCATTATATATAGCACCGATAACAGCCTCAAAGGCATCTGAAAGTATGGAAGTCCTTGTCCTTCCGCCGGTTAGTTCTTCGCCCTTGCCAAGAAGAAGATATTTTCCGATTTCAATAGCATTCGAAAAATTAACCAAAGACGCTTCACATACCAAGCTTGCACGAAGCTTTGTCATTTCACCCTCTGCAAGATTGGAATATATATTATAGATGTTTTCACTTGTGACAATATTAAGCACCGAATCACCGAGAAACTCTACACGTTCATTGCTGGAAAGGCCTTCTCCACGGTTCTCGTTTGCAAATGAACTATGCGTAAGAGCAAGGATTATATTGTTTTTATCTTTAAAGGTATAGCCTATTTTTTCTTCAAATTGTGGAATAATCTCCAGAAGGTTCTCTATTGCTTTATGCATTGTATCCTCCAATATTTATTAATGAAGATTTTCTGGGTTTTAGAGTAAATACATCAAAAGTAATTTTATATACACTCTAAATGCCGGAAAAGTATTTAAGGCAAGGCTATAAAAGCCTCACCTTAAATGTTTGTCAGTTATAATTAATATTTTTTAAGTGCAATTGTTGCATTATGACCACCAAATCCAAGTGCATTTGACAATGCATACTTGATATCGGCCTTTCTTGCAACATTTGGCACGCAATCAATATCACACTTTTCATCAGGTGTCTTGTAGTTGATTGTAGGAGGCAGAATACCTTCTTTTAAAGCAAGTGAAGTAATAATTGCTTCAACTGCTCCAGCAGCTCCAAGCATATGTCCTGTCATTGATTTTGTAGAACTCATTGCAAGCTTCTTTGAATGTTCACCGAACACCTGCTTAACAACTGCAGTCTCGATAGGATCATTTAAAGGAGTTGAAGTGCCGTGGGCATTAACATATCCAACGTCTTCAGGATTAATTCCTGCATCATTGATTGCCATCTTCATACATCTTACTCCACCTTCACCTTCAGGACTTGGAGCAGTTATATGGTAAGCATCGCTTGTATTTCCGTACCCTACTACTTCAGCAATTATGTTTGCTCCTCTGCTTAAAGCATGTTCAAGTTCTTCAAGAACAACTATACCTGAACCTTCAGCCATTACAAAGCCATCACGTTCAGCATCAAAAGGCCTGCATGCAGTTTTTGGATCAGGATTGGATGTTACTGCACCCATTGAACAGAAACCTGCAAGGGACAAAGGAGTTATTGAAGCTTCAGCGCCGCCTGCTATCATTATGTCGGCATCACCACGCTGTATTACCTTGAATGCGTCACCAATTGCATTGTTTGACGTTGCACATGCTGTTACAACACACTCATTAAAGCCTTTAAAACCAAATTCTATAGCAATACGGCCTGTAGCCATATTTCCTATCATCATAGGTATGAAGAATGGGCTGACTCTACCTGCTCCCTTATTTAAATAAGTTTCATGCTGGTCCTCAAGAGTTTCAATTCCTCCTATACCTGAACCAACAATTACGCCTGCTCTTGTTCTGTCTGTCTTTTCAAGATCCAGCTTTGAATCCTCTACAGCCATTTTAGCTGCAGCAATTGCAAACTGGTTGTATCTGTCCATTCTTTTTGCTTCTTTTCTGTCCATGAAGTTTGTAGGTTCAAAGTCCTTAACCTCTGAAGCTACCTTGGATGAAAAGTTTGTTGCGTCAAATCTTGATATTGTATCTATACCTGATTTTCCTTCTTTAATGGCATTCCAAAACTGCTGCGTACCTGTTCCCAGTGAAGAAACGACCCCTGTACCTGTTATTACTACACGTTTTTTCATGTTTCAACCTCCAAATGTGTTTAACTCTATAAATTATTAATAATTCCAAAACTTATTTATGTATATATTAACCTTGTTTTACAAAAGTAATATTAAGGTTTAATTGTAATACAAATATTCAGATTTTTTCAAAAAAAAGTCCCTTGCAAGGGACTTTTTTTTATGTGTTGCTCTTAATGTACTCGACAGCATCACCAACTGTCGTAATTTTCTCAGCTTCACTGTCTGGAATTTCGAGGTCGAATTCCTCTTCCAAAGCCATAATTAATTCAACAATGTCTAGTGAGTCTGCGCCAAGGTCGTCTATGAAAGAAGCTTCCATTGCTATGTCTTCTTCTTCTACACCTAATTGTTCAACAATAATTTTCTTTACCTTTTCAAATACCATACGTTCACCTCCTTCCAAAGGGGGTTGCTCTTAATTAATTATAAATAATTCCTATGCAGCATTTTTTTAGAAATACCACAGTAAGATATTATTACATATCCAATCCGCCGTCAATATGTATTACCTGACCGGTCACATAATCGGAATCACTTGTACAGAGGAAAGCTACAACATTAGCCACTTCATCAGGAGTCCCAAACCTTCCGAGTGGAATGTTCTTAACATATTCTGCCTTAACTTCATCCGGTAAAACCTCTGTCATCTTCGTTGCAATAGTACCCGGTGCTACCGCATTACAGTAAATGTTCCTTGATGCGAATTCTTTTGCAGTCGTTTTTGTTAATCCTATAAGTCCTGCCTTTGATGATGAGTAGTTAGCCTGGCCCTTATTTCCCATTGTTCCTGCAACTGATGCCATATTTACAATTTTGCCATACCTCTTTTTAAGCATAGCTTTAGCAGCATTTTTTGTGCACAAGAATGCACCTTTAAGGTTAATGTCCAGAACCATATCCCAATCTTCTTCGGACATCATTGCAAACGGCTTGTCGCGAGTTATACCTGCGTTGTTAACGAGGATGTCAAGACCACCGAATGTATCTACAGCTGTTTTTATCATATTCTTAACGTCTTCTTCATTTCTGACGTCACCTTTGGTAACAGCTACATTGTAGCCTGCTGCCTTCATTTCTTCCGCTGTTGCATCTATGCTGTCAGAAGCTGCTATATCATTTAAAACAATATTTGCACCCATGCTTGCAAGCTTCAAAGCAATAGTTTTTCCCAAACCCCTTCCAGAGCCTGTTACTACAGCAGTTTTCCCCTTTAATTGCATATTATGCATGCCTCCCTTTTGCATTTGTTAAAACAAAATCAAGCCAGTTCTGCTATTGTGGCATTTAATGAATCAATATCTTCAACATTAAATGTTCTTACCTCTTTGTTAATTTTCTTTATAAAACCACTTAAGGTTTTACCAGGGCCTATTTCTACAAATGTATCAAATCCCTGGTCAATCATAGCTTTTACACAATCTTCCCATCTGACCGAGCTGCTTACCTGTCTTATAAGAAGATCCTTTACCTTGCTCTTGTCGTTTATGAATTCAGCAGTAACGTTTGTTACTACAGGCAGCTTCATATCATTAAGCTCGATATTTTCAAGTTCTTTTGCAAGCTTTTCACCTGCAGGTTTTAACAGGCTGCAATGGAAAGGTGCACTTACAGGCAGCATCATTGAACGTTTTGCTCCCTTTTCCTTTGCTATTTCAGCAGCTTTTTCAACAGCCTTTACTTCACCTGCAACAACTACCTGTCCTGGGCAGTTGAGGTTAGCAGGTTCAACTATTCCTACAGCAGAAGCTTCCTTGCAGCATTCAAATACAACTTCGTTTGCCAGTCCCAGTATGGCTGCCATAGCTCCAACACCAACCGGCACTGTTTCCTGCATATATTTGCCTCTTTTCTTAACGAGAGCAACTGCATCCTTGAAATTTAAAGTTCCTGCAGCAACATGTGCAGAATACTCACCAAGACTTAAACCAGCTACTGCATCAGGCTTAATACCCTTTTCAAGCAGCGGTGCAAGACAAGCAATGCTAACCGTAAGTATAGTAGGCTGTGTATTTTCAGTTATTTTGAGAGTTTCCTCGTCACCTTCAAAAATCATTTTCTTAATGTCAAAACCAATTGCTTCTGTTGCCTGATCAAAAATCTGATCGGCAGACTTGTATGCTTCTGCTATTTCTTTTCCCATTCCTACGTGTTGTGCGCCCTGTCCTGCGAATATAAATGCGATTTTTCCCATTCTTTCACCTCATTATGGAATTTATTTTGCCCATTTTAATAATACCGAAGCCCAGTTAAGTCCTCCACCAAAGCCTGTCATTGCAACATAGCTTCCTTTTTTTATAAGACCTTTGTCTACAACTTCGCTTAAAGCTATCGGTATTGATGCAGATGATATATTTCCGTACATGTCAAGATTTACATATACCTTTTCCTTGGGTACGTTAAGCCTTTTAATAGCTCCATCAATTATTCTCATGTTAGCCTGGTGAGGAACTATCATATCTATGTCATCCATTTTAAGGCCTGCATCCTCTACAACTCTGGTGGTAGCGCCTTCCATCGTCTTCACGGCAAACTTGAAGACTTCACTTCCATCCATCCATAAAACTCTTTTATTCTCATGTAATCTTTTTTCTTTATCTTCTTCATTTATATATGTACATGGTATGGTTATGTTTCTTCCTGATGTACCATCGGCACCCAAATCTGTCGAAATAATTCCGTATCCCTTTTCAACAGGTCCTAATACAGCTGCACCCGAACCGTCTCCAAACAATATACAGGTTGCTCTGTCTTCATAGTCTGTGACTCTTGACATAGCCTCACAGCTCACTACCAATACAAATTTGTATGTACCTGCCATTATGAACTGCTGTCCTATTGTTACACCATATATAAAACCAGGGCATGCACAGTTTATATCAATTGCAGCAGCTTTTTTAGCGTTTATTTTTCCCTGAATTATACAGGAAGTTGATGGAGTAAGATAATCAGGATTTGCTGTTGTTACAATAATCAGATCTATATCTTCTGCGGTTATTCCAGCATCCTTAATTGCCTGCTCAGCTGCTTTTATTCCCATTTCATAAGAAGGTGTCCCTTCTTCAAGAATTCTTCTTTCTTTTATACCGGTTCTTTTGGTTATCCATTCATCCGATGTATCAACCATTTTCTCCAGGTCAAAATTTGTAAGGACCTTCTCAGGCAAGTACTTTCCCAAACCAATTATGCCAACTGCCTCAACCTTCGATCCCAAGTTTCTCTACCTCCAGGTTTTTAAATTCTTCTCTTATCTGTTCTATAACTGTTGTTTTTGCGAACTTGCATGCTTTGACTATTGCATTTCTTATTGCTTTTGATTTGGAGTTTCCATGGCTTTTAAATACAAGACCTTCAACTCCAAGAATTGGGGTAGCTCCATACTCATCCGGATCAAGCTTTTTCTTGAATTTCCTCAGCTTATCCTTAACTGCGAGATATGAAAGCTTGGATATAATATTTTTCGAATAAACATCATTCAAATTAGTAAATACAAATGGTCCTATGCCTTCAAGAAATTTTAGAACTATATTCCCAACGAACCCGTCACAAACTGCTACGTCTACTTTTCCAGCCGGGAAGTCGCTTCCTTCAATATTTCCGATGAAGTTTATGTCTGCAGAGGATAACATTGTATGTGCCTGTTTAATTATTTCATTTCCTTTTCTCTGCTCAGTACCGACATTAAGAAGTCCTACCTTTGGATTTTCTATTTTGAAAGCTTCCTTCATATATATTGAACCGATTTTAGCAAACTGCACATAATTTATAGGCTTGCAAATTGTATTCAAACCTGCGTCTATCAGCATGGAACCGCCGCTTTTTGTTGGAAGCACAGGCGCAAGTGCCGGTCTGTCAATACCTTCAATTCTTCCGAGTACGAATAACGCTCCAGCCATCATTGCACCGGTATTACCCGCTGAAAGCATTGCGTCGCCGTTTTTGTTCTTAAGCATATTGTAAGCAACAACCATTGAGGAATCCTTTTTGCTCCTTATTGCTTTAACAGGGATATCATCGCTTGTAATAATCTCTGTCGTGTGAACAATTTCGATCCTGCTGTAATCCAATTTTTTTGATGGAAGAAGACTTTCAATACGAGGTTTGTCTCCTATCAAAACTACACTATAGCCTTCGCCTTGTCTTAAGGCTTCTACAGAACCTTTAACTATTTCATGGGGAGCATTATCTCCACCCATAGCATCTATTAGTATACGCAAGGTATTCACTCCTAAAATTTTTTGTAGAAAGGTATTATTCTATATATTTTAATAATACTTTTTACTAATATAAATTACTATGTTTTCTGAATTTTTTCAAGGGAAACAAGAATAAATTTCCCTCTGAATACTTCAGTTTGCTTTTCAGCTATTTTCACCCATACGAAATAATTGTTTCCTCTTACTTTGCGTACCTCTGCCTTGGCAATCAGTTTACTTCCTGCATAAACAGGCGTCTTGTACTTTACATTTGCAACACCGACTAATGCAACCTGTGCGTCGATTACAGCAATTGCAAGTGATTCTGCCAGAGAATAAATAAAATGTCCTCTTACTATTTTTGTTTTTTCGAAGGTCATTCGATCTCCGGTTTCCAGGATGGATATCCCACTGACACCAAGTTTAATGTCTACTAATTCACCTACAATTTCCTTGGTTTTTAGAGTCTTTACCTTGCTGTAGCTACTTGCCGCAACATTTTTAATTCTTTCCCTTAATTCTGGTATTCCAAGTTCAAGTCTGTCAAGCCTTATTGTAGGTACACTTACAGAAAAGATTTCAGAAAGCTCTTCATCCGTTAAAAAAGGATCTTCCTTAATTTTTTCAACAAGAACGCTTTGCCTTTCTTTTTTTAGAAAGGATGTTCTGCTCATCAATAACACCTCGCCGTGTTTCTATTCTGTAAGTATTTCACTTATAATTATGACCAGATACTAATTATTACTGTTAATAGTATATTATATAATAAAATTATATGCAACATTTTCTATTAGATTCAGAAAAAAAAGCTTCAAAAGCCATTATTTGCTAGGATAAACAAAGGTGGCTTTGCCACGTTTGTTTGCACATGTGCATTTCTGAAGCATGAAGAATATTTGCACGTGCAATCAAATCGAAAGTTTTTTATTGTCTAGGAAATCTTTCACATTAGTTCTATAACCCTTAACTTTCGAGAATTATTTAATCGAAAAAATTATACTTTCCTAGACAATAAAAAAGCCGTACGATGTGTACGGCTCTATGGTTTCAATTATCTGTCCTGAATTTTAAGAACTTCCCTGTTTTTATAGAAGTAATCGAATAACGAGTAAATTGTAATAATAATTGCAATTATCATTGAATATCTGTCAAAAGCGAACTTCTTCATACCTTCAATTTGTGCAAACGGGAAATTGTTTAGAAGTGATGATGCAACAGCAATTGTCTGTGCAACCATTTTGATTTTTCCCCATTTGCCTGCTGCCAGAATCTTACCTTCGCCAGCCGCAACAAGTCTTAAACCTGTTACAAGGAATTCACGTGCGATAATGATCATTGCAGCCCAACCGCTTACACCGTTCCCTGTCACTTCGTACCTTTGTACAAGTGCAATCAAAGCAGCGGTTATAAGCAACTTATCGGCTATCGGATCAAGAAAAATTCCAAGCTTTGTTACCTGTTTACGTTTTCGGGCAATATACCCGTCAACCTTGTCAGTACTTGCTGCAAGTATAAATATAATTGCACCGATATAGTTGCCGTAATCCAGTATAAATTTGTTTATTGAAACAAGCTCAGGATGTATAAAGCCTAATAAGCTGCTGTCCAAAACCCAGTTTGGGAATGGCATTATAAACAGCATGAATATCGGCACAAGAATTATTCTCGATATTGTAAGTTTATTCGGCAGATTCATCGATAACCTCTCCTATCAAGTCGTAGTCATCAATATCAAGTATTTTAACTGTTACATATTTTCCAAAGTCAAGCGGCTCTCCACTGGTGAAATAAATAAGTCCGTCTATATCAGGAGCTTCGGCATAGGATCTCCCATAGTAGAAAATTCCGTCTTCAGCAACCCCTTCAACAAGCGTTTTATATACCTTTTGAAGCCTTTCTGAATTCTTCCTGCGGCTTATTTCATTTTGAAGCACCAACAGTTTTTTTTCTCTGGCTTCTTTAATTCTTTTTGGTATCTGATTTTTCAGCTTGGCTGCAGGAGTTCCCTCCTCTTTAGAATAAATAAAAACTCCCATCCTGTCAAATGAAAAATCGTTAACAAAGTTAAATAATTTTTCAAAATCTTCTTCTGTTTCGCCTGGGAAACCTACAATCAATGAAGTCCTTAAAACTATTCCCGGGACGTGTTTTTTAAGCTTAACCAGAAGGTCTTTTACCTCGTCGGATGTACCCCGGCGTCCCATCGTTTTAAGTATCCTGTCACTTATGTGTTGTATTGGTATATCCATGTATTTGCACAGTTTATCATTGGTGGCAAGTTCATTTATTAAAGCATCGTCAATTTCTTCGGGATAACAGTAAAGCAGTCTTATTGCTTCAATTCCTTCAATGGCAGATATTTTTTGTATAAGTTCAACAAGCTTCTTTTCTTTATAAATGTCAACACCATACCTTGAAGTATCCTGTGCAACAAGTATAACTTCTTTAACCCCGGAATCGGCTAGCCAACTGGCTTCCTTTACAATATCCTCGATTAGCCTGCTCCTGTACCTTCCCCTCAGTTTTGGAATTATGCAGTAAGTACAGCAGTTGTCACAGCCTTCGGCAATTTTTAAATAAGCAAACCCGTTTTTAGTGGAAAGTACTCTCTTATTCTCAAGGTATGCCTTTTCTGAAAGCTTACCGTATTTTGCAACCTTAATTCCCTTATAGGCTTCACTGATTATCTCTGCAATCTCTTCATAATTCCCCACTCCAGCAACAGCATCCACCTCGGGAATTTCCTTCAATATATCTTCCTTGTATCTTTCAGCAAGGCATCCTGTTACTATCAAAAGCTCACAATTTGAGGATTTGTATTTTGCCATTTCAAGAATTGTTTCTATTGATTCTTTTTTTGCCGAATCAATGAATCCACAGGTATTTACAATAATTATCTGTGCTTCTTCTTCATTATTAGTTGTTTCAAATTCATCCCCATTAAGTATTCCAAGCATTATTTCGGTATCAACCAGGTTTTTGGGACATCCCAGCGACACAGCTCCAATCTTCTTTTTCAATTGTCTTCATCCTCGTTTTAATAATGTATATACCGGCAGATAATTTAAAATGCTAATTTTCTGCTTCATCATTCATATAATGCTTATACTACTATATAAAAAGCATTTTGTTAATATAAAATCAATCAAATAATAATTTTTGTTCATCAAGCACATCTTGACCTGGTAAAACACTTTTGAGTTCTATTTGCTTGATATTTATCGATTTCTTAATATCAAGGATAATGATTTTGGGTATTCTGTAAAGCTCGCTTCTGTAGTTTGTTACCCTTACTATACTACCAGGATTGACGAAATATCTATTGTTCATATTTATTATTCCATAACCAGTGTGATAATGTCCTGACAACGTAATGTCAGCATCCGTTTGCATAATTTCTTTTATCAATGTGAAAGGTATTCCGGGTGGAAATGGCTTGTATATAAGCATCCCATGAACCATATTTATTGCATAATCAGCTTTTTTATCCTTTTGGATAATATAATAGTAATCTCTGTTTTGTGTTGAATCCATTCCATACCTATAAGACTTTCCCGTAAGCTGAACAGCCAATCCACCTTCCTTTAAGAAAATCTTTTCGTCATTTGTAATAAGCTGGACAATCCTTTCATTTATAAGATCACCAAGCATTGTTCCTTCGACTGTCAAAGGGCTTATACCGAAAACATCATGGTTACCGTATATGGTGTAGACAGGTTTATCAAAGTTTTTTATTATTCCAGCAACTTCACCTGATAACAGTTTATCATTGGAAGGCCTGTCATACCAGTCTCCTCCGTGAAGTATATAATCAACTTTTTCTTTTTTTGAGATTGATACAATCTCATTCAGTTTATTAAAAATCGTTTGACGATAGTTATCTTTTCTGTTTTCAGGAGGAGTACTCTTAATATGTGAATCTGTAAAGAATAAAAACTTCATTCACTTCCACCTTTTAGTACAAATATTCATGTCTATTATACCATAGTGTTTACATTCAAAATCATTACCTAACGATTAAACGCTAATAAACATTTTTCTTTAAATAAACAGCCTTCCATTATTATTGCATTGAAAATATTTTTATTATATACTTTGTTTGTATATTCAATATTCATCTATTAATCTCATTTATTTACAGTTCATAGCTTAGCAGAATCATTTCAATAAACTTTAAGGAGAGTGCAGAAAAATGGACTATTTCTTAACAGAAGAACAGCAAATGATTAAAGAACTTTCAGCCAAAATTGCCGATGAAAAAATTGCCCCTATCGCCATAGAGTATGACGAGAAAGGAATATTTCCACGGGACATTATGAAGGTTCTTGCTGATTCAGACCTTTGCGGTGTTTACATTCCAGAAGAGTACGGCGGACTTGGCGGCGGTGTGTTTGAAATGTCACTGGTTGTTGAACAGCTGAGTAGGGCATGCGGAGGAATTTCACTTGCTTTTGCAGGCACAGGACTTGGGACCTTCCCTATTATACTCTTTGGTAGCGAAGAACAGAAAAAGAAATACCTTCCTGGGATAGCGTCCGGTGAAAAAATAGCCGCTTTTGGCCTTACAGAAGCAGATGCAGGCAGCGATGCGGCAGGTATTCAAACTACTGCAGTATTAGATGGTGATGAATATGTATTAAACGGTACAAAGCAGTGGATTACTAACGGCGGTGAAGCTGATGTTTACACCATTGTAGCATGTACTAACCGTGCTAAGGGTGCAAGAGGTTTTTCCGCATTTATTGTTGAAAAGGATACTCCCGGTTTTACATATGGTAAAAAGGAAAACAAAATGGGCATACGGGCTTCCTGCACAAGAGAGCTTGTATTTACCAACTGCAGAATACCCAAGGAAAATCTTCTTTCAAAGGAAGGTATGGGTTTCATTGTTGCAATGAAAACTCTTGACAGGACAAGACCTGGTGTTGCTGCTCAGGCTTTAGGTATAGCACAAGGTTCCTTTGAAGCGGCCTTAAAATATTCAAGGGAAAGGGTTCAGTTTGGACAAGCCATTTCATCCTTCCAGGCAATTCAGCATATGCTTGCTGATATGGCGATCCAGATAGAAGCTTCAAGAGCTCTTGTATACCAGACTTGCAAATATATTGACAGTGGAGCCAAGAATTTTTCAAAAGAATCTGCCATGTCCAAGGTTATGGCTTCGGACACAGCCATGAAGGTTACTACTGATGCTGTTCAGGTAATGGGCGGCTATGGTTATATGAAAGAGTATCCTGTTGAAAAACGAATGAGGGATGCTAAGATAACCCAAATTTATGAAGGAACAAATCAGATCCAGAGAAATGTTATTGCACTGGAACTTATAAAAGAACTTTCTTCTAAATAAATAAATTTTATGATAATGGGATTAAAGCCTGGCTTTAATCCCTACTCCTTTATATAAGGTTATATTATTAAATTGATATTTTTGAACATTATGCTGCTGAAATTTGTGTAAAGAACATAAGTGTAGAGGTTGTAGAACCTGTTAATCTGAGCGCGGATAGCAAATTCACTGTTTGAGCTGAATAAATACCTATAATTTAATTGATGTTTATTCAGCGAGTTTGAATTTGCCCGTGCTGAATTTACAGGTTCTAAACCTTGAAACGTCCCGTTCTTGAACAAATTTCAGCGGTATAATGCAAACTTTAATTTAGAATTGGAGTGAGAATCATGAACATTGTAGTATGTATCAAGCAAGTTCCGGCCACCACAGAAGTTAAAATGAACAAGGAAACTAACACCATTATCAGGGAAGGTGTTGAATCTATAATAAATCCCTTCGACATGTATGCTTTGGAAGAAGCACTACGAATAAGGGATAAACTAGGTGGAAAGGTTACAGTAATGAGTATGGGACCAAATTCAGTATCTGACGCACTTAAGGAAACTATTTCACTGGGTGCCGATGACACTGCTCTTTTAAGTGATAGGGCATTTGCAGGCTCCGATTCTCTTGCTACCTCCTATACCCTTTCCATGGGAATTAAGAAACTTGGCGGTGCTGACCTTGTTATATGCGGCAAACAGGCTACCGACGGCGATACGGCCCAGGTTGGTCCAAGCCTCGCCGAGAAGCTGGGAATTCCCCACACAACCTATGTAAGAAAAATAGAGGAGATAAATGAAAACTTTATAAGGTGCCAGCGGCTTACGGATGATGGTTATGAAGTAATTGAAATGCCTCTTCCCGCTCTTATTACTGTAGTAAAAGAAATAAACGAGCCTCGGCTTCCTTCATTAAAAGGAATGATGAGGGCAAAAAAAGCAGTTATAAATGTTTTGACTGCCGAAGATATAAGTGCGGATACTGTACACTGCGGTCTTAAGGGGTCACCTACACAGGTCGTAAAAACTTTTGTTCCAGTACATGAAGTCAACAGTGAAATGATTGAAGGAACACCGGCGCAGCAGGCTGAAAAGCTTGTAGGTAAACTTACGCACATGCAGTTTAAAGTCTGTAAATAAGCTATTGGGGGTTATAAAAATGGCCAGTATAAAAATTTTATTGGATAAATGTATAGGCTGTAAGATTTGCGTTGGAGGATGCCCTTTCGGAGCAATCAAAGTTGAGGATAAAAAGGCTTCAATTCTTGAAAACTGCACGTTATGTGGCGCATGTGTGTCATCCTGCAAATTCAAAGCTATTGATCTTATCAAAGATGAGGAAAAAGTTAATGACGATTTGTCTTCCTATAAGGGAGTTTGGGTATTTACCGAGCAAAAAAATGCAATACCTTCAAGTGTGGCGCTTGAATTGCTGGGCGAAGGTACAAAACTTGCATCCCAATTGGGTGTTCAACTGTCAGCAGTTCTTTTGGGTGAAAACCTGGAAAATGCCGCAAGAACACTTATAGCCCACGGTGCTGATAATGTTTATGTTATCGATCATCCTTCTCTTAAGGATTTCAATGATGAAACATACTCTGATATATTTGTGCAGCTTATTAAAATGCACAAACCTGAAATTGTACTGATGGGTGCAACCACTTACGGGCGTTCATTAGCTCCCCGGGTATCCTCAAGGCTTAATACCGGGCTTACCGCCGACTGCACAAGCCTTGAAATTGATCCTGAGAAAAAAATCCTTCTTCAGACCAGGCCGGCTTTTGGCGGAAATCTTATGGCAACCATCATTTGTCCTAATCACAGGCCTCAGATGTCAACTGTAAGACCTAAGGTTATGAAAGCAATTGAACCTAATTATAATAGAAACGGAGAAATTATAAGACCGGATGTAATAATTCCTCTTGAAACTAAGATAAAGGTTAAGGAAGTTGTTAATAATCTTTGTGAAGTAGTAAATCTGACTGAAGCGGACATAATCGTTTCAGCAGGAAGAGGTATTGGTGATCCAAAGAATATTAAATATGTTGAAGAGCTTGCAAGAGCTCTGGGAGCTGCCGTAGGAGCTTCGCGTGCTGTTGTTGATGCAGGCTGGATCGATTACAGTCACCAGGTCGGACAGACAGGAAAAACTGTTGGCCCCAAGGTTTATATAGCCTGCGGCATATCTGGTTCTGTTCAGCACCTTGCAGGTATGTCTTCTTCCGATACTATTATTGCAATAAACAATAACCCCGAAGCACCTATTTTTAAGGTTGCAACTTTTGGTATCGTTGGTGATGTGCTTGAGATTCTGCCGGCATTAACCGCTGAGTTCAAGAAACAGATCGGATAAGGAGTAAATTATTTAAAGGCCGGACATCCGGCCTTTTAGTTTTTATTTATGTATTGAAATTATAAGATAAGTAGAATAGGCTATTCTGCTTTCGCTTGTGTCCTGTACCACTGTTCAGGTACAGGTGCAAAATCTCCAAAAAGGTCAGGCTTCATCTTAAGGTAATTAGTTGTAAGTTCAACCATTCCCACCGCATCACATAATGTGCTTACTGCATCACCAATAAACCCTATTCTTGCAATTCCATTATCAATAAAAGGTGCTTCCATTTTAATGTAATTCTTTGATATATCATCACAGGTTGGACAGTAATGTCCATATACAGGTCTATTAATAAGTCTCCCATCTGGAGTTAGTATTTTATAAATCCTTGGTTTATCGGTAAGCCTATTCTCTATATTGTTCCACTCTTCAACACCGTGAAGTAAAGTATTATTCCTTAAACTGCAGCCAAGAAAAAGTATTTTTGCTTTTCTATCATAAAGCTTACCCCAACATCCTTTTCTGGCGCAGGGTGTATCCCAGTTTTCCTCACCTATAACATATTCTCGTGCATCTTTACCTAATGCAGCAACCGAATGTGTGGGATGCCATGAACGTATTACCCCTTTTCGCCTCATAAAAAGATTTGTAAGAATACCTATACAAGACGGTTCATACAAAGGATTATATACATTATGATCACTATTCATTTGTTCCCAGGTATGTGTAGGAAATATAAGAAGACCGGGCTGCATATATTCTATAAATGCATCAAGAACTGTGTCTGCCCCACCCTTAACCTCACCTATTGATTTCATTGATGAATGAACCAACAGGGTATCATCAGGCTTTATACCGATATCCGAAATTCCTTGTATAAGGTCCATTTTAGTGTACATTATGACCTCCTGCTACATCAATTTCTTATACTCGCTTCAATGAGTACAACGTAACATGATTTTCTATATCAGCAATGTATTAATTGTTTTACATTATATCACAGCATAGTTATAATATCACATTATGATACAATACTTTGTTATATTTTATAAAAGAAATATAATTTAATTAAATTTTCTGGGAAAATATCAGCATGATTAACGTAGTACTATTGAAAAACCATTTCAGAGGGTTAGTGATAATTATAAGCTACAGGAGGGCTTAATGAAAATTACAGATCAAAATGTTATAGAACAATTATCAAAAAAAAATGCTAATGCTATTGAATACCTGATGGATACATACTCAAAATCTGTTTATTTCCTTATATACAG
>JAEWTV010000043.1 GCA_023397675.1 Bacillota bacterium | reverse complement strand
TATTAAGACGGCTTGCAAGAAGACTGATGAAACCGCTACCTCCGAAACAGTCGGCTAAGCTTGTGCAGCCTAATGAATGAGCATGTTTCATAAGTATTTCATATTCTTCCGCCCAGGTGCGCTTTGTACCATAAAAAGAAATGGTGCGGATTTTGTTAACCGGAAACTTTTTTGAAAACTTAACCTCTTTTCTTGGTCCCGGAACTACAAGGCTTTGCAGAACTACTAAGCTGTAGGCATATTGGTTATTAGATGTACGACCGAGACAATGTGTCAATCTGTTAAATCGGATAAAGCTAATAGAGGGATTGGCTTGAAAAAGGTAATCCCGTATTGTTTTCGATGGCAGACGTAATTCAAATGGGGAGATTCTATATTCAGGTTTATTAAACAGATCAATAAAATTAGAAACCAATACTTTTTCATCAGGAGTAAGGCTGTTTGTTATCTGTATATGATACTTTGTGCTTTTCATATTATATTGCATAATAATTAATTTCCTCTAAAGTGATATGAAGAGATTATAAACCAGATTGTATGATATGACAATAACCGTGGGAAATATGATCAAATTTAGGAATCGGTTTAAGCATTATGGAGAATAGACTTCAAGATAAACATAGCAATGGTTGTTTGTGTATTTAACGGTTAATATATGTAGATTTCAGAGGATTTAAAGAATATGTGACGGAGATGCATAGGTACAGATGCTTTTCTAATGGATTAATAGATATACCTTAAATAAGCAGTTAAGGTTGGAGTAGGTTAAAAAATATAAAATAATACCAAAATATGCATAGCATATTAAAAACAAGTCCTGCTTTGTACATATATATGGGTTGGTAGGAAAAAGTGGATATACAGGGAAATTGACGGGTAAGGACTGTAACTCTGGAATTGAACTTGAGTATGATATTGATAATCCCAGATTGACATGCTATGCGTGAGTACGTAGTGACGTTGATGAATGGCAGTAATATGGGGTAAATGACTAAAATCACAATGTTAAAGGATTATAACAGGGACATGGGCTTAGATTAGCTGTGTCCCTTTTCTTTTTGTCATGGGATAGCGGGTAGGTTTATTAGTATTTCATTGTTTAGATATGGGAACAGGGGAGTTATTCTTCTAATAATTAATCGAACCATGTTAAAAACGATTGAAGTTACTAACATACTTGATTAGATAAAAGAATGTCATTCGCCCTTACAGATTCATAGTAATATTATCACTTTTGTCAAGCGTGGGAGGGAGCAGATCAGCGCACAACTGAGCCGTCCAATACCAGAAAAGCTATGTTATCAGATATACTGTATTGAACCTAATCGTAAGCTAAGTGTAGGTTGGTGATAGTTACAGATATCTAATAAAATTATCACACTTGTTATACTGGCAATATGGAAATTAAGGGGGGGCGTTACTAACAATAAGCAGGGGAGCAGGCGGTATAATGAAGCATTGATGGTAAATTCGCACTGTGGGAAAGTAAAAGAGGGGTGATTGAGCAAAAAGAGTAGGAACCAGACAAAAAACATAGTCAATAATCAGAAAATAATAATGAATAATAATATTGTGTATAAAATAAATAGTAAAATATAACAAAATAATACACAATTATATTGACACTCTGGGGAGAACGAGGTATCATTATGTCATAGAGATATTGACAAATCGAATTAATTCAGAGACAAAAAGTAAAGAAAGGACGGGAGAATATGGAGCAGTTATCATTTTATCAGTATATGACCTGGCTAGTAAGACAACTGTTTGATACAGAGGGGAATTTATTAGAGGCAGATCAGCTAGGTGTTGCAAGTCTAAAGCAATTAAAATGCAATGCTCCGGAGCAATACGAACTGCTTCGTCAGATACTAAACTATGCTTTGCATGGTAAGTACTTTAACAAGGCAGTTAAGGGGTATCTGTTGGAGCGTGAGTATTATACGCAGAAGATATATGCAGAGAGAGTCGGATTAAAAGAGAGTACATTCCGGGCACAATTAGACCGTAGCAGAAAAAGATTCTTTAAGGAGTTTGGCGAGGATTGTATAACAGAACTTGCAGATATTTATAGAATCCAACATTCAGAGAGCCGTTGGTTGAGTGAAGAACGGTTAAGTAAGTACAAAAATCTTTTGTTGAGTAAGCTGAATATGATGGAAAAACTAGAGGATTCACTACTTATAGACATAAGACCTTATGCTAAAAGCACTATAAGCTACATGGATAGTGAAGTGTTTAGGAAAAACTGTCAGGAACTTCATCAGTATTCAAAAAAAGGGTACGAACAGTTTATCAGAGGGTGTAAGGAGAACGGTTTCTTCTCATATGTTAACTACCTTATCAACAAAGTTTATAAGGACGATAAAGAAATGGAGGATTTCAATTTAATCATTTCAATGCTTAAAGACAGAAACCCTTTAGACAGTGAAGCAGTATAATGGAGGGCTGAGCAGGAATATGAAAAAGGCAGTACTAATGATAACAATAGTTCTATTAAGTATAACGGGTTGCTCCCAGAAGGCAAGCGTGACGGAGCAAACGACAGCAATAGAAACCACAGTTACGATGGAAACAAAAGGTAGTGACAATACAAGTTTATCGGCAGAGAGTGAGACCACTAGTGAAGCAGATATATACGGCAATTTGGGCAAAGAGTTTTTCGAAACCAACGTATTAACCAACTGGAAGAACTACACCATTAAAGATGAAAAGGACTTAAGAGAGATCATGGATACATTATATGAAAATCTCTCAACGAAAGAGGACTTAATTCAGGAGGTGTTAGCGACACCACGTGACCCACAGCCAACACAATCTCAACCAGCAGAAACACAAGCCGCAGAAACACAAACACAGCCACAGGGTGGAAGTAACACAAACGGTGGCAACAGTAACACAACGACACCAAAGGAAACAAAAGCCACAACACCCAAAGAAACAAAGAGCAACACTACTGCAACAAAACCCGCTAAATCCACATTACCACCGTCTTCATTATCTGCCGAAGAGCAAGCAGAGTTAGACAAAATAAAGGCAGAAGACAGAGCCAAATCAGGCTCTAATGTAGACGATCAAGGTGGAGCCGGGGTTCCTAACCGCGATGTTGACGATGCCGCTAAAGGATGGCAGTGGCAGTAACTTGTTACTTAGTGAACTATACTAAGTACTAAGCTAAGAGGCGCAAGCACAGTCTTGCGTCTCAGGCAAATAGGAGGGAAAACAATGAGAAAAGTAAGATACAGCATATTACTATTAGTAGCTAGTGCATTATTAGTAGTATCAGGCTGTTCCAGAAAATATACAAGTGATTTTGAAGAGACTACAGCAG